>NZ_JBVHZJ010000008.1:129923-233162 GCF_055574655.1 Streptomyces sp. NPDC029956 | reverse complement strand
TTTCTACCCTTTCCGCCCTACGGACATCTGTGGGGGGGGTGGTGGGGGGGTTGGGGGTTCTGGTGGGTCTGTCCCCCCTTCCTTCCGGGGTCCCCACCCCCCGCCAGTACGGTGTCGGCCCCACGGGCCCCGGGGCGCCGGGGGTCCTGGGCGCCGGGCCCGGGCCGGGGTCTCCGGGCGTCGGCTCTGGCGCGCCGGGGCCCGTGGGGCCCCGGCGATCGGCTAGAAGCCCGGGCCGCCGGGGAGGTCCGGGGCCTGCGCGAGGCGGCCCCACAGCAGGTCGGCCAGGCTGCGGACGAGGTCGGCGCGGGAGCAGGGGCGCTCGCCGAGCCACCAGTCGCCGGCCGCGTGCATCATGCCGACGATGCCGTGCCCCCAGATCCGGGCCTGGGCGTCGGCGCCGGGGCCGAGGTCCACGCGCTCGGCGATGACCTGGCCGAGCTCCTCGCCCATCCGCCGGAGCAGCGGCGCGGAGTGGCGGCCGACGTCGAAGCCCTGCTCGGTCTGGTGCGACTCCTCCGCCGGGTGCATGAGGAAGCGGTAGACCTGGGGCAGCGCCTCGATCGAGGCGAGGTAGGTGTCGAGGGTGGATTCGACGCGGCGGCGGCGGTCGGACGGCGCGTCGAGCGCGGCCCGCAGGGCGGCGAGGAGGGCGTCCGTGTGCCGGATGGCGAGGGCGCGGTAGAGGCCGCCCTTGTCGCCGAAGTGGCGGTAGAGGATCGGCTTGGTGATGCCCGCCTCCGCCGCGATCGCGTTCATGGACGCCTTGGGGCCGTCCCGGAGCACCACCCGGTCCGCCGCCTCCAGCAGTTCGCGTCGCCGCTGTTCGGCGGGCGTCTGCTGGTCGGTGGTCCGGTGTGCGATGTCCATATGCGTGTCTCCCCGCCCGTGCGATTCGTGAGGCTGTCGCAACGTAACACCCGGCCGGTGTCCGCTGCCGGTCGGGCCGAACCGCTCCACCGCAGGTTGACAGCCCATACCCACCGGTAACACACTGGTGTTACCGCAAGTAACGTACAGCTGGGAGGGAATATGGGCGAGTTCACGCTCGAACTCAACGATGACCAGAAGCAGGTCCGCGACTGGCTCCACGGCTTCGCCGCCGATGTGATGCGCCCCGCGGCCGCCGAATGGGACGAGCGTGAGGAGACTCCCTGGCCGATCATCCAGGAAGCGGCCAAGATCGGCATCTACTCGCTCGATTTCTATGCCCAGCAGTTCTTCGACCCGACCGGTCTCGGCATCCCGATGGCGATGGAGGAGCTCTTCTGGGGCGACGCCGGCATCGCGCTCTCCATCGTCGGCACCGGCCTCGCCGCCGTCGGCGTCCTCGCCAACGGCACCGAGGAGCAGATCGGTACCTGGGTCCCGCAGATGTACGGCGACGCGAACGACGTCAAGGTCGCCGCGTTCTGCTCGTCCGAGCCCGACGCCGGCTCGGACGTCGCCTCGATGCGCACCCGCGCGGTGTACGACGAGGCCACCGACGAGTGGGTGCTCAACGGCACCAAGACCTGGGCCACCAACGGCGGCATCGCCAACGTCCACGTCGTCGTCGCGGTCGTCGACCCCGAGCTCGGCTCGAAGGGCCATGCCTCCTTCATCGTGCCGCCGAACACCCCCGGTCTCTCCCAGGGCCAGAAGTTCCAGAAGCACGGCATCCGCGCCTCCCACACCGCCGAGGTCGTCCTGGAGGACGTCCGCGTCCCCGGCCACTGCCTCCTCGGCGGCAAGGAGAAGCTGGACGAGCGCCTGGCCCGGGCCCGCGAGAAGGCCAGGTCCGGTGGCGGCGAGCGCGTGAAGAACGCCGCCATGGCCACCTTCGAGGCCTCCCGCCCGGCGGTCGGCGCCATGGCCGTCGGCACCGCACGCGCCGCGTACGAGGTCGCCCTGGACTACGCGAAGACCCGCGTCCAGTTCGGCCGCCCGATCATCGAGAACCAGGGCGTTGCCTTCCAGCTCGCCGACATGGCCACCCAGATCGACGCGGCCCGCCTCCTCGTCTGGCGCGCCTCCTGGATGGCGACGGCCGGCAAGCCCTTCACGGCGGCCGAGGGCTCCATGTCCAAGCTGTACGCCAGCGAGGTCGCCAAGACGGTCACGGCCCAGGCCATCCAGATCCTCGGCGGCAACGGCTACACCCGCGAGTACCCGGTGGAGCGCATGCACCGCGACGCGGCCATCTACACGATCTTCGAGGGCACCAGCGAGATCCAGCGCATGGTGATCAGCCGCGCCATCGCCAGGTGACCTGGCCGAGGCCGGTCCGGCTCCGCGGAGGGTGTCACCCTTCCCGTCCACCGCGGAGCCGCCCGGACCCGGACCGCGTCACGCCCCCTCTCGGCGGCGCACCATCTCGGTGATCCAGGCCGGCGCGTACGGAGACGTGCAGCCCGGGGGCGTCGGGTAGTCCTTGAGGACCTCCAGGCGCTCACCGATGTCCAGCGCGCGGCCGCGCTGCTCGGGGTGCTCGATCCCGATCTGGGCCAGACAGTGGTTCATCGCCCACTGCAGACGGTCCGGGGCCTCCTTCATCTCCGCCTCGACGACGTCGAGCAGCCCGTCGAGGTCGAGACCGTCGGGCTTCTTCGCGACCCGCTCGGTGGTCAGGGCCCACCCGGCGCTCGCGACCACCGGATCCGGATCGGCGGTCCACGCCAGGCGCAGCTCCTCGGCGTGCGGGCTCTTCTTCACCACGTAGTTCACGAGCCAGTCGTGCACCTTGGGCGTGCGCGCCTCACGGACCATGGCGTCCAGCTCGTCCCGCCCGAAGGCCTTCGGGCGGCAGATCAGCAGCGCCAGCAGTCTCGCCGCGCCGTCGCCCGTCTCCCAGAGCCGCTCCGCGAGGTCCTGCTGAGTCTTCAGCCGCTTCGCGAGCGCGCGCAGCTTCCCGAGGTTCACACCGTGGTCGTCACCGTGTCTCTCGTTCACCGCGCGCGCCTTCGGGTCCTCCAGCGCGGCCAGCTCGGCCATCACCTCGGCCACCGTCGTCCCGGCCACCTCGGTCTCCTGTTCCTCGTCATCCAGCGATGCCGTCACGAACCCCGTCCGGCCCTGCCGGGCGGACGTCAGACGAGACAGAACTCGTTCCCCTCGGGGTCCTGGAGGACCACCGCGTAGTAGTCCATGCCGTTCGGCTCGTCCATCGCGTACAGGATCGTCGCGCCGAGGGCCGTGAGCCGCGTCACCTCGCCGTCCACCCGCTCGCGGCGCAGGGCGAGCGGCACCCCGCGGCCGCCGCCGACCTTCAGGTCCAGGTGGACGCGGTTCTTGACCGTCTTCGGCTCAGGGACCCGCTGGAACCAGACCCGGGGGCCCACGCCCTTCGGGTCCACGATGGACTCCGGGAGCTCTCCGGCGTCCTCGCCCAGCTCGTCCTCGGGGACGCCGATCGCCTCCCAGTAGGCCCGCCAGCTGGCGTGGCCCTCGGGCGGCGGATCGGGGATGTAGCGCAGGGCCTCCAGCCAGAACGGCACCAGGCGCTGCGGGTCCGCGCAGTCGATGGTCAGTTGCAGGGTCATCTCGGGTCGCTCCATGGGGCGAGCCTCTCAGAGACCACTGACAGCCGCCCGGATCGAGCCAACAGGCCACATTCGGTCTGCTGTTCCGGCTTCGCTACCCGTGAGTCACTTACTGCGGGACAATCGCCCGTCAGGTGACGATCGAGGAGAACCGTTCATGGCCATCACCACCGGTACCGAAGCGCCCGAACTCGGGGGACTTCCGCTGCTCGGCTCCCTGTTCGACCTCAAGAACGACTCCCTGGGCACCTTCCTCCGCGCCCGCCGCGACCACGGCGACGTCGTACGGATCACCGCAGGCCCGCCCGGGATCCGCGCCACCGTCTACTGCGTCTTCTCCGCCGAGGGCGTCCAGCAGGTCCTCGCCGGGGAATCGGCCAACTTCCGCAAGGACAACGCCTTCTACCAGGAGGTCCGCGAGTCCTTCGGCAACGGGCTGCTCACCAGTCAGGACGAGGACTACCTCCGCCAGCGCCGGCTCGTCCAGCCCCTCTTCACCCGCCGCCGGGTCGACGGCTACGCCGCCGCCGTCGCCACCGAGGTCACCACCCTCACCGACGAGTGGCGGGACGCCGGCGCCGAGTCCGTCGACGTCCTCCAGGACATGACCCGCCTCTCCCTGCGCGCCGTCGCCCGCATCCTCTTCGGCACGGACGTCGACGCGGCCGTCCAGATCGTCGAGGACAACTTCCCCGACGTCGGCGCCTACGTCCTGCGCCGCGGCTACTCCCCGCTCAACGTCCCCCGCGACTGGCCCACCCCCGGCAACCGCCGCGCCGCCGCCGTCCACCGGGCGCTGTACGAGGTCTGCGACCGCATCATCGCCGAGCGCCGCGGCTCCGGCCCGACGTCCGGCGACGGCCAGGACCTGCTGACCCTCCTCGTCGAGGCCGAGAGCGCCGAGGACGGCAGCTTCGACGCGACCGAGCTGCGCGAGCAGGTCCTCGTCTTCCTGCTCGCCGGCCACGAGACCACCGCCACCTCCCTCGGCTTCGCCCTCCACCTCCTCGCCCTCCACCCCGAGGAGCGGAAGCGCGCCCACGAGGAGGTCGACCGCGTCCTCGCCGGCCGGACCCCGGGCGCCGCGGACCTCGACGCCCTGCCGTACGTCACCCGGGTCCTCAAGGAGGCCATGCGGCTCTTCCCGGCCGCCCCGGCCATCGGGCGCCGCGCCGTCGCCGCCACCCGGATCGGCGGCGTCGCCGTCCCGGCCGGCGCGGACGTCATCGTCGCCCCCTGGGTCACCCACCGCCACCCGGACTACTGGGAGGACGCGGAGCGCTTCGACCCCGACCGCTTCACGCCCGAGGCGGAGGCCGCCCGCCCCCGCTACGCCTGGTTCCCCTTCGGCGGCGGCCCGCGCGCGTGCATCGGCCAGCACTTCTCGATGCTGGAGTCGGTGATCGCCCTGGCGATGATCCTCCAGCGGTACGACGTCGAGGCCGTCGACACCGTGGTGCCCGTCGTGCCCGCGATCACCCTGCGGGCGGCGGGCCCGGCCCGCTGCCGCCTCACGCCCAGGACGGCGTAGACGGGCGTCGTGACGGCCGGGCCGCGACGCGCGGACGCTGCCGCGGCCCCGGCCCTGGCTCAGTCCCTCCGCTTCCCGCCGAGATGGAGCGCGCGCAGGGCCGCTTCGAGGGCGAACCGGTGCTCGGGATCGAGGAGCCGGTCGCCGAAGTGGCTGTCCAGGTTCCGCAGCCGGTAGCGGACCGTCTGGGCGTGCACGCCGAGCATCTCGCCGACCTGTTCGGCGGGCGCCCGGGTGGAGATGTGGACCCGCAGGGTCTCGATCAGCCGGTCGCGCCGGGTGCCGGACAGCTCGTCGAGCGGGGCGAGTTCACGCTGCGCGAGCTGGGTCACCAGGGCCGGGTCGGACAGTAGCCACAACGTTGTCAGGTGGTCCTCGCAGTGCACGAGGGGCGCGTCGGCGACGACGCCGTCGTCGATCAGCTGGAGGACGCGCCGGGCCCAGCGGATGGAGTGGGCGGCCTGCGCCGGGGGCACGGTCAGACCGACGACGGCGGGGGTGCCGGCCAGGGCGGAGCCGAGCATCGCGAGGCGGTCGGCGGTCAGCGGGCCGGGGATCAGCAGATACGGCTGGGGCAGGCTGAGGTCGGCGAGGACGTCCCGGTCGAGCCCCGCCTGCACGAGTTCGGCGAGCGGCGGGCGGAGGGCTACCAGGGTGCACTCGGCGGGGAGCTGCCAGGAGGCGTCCCGGCACAGCTCGGCGATCGTCGCCCGGGGCAGCGGGGGGCCGGCGACGACCAGGTGGAGTAACTGTCTTCGCAGCGCGGCCACATCGGACACCGCGCGGGTCTGCACCATGACGTAGCCCTCGCGGGACAGGGCCTCCAGCTCGTCGACGTAGGCGAAGAGGGCGTCCGCGAAGGCGAGGATCAGGGTGGGGGAGAGGTTGTACGTACGTCCGATGATCTTGGCCCGGCGCAGCGCGACGCGCGCGCCCAGGCGGTAGGCGCCCAGTAACGTGTCGAGGTCGCGGCCCTCGTAGGCCTCCACCCGGCCGAACTTGCGGAGGAGTTCGTCCCTGAGGGCCGAGTTCGTCCCGGGGTCGGCGACCCGCTCCACGAAGGCGGCGAGCGCCTGCTCCACACCCTGTCGGATCGCGTCCGAGTGCGGCCCGTTGAAGAGATGGGCGTACACGGGGTAGGTCCGCTGGACCTCCATGCCGATCTCCCTGATGAGACCGGGGATCTCCGGCCTCATCAGGGCGGCGAACTCCCTGGGGAGCGGTTCGAGCGGTTCACCGATGTCCGGCGACTGGGTGATTGCGGGCATGAACCGATCCCTTGCTCTCCTACGCGACCGGTGGGGGAGCGACGGTGCGGAGCCCAAGCCTGGCGTGGTGGGCGCCGCCGTGGTCGTCAGGTGCGTACCTACGTGGAATGCTGAAGCTAAGTCAACTGCTGTGTGCTGTACACACGTTGAGCAAGAGTTGGCGTGCCGGAGGGGTACGCGCTTACCTAGTAGGCCGGGAATCGCCCTTGGGTGGCTGTTACCGGACTGCCGAGTGCCAGTTCCGGGAGAGCGTCCTGCCCGCGTCGGGGGCGGCGAGACCGGGGGCGAAGAGGCCCGTCAGGTGGGTCTGGGTGTTGTTGAGGGTGAGGCTGTTCTTGCCTGCGGCGGAGGGCAGCCCGGTCTTGAGGTTGACGGCGGCGTCGATCAGACCGAACCAGCCGAGGCCGCAGCCGCTGGCACCGGGGACGGCGAAGGTCTTGTCGCTCTGGGTGGAGCCGAGGATGTTGAGGCGGCTCATGTCGCCCTCCTCGTTCGGGGAGCCGTCGCCGTTGAAGCGTTCCACGCCGAAGTCCGGCGAGGTGAGGTTGCTCGGGCGCAGGATGATCGGGTTCGCCTTCGTCCCGATGTAGCAGTTGCCGCCGAGGAAGGGGTTCTCCAGGCGGATGCGGACCGGGATGGAGACGATCGGCTTGTCGGTGAGGACGCCCGCGATCTGGTCGAAGTCCGAGGGGGTGCCGACCGACTCCATGGTCGCGGTGATCTTGTTGAGTCTGGCGTCGGTCAGCTGCCGGCAGATGTCGGAGATGAACGGGATGTCACTGGGACACATCAGGCCCAGGAGCCCGCCGGGGACGGTGGCCGGGGCGGCGATGAGCGCGCCGCCGGCCGGGGCGGCGACGGTGCTGGTGCCGTCGGGGTTCTGGACGACGCCGATCTGGAGGTTGGTGCTCCCGGTCGTCACGGTCGTGTTGCCCAGCTTGATGGAGCCACTGGTGGAGTACGACACGACGCACTGCGGCGAGGTGTCGAGGCCGTCCGCGGCGAGCATCGCCCCCGCGTCGACGGGGCAGCGGCTGGACGGCCCCCAACTGCCGTTCAGCTGCGGGTCGGCGGCGGTGGCCGACCCGATGGAGGCGAAGGCGCCGAGTGCCGTCAGGGCGGAGAGCGTGGCGAGGCGCGTACGGGAGGAGGCGAGGGGCATGACGGTGCCTTTCGTCGAGGGGGTACGGGGGTACGGGGGTACGGGGGTACGGGGGGTGGAGCGAGGGAGCGCGGGGGGCGACGGACCGGGGGCGGGCCGGGGCTGACCGGGTGCGCGGGCTCAGCGCTCGGGCTTGGGGACCACGTACGGCTGGCGGTCCGCGGTGCACTGGCCCTCGGTGGGCACCTCCACGCCCACCGCGCAGGTCTGGCCCTGGATCTGCCTGATGTGGTTGCCGGGGCCGGAGATGGAAGCGGTGAGGAGGCGGTCGAGGTTCTCGCCGCCGGCGCCGCAGCCCTTGAACGCGGGGACCGTCACCTCGCCGGTGAGCGGGCCGCCACTGGTGAGGACGTAGCCGGTGGCGTCGGTGCCGTTGAGGAGCTGTCCCTTGCCGAGCAGCACCAGGTGGTCACCGGGGTACTTGGAGGGCTGGGGCTCGGGGGAGCTGAGCGGTGTGACCGTGCGGCAGTCGGGGCCGACGTCCAGCGGGGTGCCGTTGACCTCGACGGCGAGAACGCGCAGGACGAGAGGGACCCGGATGTAGGTCTCCGCGATGTTGTCGGGGAAGACGAGGAGGACGTCCGACTCGACGATCAGGGGTCCCGCCTGCTCCAGCACCAGGGTCGCCGTGGTGGGCGCGAAGCCGAAGGTCAGGAAGGTGGACGTGAAGGGCGGGGACTGCCTGCGCCCCTGGTACCGGAGCGAGCCCTCCGACTTCTGGAGCAGGTGCAGGGTGCCGTCCGGGCGGAAGTCGATCACCGGCTCGCCCTGTTCGAGCTGCACGCAGGACACCGGGATGAGCGAGGCTCCGTCGAGCTTGCGCACGTTGGAGTAGCCGGTGATGTACGCGGAGAGCGAGGTGGAGGTCGGCTTCTCGGTGACGCAGGGCGGTGCCTTCGGGCGTCCGGCGGTGCCGGGCGGGTTCTCGGTGGCCACCCTCGGGCCCTTGCCTGCGTCCGTGGCGGACGCCGGGTCGGGCGGTGCTCCGGTTGCTCCGCCCGCGGTCTCCCGGCCGGCCGGGGTCGACGACGGCCGTCCGGAGGGGGCGGCCGAGGACGAGGACGAGGACGAGGGGGAGGGGGGCGCGGGCGAGGACGGGGCGGTCGGAGGAGTGGACGGCGTGCCAGGGCTCGTGGTGGCGGCGGAGCCCGGCGTGACGGGGATCGCGGCGAGCGCCGTCCGGCCTTCCGTGTCCGGCCCGGGGACGCAGCTGACGGAGAGGGACGCCGGACTGGTGGGCGTACCGTCGGCCTTGCTCGGGGCGAGGCCGACTACGAGGTTTCCTGCGGTGAGGGTCAGGTCGCCGGTGGTGCCCGTCGTGAGGGCGGGGACGTCGCCGGTGCCGGTGAGCGTGAGCGGGCCTTCGGCGGGGACGGCGGCGGGTCGGGCCGTGCCGAGCCATGTGACGTCCGTACGCGCGCCGTTCTGGCCCACGCCGACCGTGAGCGTCGTCTCCGCCCGTACCGTGGCGGCCTCGAGGGCGGTGAGCTCGGCCGCGACCGCGGCCGGGAGTTCCAGTGTCGTGCTGACGTCGGCGGCCTCGATCGTCTCGCCGACGGTCGCCCGGTCGGGGACGGTCGCCCTGATCCGTACCGTCGCGGTCTGCGGGCCCGAGGGCAGGGTGCAGAGGTAGGGGAGCCGGGTGTCGACCTCGTGTGAGCCCAGGGCCACGGCAGCCGCGGGGAGAAGGGGGGCGAGTGCCACGAGCGCGGCGATCGCCGCGCCACGCGTCTGGGCGCGGGAGGGCCGCAGGGCGGCTCGCTGGCCTCTCATCTGGTGCTCCGCTCGGAATTGTGCGCGCGAGCGTCGGGTGCGCGGGCGCGAAGGGAAGGCCGTCGGGGGCACGGACGGCCCGCGTCCGCCCGGCCGGGGTCACCGGCCGGGCGGACGCGGGCTCTCGCGCCCTACGGGTTGGAGCCGACGATCGTCGGGATGGTGGTCGTGTTGGCCACCTTGACCAGGTAGTCGCCCTTGAAGAGCGGCTTGGCGCCGACCGGGACGGCGGAGCCGCAGTTGGTCGAGGAGACGACGGTGAGCTCGCCGGTGACGCTGTTGACCGCCAGCTTGCCCGTCGAGTTGGTGTACGTGCCGGAGGCCTTGCCCGTCACGCGGAAGACGCAGGCGCCGACCGTCACCTTGGCGTCGACGTTGCCGACGTAGCCCTTGGTGACCCCGGTCGCGGCGGTGTAGTCCTGTGCCACGACGGTCCACGGGGTGGTCGCGACGGTGGTCACGTTGCCCAGGACGCTGGTGCAGGGCGCGCCGGTGGCGCCGAAGGCGATGGCGCTGATGGAGGCGACGGTCGCCGGGTTGCCGGTGGCGCTCGCCATGGTGCCCGAGGCCTTCGAGTTCGTACACGTCATGGCGATGCCGTTGACGCTCAGGACGACGTTGCCGCTGTTGGTCGCGGTGAAGCTGGCGGGCGTCGGGTTGACGGTCCAGACCGTCGAGGGCACGGCCGAGGCGGGGCCGGCGGCGAGGGCGAACGCGGCGGTGGCCGCCCCGGCGACGACGGCGAAGTTTCTGATCTGGTTCTTCATGGGTCCCGGACTCTCCTTGGGGATTGACCAGCTGAGGGTGCGACCGCGGTGGGGGAGCGGCCGGCGGCCCGGTATTTCTCGGCCGCGAAACCAGACGTTACTTGCGAGAAACTTAGCTGAACAATGCCGCTGTCCATGATTCTTTGAAGAAGGCTAATTGCCTGTCAAGCGGGTGAGCGGTGGCCGGAATCGCCTTGGTTCCGCGGTGCGCAATGTCGACAATTATGATCGATCAGGGGTGGCTGGATTCAGCATTGCTCTCCCCGGTGACAAGCGGCGGAATGAGATTGTCTCCCGCCTGATAAATGCCCGGCCTTCCGCCATCTGTCGCCGAAAACTCCGGATCCGGTATTGCCGGGGGAGGTTACTCGGTCGTAACGTTCCCGGGGCGACGACCAGAGTCGCAGGTCGGCCCGTCCGTGTATCTCCGTGCAGACAAAGTCGAACCAGGGCTTTGTCTCCGCGGTGACAAATACAGGAGCGGATCAAGGATTTTGCGCCACACCTCTTGTCCAAGTGATCCGCACCGACTTAACGTGCGCCCGCGGCGCACCCCCGACGCATGCTTGCTGGAGGTGGGATGGGAATCGAGGTAGTCGTTGAGGGGCTGACCATGTCCTTCGGCAAGCAGAATATCTGGCAGGACGTGACCCTGACCTTGCCGGCCGGAGAGGTGAGCGTGATGCTCGGCCCTTCCGGTACCGGTAAGACGGTCTTCCTGAAATCGCTCATCGGACTGCTCAAACCTCAACAGGGCCGCGTTCTCATCAATGGTGTCGACATGGTGAGCAGCCCGGAACGGGACATCTACGAGACCCGGAAACTCTTCGGCCTCATGTTCCAGGACGGCGCCCTCTTCGGCTCCATGACCCTGTTCGACAACATCGCCTTCCCGCTGCGCGAGCACACCCGCAAGCGGGAGTCCGAGATCCGGCGCATCGTCATGGAGCGGATCGAACTCGTCGGCCTGCTGGGCGCGGAGGGCAAGCTGCCGGGCGAGATCAGCGGCGGCATGCGCAAACGTGCGGGCCTGGCCCGTGCCCTGGTGCTCGACCCGCAGATCGTCCTCTGCGACGAACCGGACTCCGGGCTCGACCCCGTCCGCACCGCGTACCTGTCGCAGCTGCTCATCGACCTCAACGCGCGCATCGACGCGACGATGCTGATCGTCACCCACAACCTGGACATCGCCGCCACGGTCCCCGACAACATGGGGATGTTCTTCCGGCGCAACCTGGTCACCTTCGGCCCGCGCGAGGTGCTCCTCACCAGCGACGAACCGGTCGTCACCCAGTTCCTCGCAGGCCGCCGCGAAGGCCCCATCGGCATGTCCGAGGAGAAGGACGCCGCCCTGCTCGCCGCCGAACTGGACAACCCCGCCACCTTCCCGGCGGCGCCCCGGGTGATCGTCCCGCAGCTGGAGCCCTCGCCCGGTCTCCCGACGCGCGCGGCGGTCGGACGCCGCCGGGAGCGCGTCCTCGGCATGCTCGACCGGCTGCCGCCCGCCGCCCAGGCCGCCATCCGCGACACCTACGCCAGGGACGCGGCGTACACCCTGCCCCAGCGGCAGCGGCTCACCGGGAGCGGCTCGTGATCACCGGCGCACTGCGGCAGACCGGCCGGCTCTTCGCCCTCGCCGCCGAAGTCGCCGGGGCCGTCTTCCGACGCCCTTTCCAGTTCCGGGAGTTCGTCGAGCAGTTCTGGTTCGTGGCGAGCGTCACCATCCTGCCGGCCGCGCTCGTCTCCATCCCGTTCGGCGCCGTGATCGCCCTCCAGGTCGGCTCCCTCACCCAGCAGTTGGGGGCCCAGTCGTTCACCGGCGGTGCCAGCGTCCTCGCCGTCATCCAGCAGGCCAGCCCCCTCATCGTCGCCCTCCTGATCGCCGGCGCCGGCGGCTCCGCGATCTGCGCCGACCTCGGCTCCCGCAAGATCCGGGAGGAGCTCGACGCGATGGAGGTCATGGGCGTCTCGCCCGTGCAGCGGCTGGTCGTCCCGCGCGTCCTCGCCACCATGGCGGTCGCCGTGCTGCTCAACGGCATGGTCTCCGTCGTCGGCACGCTCGGCGGCTACTTCTTCAACATCATCCTCCAGGGCGGCACCCCCGGCGCCTACCTCTCCAGCTTCTCCGCGCTCGCTCAACTGCCCGACCTCTACATCAGCGAACTCAAGGCGCTGATCTTCGGGTTCATCGCCGGCATCGTCGCCGCCTACCGGGGACTCAACCCCCGCGGCGGACCCAAGGGGGTCGGCGACGCCGTCAACCAGTCCGTCGTCATCACCTTCATGCTGCTGTTCTTCGTGAACATGGTGCTGACGGGCATCTACCTGCAGATCGTCCCGCCGAAGGGAGGCTGAGACCGATGGCCTCCCCGTTCGTCTGGCTCGACCGGTCCGGTGACCAGCTCCTGTTCTACGTCAAGGCCCTGCTCTGGGTGCCGCGGACCCTGCGCCGCTACCTCAAGGAGGTGCAACGGCTGCTCGCCGAGGTCGCCTTCGGCTCCGGCGGCCTCGGCGTCATCGGCGGCACCATCGGCGTCATGATCGCGATGACGCTCTTCACCGGAACCGTCGTCGGCCTCCAGGGCTACGCCGCCCTCGAACAGATCGGCACCGCGGCGTTCACCGGCTTCGTCTCCGCCTACTTCAACACCCGCGAGATCGCCCCGCTCGTCGCCGGACTCGCCCTCTCCGCGACCGTCGGCGCCGGGTTCACCGCCCAGCTCGGCGCCATGCGCATCAACGAGGAGGTCGACGCCCTGGAAGGCATGGGCATCCGTTCCATGCCGTACCTGGTCACCACCCGCATCATCGCCGGGGTCGTCGCCATCGTCCCGCTGTACGCGATCGGCCTGCTCTCCTCCTACCTGGCCTCGCGCTATGTGACGGTCCTGTTCAACGGCCAGTCCCAGGGCACGTACGACCACTACTTCAACCTCTTCCTGTCACCGACGGACGTCCTGCTCTCGGTGCTGAAAGTGCTGATCTTCAGCGTGATGGTGATCGTCGCCCACTGCTACTACGGCTTCCGGGCATCCGGTGGGCCCGCCGGCGTCGGCATCGCGGTCGGCCGCTCCGTACGCAACGCGATCGTGCTGATCAGCGTCACCGACTTCTTCCTGTCGCTGGCCCTCTGGGGCGCGACCACGACCGTGAAGGTGGCGGGGTGAGATGAGCGACTCACGTGCCGAGACCCTGCGCCGCCGGTTCGCCGGCGTGGTCTTCCTCCTGGTACCCGCCCTGCTCGCCTGGCTCGCGGTCGCCGTCTACGACAAGAAGTTCACCGACTCCGACCCGATCGTCGTCGAGACCGGCAGCGTCGGCAACGAGATGCACCTCGGCGCCGAGGTGAAGCTCCGCGGCGTCGTCATCGGCGAGGTCCGCGCCATCGACGCCACCGACGGCGGAGCCAGGCTCACCCTCGCCATGCGGCCCGGGACCCTCCGCCACGTGCCGTCCGACGTCCGCGCCCAGATGCTGCCCACGACCCTCTTCGGCGAACGGTTCGTCGCCCTCGTACCGCCCGGCGGCTCCACCGCCGAGCCGCTGGGACCCGGTGCCGTCATCCCCGAGGACCGCTCCAGCAACGCCGTCGAACTCCAGCAGGTCCTCGACAACGTCCTGCCCCTGCTCACCGCCGTCCAGCCGCAGAAGCTCTCGGCGACCCTGTCGGCCGTCTCCCAGGCACTGGAGGGGCGCGGCGACAAGCTCGGCGACACCCTCACCCTGCTCGACGCCCACCTGCGGAAGTTCAACCCCCAACTGCCCACCCTCACCCGCGACCTGAAAGAACTCGTGAAGGTCAGCCATCTCTACGCCGACGCAGCCCCGGACATCGTCACGGCGCTCACCGACTTCACCACCACCAGTGGCACCCTCGCCGAGAAGGAGGCCGACCTCGCCGGCACCCTCGGCGCCACCACCAGGACGGCCCAGGACCTGACCGCCTTCCTGCGCCAGAACAAGAACAACATCATCAGGCTCAGCGCCACCAGCCGTCCCACCGTGGAGCTGCTCGCCGAGTACGCGCCGTCCTTCCCGTGCACCCTGCGCACCCTCGCCCAGTTCGTACCGGCGATGGACAAGGCCCTCGGCAAGGGAACGAACCAGCCCGGACTGCACGTCGACGTCACCACCGTCCCCTCCCGCGGTGCGTACGTCCCCGGCCGCGACACACCGTCGTACGGCTCCGGCGGCGGCCCGCGCTGCTACCCCGTGCCCTACCTCGGCATCCCGGTCGCACCCGCCGCACGGGCCTCCGCCGCGGCCGGCCAGGACCTCGGCCCCGCCAACTCCCCGCAGGAGAACGACCTCGTCAACGAACTCCTCGCCCCCGGGGCGAAGAAGCGGCCCGGCGACCTCCCGGACTGGAGCAGCACCCTGGTCGGCCCGGCGTTCCGCGGCGCGGAGGTGACCCTCCGATGACGAAGCGGCCCACCCACACCCGCCGGCGCGGACTGACCGGCACGCTCCTGAAGTCCCTCGCGTTCGTCCTGGTCACTGCGCTGGCCACCACCCTCCTCGGCCTCAGCATCGCCAACACCGGCGTCGGCTCGGCCACCCGCTCGTACAAGGCGCTGTTCACCGACGTCACCGGGCTCGTCAAGGGCGACTCCGTGCGCATCGCCGGAGTGAAGGTCGGCGAGGTGACCGACGTACGCGTCGTCGAACGGCGCACCGCCCAGGTCACCTTCGCGGTCCGCGAGGACCGCTCCGTGCCCCGCTCCGCGACCGCCGCCGTGAAGTACCTCAACATGGTCGGCCAGCGCTACGTCTCCCTCGGCCGGGGCAGCGGCGACCTGGCCGGCACCCTGCACGACGGAGACACCATCCCGCTCGACCGCACCACGCCCGCCCTCGACCTGACCCTGCTCTTCAACGGGTTCAAGCCGCTCTTCGAAGGCCTCTCGCCCGCCGACGTCAACGACCTCGCCGGATCACTCGTGCAGGTCCTCCAGGGAGAGAGCGGCACCGTCGACAGCCTGCTGCGCCACATCGGCTCCCTCACCAGGACGGTCGCCGCCAAGGACAAGGTCATCGGCCAGGTCGTCACCCACCTCAACACCGTCCTCACCACCCTCAACAACCGCGAGGCCGCCTTCGACGACCTCGTCGTCACCCTCCGGAAGCTCGTCACCGGCTTCAACACCGACCGCAAACCCCTCGGCGAGGCGGTCCAGGCCGTCGGCGCCCTCACCACGACGACCGCCGGCCTCTTCCAGGAGGCGCGGGCCCCCCTCAAGAAGGACATCCGCGAACTCGGCCGGCTCTCCGGCACCCTCGGCGAGCACACCCCCGCCATCGAGTCCTTCCTCGCCAACACCCCCGCCAAGATGACCGCCCTGGCCCGGCTCTCCTCGTACGGATCATGGTTCAACCTCTACCTCTGCGAGGCGCGCGTGACCGGCGTGGGAACCTCCGACGGCTCGAAGCCGCCGACCGGGATCGCCGTGACCGAACCGAGGTGCCGCGGATGAGCCCCCGCCCCCGGTTCAAGCCGGTCAGGGAACGCAACCCGGTCGCCGTGGCCGTCGCCGGACTCCTGTTCCTCGCCCTGCTCGCCGCCCTGGCGTTCAACGTGGAACGCCTTCCCCTCGTCGGCGACGACACCACCTACAGCGCCGACTTCTCCGAGGCCGCCGGACTCGACGCCGGCGACGAGGTACGCATCGCCGGCGTCAAGGTCGGCGAGGTCACCGAGGTCTCCCTCGACGGGGCCAAGGTCAAGGTGACGTTCGAGGTCGGCGACGCCTGGGTCGGCGACCGCTCCACCGCCGCCATCGCCATCAAGACCCTCCTCGGCGAGAAGTACCTGGCGCTCGACCCGCTGGGCGCCGACCGGCAGGACCCGGCAACCCGCATCCCGCAGTCGCGCACCACCTCCCCGTACGACGTCACCCAGGCCTTCGAGGACCTCAGCGGCACCGTCGACGCCATCGACACCGCCCAGCTCGCCGAGAGCTTCGAGACGATCTCCGACACCTTCAAGAACTCACCGCCGCACGTCCGCAACGCCGCCACCGGCCTCTCCGAACTGTCGAAGTCCGTCTCCGCGCGCGACACCGAACTCGCCCGGCTCCTGGAGAACAGCAGCAAGTTCACCAAGACCCTGGAGAACAAGAAGTCCAGCTTCGAGACCCTCATCGAGGACGGCGGGTCCCTGCTCGGCGAACTCCAGAAGCGCCGCGACGCCATCCGCGCCCTCCTCAAGGGCAGCAGGGCGCTCGGCGCCGAACTCAGCGGCGTCGTGAGCGACAACGACCGGCAGCTCGGCCCCACCCTCAAGGCCCTCAGCCGCGTCACCGGAGTCCTGGAGAAGAACAGCGGCCGACTCGACAGGACACTCGCGCTCGTCGGCCCGTACTACCGGCTCGTCGGCAACACCCTCGGCAGCGGCCGCTGGTTCGACAGCTACCTGTGCGGCGTGGTGCCCCGTACCTATCTGCCCGAGACCTCACAGCCCACGACCGGATGCCTGCCGCCGAAACAGAAGGCGACGGCCAAGGGGAGCGGTGAATGATGACCAGACCCGGAAAACCCCTCGTCGCCGGGCTCGCCCTCGCGCTGCTCGCCGCCTGCGGTCTCGTCGCCGTCCGCGTCCTCGACGACGACGGCACCCGGATCACCGCCTACTTCGACCGTACGGTCGGCATCTACGCCGGCTCCGACCTGCGCGTCCTCGGCGTACGGGTCGGAGAGGTCGAGTCCGTGGAGCCGCAGGGCACCCGGGTGCGCGTCCGGCTCCTCCTCGACGAGGGCGTCCGCGTCCCCGCCGGCGCCCGGGCCCTCGTCGTCGCCCCGAGCATCGTCGCCGACCGGTACGTGCAGCTCACCCCCGCGTACAGCACCGGCCCCACCCTCGCCGACGGCGCGGAACTGCCCGCCGCCCGCAACCGCACCCCCGTCGAGATCGACCAGCTCTACGCCTCGATCACCGAACTGAGCCGGGCACTCGGACCGAACGGCGCCAACTCCACCGGCGCCCTGTCCGAACTCCTCGACACCGGCGCGAAGAACCTCAAGGGCAACGGCGCATCCATCGGCACCTCCATCAAGGAGTTCGGCAAGGCCGCCAAGACCCTCGACGGCAGCAGCGAGGACCTCTTCACCACCCTCGGCCGGCTGCAGACCTTCACCACCATGCTCAAGGAGAAGGACGGCGACGTCCGCACCGCGCAGGAACGCCTCGACGAGGTCGTCGGCTACTTCGCGGAGAACAAGGACGACCTCGCCGGCGCCCTCAAGGAACTCGGCAAGGCCCTCGTCCAGGTGAAGGCGTTCATCAAGGACAACCGCGGCGAACTCAAGAAGAACGTCGACCGGCTCGTCCCCCTCACCCAGACCCTCGTCGACCAGCGCGCCTCCCTCGCCGAGGCCCTCGACGTCGCCCCGCTCGCCGCCAGCAACGTCGTCAACGCGTACAACAAGGACACCCGCACCCTCGACGGCCGCGCCAACCTCAACGAGATCAGCATGGGCGGACCGCTGCTCCCGCTGCCGGTCAGCGGCGGCTCCGCGTCGACCGGCGGCTCCCCGGGAGCAGGCGGCCCGATGGGACCCGGCGGCGCCTCGCCGACCGGCACGGCCTCCACGACCACCGGAGAGGGGGAGCGATGAGACGCCCCACCCCGCCCACCCGGCGGGCGGCCGGAGCCGGAGCCGTCGGCGTGGTCGCGCTCGGCGTCGGACTCGCCGTCGTCCTCGGCGTGACCCCCGGCAACCCCTTCCGGTTCGACGGCATCGAGGACCTGCCCCTGCCCGGCGGCGCCGACCTCGGCTCCCACCCCTACACGGTCACCGCCGAACTCGACGACGTCCTCAGCCTCGTGCCGCAGTCCGCGGTGAAGGTCAACGACGTCGCCGTCGGCCGCGTCACCGCCATCGAACTCGGCACCGACACCTGGTCCGCCCGCGTCACCCTGAAGATCAACGGCGACGTCCGGCTGCCCGCCGACGCGGGCGCCCGCCTGGAACAGTCGAGCCTCCTGGGCGAGAAGTACATCCAGCTCGTCGCCCCGCCGAAGAACGACGGCGGACGGCTCACCGACGGCAGCGTCATCCCGCTCGCCCGCACCAGCCGCAACACCGAGGTCGAGGAGGTGTTCGGCGCACTGTCCCTGCTCCTCAACGGCGGCGGCGTCAACCAGCTCAAGACCATCACCCGCGAACTCAACGCGGCGCTCGGCGGACGCGAACCCGAGGTCCGCTCGATGCTCAGGCGGGTCAACACCCTCGTGACGACCCTCGACGCCCACCGCGGCGACATCACCCGCGCCCTCGACGGCCTCAACCGGCTCTCCGCCACCCTCGCCGGCCGCAAGAAGGACGTCGACACGGTCCTCACCGGACTCTCGCCCGGACTCAGGACGCTGGAGAACCAGCGGGGTTCCCTGCTGACCATGCTGCGCGCCCTGGACACCCTGTCCGGGGTCGCCGTCACCACCATCGACGCGAGCAAGAAGGACATGGTCGCCGACCTCAAGGCCCTCGCGCCCACCCTCACGGCACTCGCGGACGCCGGTGCCGACCTGCCCGAATCGCTCCAGGTGCTGCTCACGTACCCCTTCACCGACGAGGTGCTGCGGGGCGTCAAGGGCGACTACCTCAACACCTATCTGCACCTCGCCGCCGCCCCCGGAACCGACGTGATCCCGCCGTTGATCCCCAAGGCCGAGCCCACCCCCACCCCGACGCCCACACCCGACCCGGGCCCGGCCGCCCGCCGGGGAACCGGCACGAACACCGGGATCCCGAGCACGAACCCGCCCCTGCCGCTGCCCCCGGCCACCCCGCCGAAGGACGGAGGCGAGACCCGGTGATCACCCGCACCACACGGCTGAAGAACCTCGCGTTCCTCGTCATCGCCGTCCTCGTCCTCGGCTTCGTCGGCGTCCGCTACGCCGACCTCGGCCGGTACGCCGGAGTCGCCGACCACTACACCGTGCGGGTCCATCTCGCCCGCACCGGAGGCCTGTTCACCCACTCCGACGTCACCTACCGGGGCGTCTCCGTCGGACGGGTCGGCGACATAGGCCTGACCGCCGAAGGCGTCGTGGCCGAACTGCGCATCAAGAAGTCCGCTCCGAGGATCCCCGCCGACGCGCGGGCCGTGGTCGCCGGACTCTCCGCCGTCGGCGAGCAGTACATCGACCTGCGCCCCGAGAGCGACGACGGCCCCTTCCTCGCCGACGGCGCCCGTATCGAACAGACCGACACCCAGGTACCGGCGCCGGTCACCGACGTGCTCGCGAGCATGAACGACCTCACCGGCTCCGTACCCCTGGACTCCCTGCGCACGGTCGTCGACGAACTCGGCAAGGCCTTCCAGGGCCACGGCGACGACCTCCAGGTCCTCCTCGACAGCGGCAGCCGCTTCGTCCAGGCGGCCGACACGTCGCTGCCGGCCACCACCCGGCTCATCGACGACGGCGAGGTCGTCCTGCGCACCCAGGCCGAGGAGAGCCGCGCCATCCGGGACTTCGCCACCGGCGCGCGCACCCTGGCCACCACCCTCAAGGGCTCCGACGGCGACCTGCGCCGCCTCCTCGCCGTCACCCCCGACGCGACCGGCCAGATCAGCGGGCTCCTGCGCGATCTCGACCCGAGCCTGAGCGTCGTCCTCGCCAACCTCCTGACCACCTCGGAGATCGCCGTCACCCGGCAGCGCGGCATGGAGGAACTGTTCGTGAAGTACCCGGCGGCCGTCTCGGCCGGAGCCACCGCCGTCGAAGGAGGCCGCATGAACTTCGGCATGGCCGTCACCTTCTTCAAGCCACTGCCCTGCACCACGGGATACGGCGCCACGCGCTACCGCAACGGCCTCGACCTGGGCACCGCGCCCGCCCTCAACACCGGCGCCTCCTGCACGGGTTCCGCCGCGGCCGGGGTCAACGTACGCGGCTCGGCCCACGCTCCGAAGGGCGGCGGAGTGCCCGTACCGGCCCGGCCCGGGTCCCTTCCCTCGGGCGGCGCCGGCACCACGAAGGACACCCGGCAGACACTGCCGGGCGCGCTCGCGCTGCCCGGCCAGAACGGCGGGCCGACGGACATGGCCGGCCTCCTCGGCCTGAACACCGGAGGCAGCCGATGAGGCGCGGCCGGATCCTCGGGGCCGGCGCCCTCGTCGTCGCCCTGGGCTTCTGCGGCACCGGCGCCTGGACCTACGCGCAGGCCCGTGACGACGAGGGGCTCGCGTTCGGCCGCGAGCGGGACACGGCACTCGCCGAGGGCCGCGACCGCCTCACCGTCCTCAACTCGCTCGACGCCTCGACCCGCGAGCGCGCCGAAGCGGGCATCCGGGCCTGGCGCGAGGCGTCCACCGGACCGCTCCGCACCGAACTGGGGCGCACCGCACCCGCGGTGGGCGCCTCGGCGCGCGCCACGGTCACCGAGGCGGCCCTCACCGCGCTCGACGCGAGAGCCGGTACGGCGAAACTCATCGCGACCGTCCGCGTCGACGTCACCCCGCGCGGGGGCGGCGCCGCGAGCTCCGACCGCAAGCGCCTGGAGGCGGTCCTGACGCGCACCGGCGAGGACACCTGGAAGGTCGCGGCGCTGAGTGCGGTCCCCGTCGCCGGAGCCGAGGAGAACGAGAACGAATGACGCGACTCTTGCGCAGGACGACGAAGTCCCGGGCACCCGAACCCGCCGAGGAGGCCACGGACGAGATGGAGCCGGACGCCACGGACGAGGTGGAGCCGGAGGTCACGGACGGGGGCGACCCGCAGGCCACCGACGAGGGCGAGCCGGAGGCCACGGAAGGGACGGAGCCGGAGGTCACCGGCGAGGGCGACCCGCAGGCCACCGAAGAGGACGGCGAGGCACCCGCGGACGCCGCCGCCCGCCGCTTTCCCGCCGCTTGGCAGAAGGCCGCCCTGGCCGCGGCCGTCGCCGTGCTGCTCCTCACCGGGAGCGCCCTCTTCTACGGCGCCCACCAGCTCCGGTCCACCCCCTCGGCGCGCAACCACGCGCTCACCGACGCCGGGGCCACCGCCCGCGTCGGCGGTGACGTCGGAGAGGGCCTCGCCCGGATCTTCTCCTACACGCCCGCGAGCGACGACGCCGTCGAGCGTTCCGCCGGAACCGTCCTCGCCGGACGCGCCGCCCGCCAGTACACGGACCTGTTCGCCCAGGTCCGCGCGAAGCTCGTCGAGCAGCGCATCACCCTCAGCACCCAGACCGTCCGCACCGGCGTGATCGAACTCGACGGGGACAGCGCGCGCCTCCTCGTGTTCCTCGACCAGACCTCACGCCGGGGCGACGCGCCTCGGGACGAGACGCAGAAGGACAAGGCGCCGAAGGACAGGGCGCGTCAGGACCAGCCGACCGCCACGTCCGCGGCGGCCCAGCTCACCGTCACCGCGACGTTCCAGGGCGACCGGTGGCTGATCGTCGACATCAAGGCCCGCTGACCATGAGCGGGAGACGGGAGCACCCCATGACACGCCCGGTCCGCACCCCGGTGGGCATCCGCCCGGCCCTGGCCGTGGCCCTCGTGCTCACCCTCGCCGCGGGTGCCTCCGCGGCCTGGACCGGCCGGGACTGGTACGCCGCCGCTCACGACGGCTCCGCCGCGTACGCCGTGCAACGCGACGAGGCGCTCGCGGCCGGGGAGCAGGCCGTGCAGAACCTCAACACCCTGGATCACCAGCGGGTGGAGCAGGGGCTCGACCTCTGGGAGTCCTCCACGACCGGCGAGCTGCACAAGCAACTGGTCGAGGGGCGCGAGGAGTTCACCGGTCAGGTGAGGGCGGCGAGGACGGTGACCACCGCCCGGGTGCTGTCGGGGGCCGTCACGGAACTGGACGACCGGGCGGGGCGGGCCCGGTTGCTCGTCGCGCTGCGCATCACCGTCACGACCCCCGACAGCAAGAGCACCGACAAGGACAGCCGCATGCTCGGCGAACTCACGCGCACCGACGGCCACTGGAAGCTCAGTGCGCTGGGGCAGGCCCCGGTGGGCGGCACGGCGACCGGCTGACCGGTCCGTCCCGCGACAGCCGCCCGCACCCGAAAGGACACGCACGATGCCGACGCCCCGCCACCACCTCAACCGCCAGCGCCGCCGCCGGGCCGCCCTCGCCGACCGGCCGGCGCCCGGCGGCACGTCCCGTACGCCTGGGGATGTGCTCACGGAACCCGCCCCGCGAACGGCGGAACGACCGGCGGTGACGTCCGTACGGGAAGCTGCCGCGCAGCCGAAGGGGCGCCGCGACACGACGGGGAGCGAGACGACCGGCCGCGACAGGACCGGCGGCGACAGGACCGGCGGTGTGACGACCGCGAGCGAGACGACCGGCCGGGAGAAGTCCGACAGGAAGAGGACCGGCCGCGTCCCCCTCGTCGTCCTGTGTGTCCTGACGCTCCTGCTCGGCGGCTTCGCCGGATGGGCGTACAGCAGGGCGGGTGAGCTCCGTGACGACCCCGCGCGCGGCAACACCGCGCTCACCGATCTCGCCCGCACCAGTGAGATCAAGGGCCAGACGGGCGCCGCCGTCGCCGCGCTCTTCTCGTACGACCACGCCGACACCGCCCCCTTCGAACGCGCGGGCAGGACGCTTCTGACGGGCAAGGCCGTCGCCCAGCACCGGACGCTGCTGGGCGGGGTGCTCGCCAAGGCGGGCCGGCAGAAGACGGTGATCACCACGACCGTCACCGACAGCGCGGTGGAGCGGATCGACGGCGACCGCGCCCGCGTCCTGGTCTACGCGGACCAGAGCAGCGTGAGCACGGCGGGCAGGCCGTCGAAGGGCAAGGCGGCCGAGGCCAGGGACCAGGGTGTCTACGCGGGCGCGATGTTCGCCGTGGACGTCGTGCTCCGCGAGGGGCGCTGGCTCGTCGAGAACATCGACACCTTCGGCCGCTGAGCCGGCCCGGGGGACGTCCGTACGGCCGCTATCGGCCGGACCCGTCGTTCGTGGGGGCCGCCTGCTGCCTGCGGCGGCGGTGGGCCGCGACCCGTGCGCGTGACGCGCAGGTGGGGGAGCAGTAGCGGCGGGGGCTTCCGGGACCGGTGCCGAGATAGAAGTTCCGGCAGTTCGAGGCTTCGCACGCACCCCAGGTGACGCGTCCGTGCTCACTGAGGATCTGCGCGAGTGCCAGGGCGCTCGAGGCGAGGAACCAGTCGCCCCAGCCCGCGTCGTCACCGTGGTCGATGTGCAGGTGCCAGGCGTGTCCGTCGTGGCGGGAGAGGCGGGGCGCGGCGGCGTGCTCGGCGAGCACGCCGTTGAGGGCGAGCGCGGCCCGGTCGATGTCGGCCTCGGCGAGGATCCCGGACATCCGCTCGGCCGCGTACCGCAGTTCCTGGGCGTCGCCCTCCGAGAACGCGGCATCGGTCAGGTCGTCAGGGCTCTCGTCATGGCGGGCGAGGAGCTCCGCGAGCGCCGCCCTGGAGAGGTCCGGGGTGGTCCGAACCGCGTTCGCCATGTCGATCAGGCGTTGAGCGGGCTGAAAACCGTGCTGGTTCACGGTGCTCCCTCCTGGCGGTAGTGCCTGCCGTGGGTGCCCGGCCCGGCGTCTCCCTCCTACTGTAACGTCTTATCTCGATAACCCGTTACGAAGTGGGGGCGGGCGTGCCCGGAGGCGTACGGCTCTACCTGGCGACGGCGTTCTGCGCCCGGACGGCCGAGGAAGGCATGGCGGTGGCCGTGGTGATGCTCGCCGCGCAGCGCCTCGACAGCGCGGCGCAGGGCGCCTTCATCCTGGCGGCGTGGATGGCCCCGCACGTCCTGGCGGCCCCGGCCGCAGGCGCCCTGGCAGCTCGGGCGCGGCGGCCCGGGGTGTTCTACGCGTGCGCTCTCACGGGCTTCGCCGGGGCCATCGCCGCCCTGGCGGTGAGCGTCGGCCACCTCCCCCTGCCCGCGGTGCTGGTCGTCGCCGCGGCGGGCGGCTGTTGCGGCCCGGTCGTCTCCGGCGGCTTGTCCAGCCTGCCGGCCCTGATGCTCGGCCCGGGTCCGGAGCAGGATCGCGCCTACGCCCTGGACGCCTCCGTCCACAACGCCGCCGGCGTCGCCGGCCCCGCGGCGGCCGGGCTCGCCGCCACGGCGGCGGGCGCCGGCACGGCCTTGGCCGCCCTGGCCGTGGCGGCGGCCTGTGCGGCGGCGCTGGCCTGCGCGCTGCCCCTGCCTCAGGGCCCGGCCGCCCGCCCGGACACCACTCCGGTACGGGGCGAACTGAGCGCAGGTCTGGCGGCGGTGTGGGTCAGCAGGGAACTGCGGGCGATCACCGCGGCCACCTGCCTGGCCTTCGTCGGCCTCGGTGCCCTGACCACGACCGCCGTCCTGCTCGCCGACGGTCAGGGCCGCCCGGGAACAGGCGGCTGGCTGGTGACCGCATTCGCCGTAGGCGCCCTGGCCGGCTCCCTCGCACTCGCGAAGCTGCGGCCGGCCGCGGCCCCCGTCCGCCTCGCCGTGACCGGGATGACCGGCACCGGACTCGCACTCGCGGCGGCGGCCGTCGCCCCGGGGCCGCTCACCTGCGCGGCCGCCTTCGCGGCCGCCGGGGCGTGCGACGGCCTCCTGCTGACCGCCACCCTGCGCCTGCGCGCGGACCACGCACCGCCGCACCGCCGGACCCAGGTGTTCACCGTCGGTGCCGGGCTGAAGATCTCCGCCGCGGCGCTCGGGGCCGCCCTCGTGGGAGGGGCCGGTTCGGGCTCGGGCACCTGGGATCTGGCCGCCATCGCGGCCCTGCAACTCGTGGCGGTGGTGATCTACGCCGGCATCCGGCGGCAACCCGGCTCCCGGAAGGAGCCGGTCGCGGTCGAGGAGACCCTGAGCCGCTGAGTGCGGGCGGCCGGGAGAGCGGAGCCCGGCCGCCGACGGGTGGAACCCCCGTCAGCCGGCCCAGGTCGCGACGAGTACGGTCGCGTACCGCTCCTCGCAGCTCAGGACACGCCCCTCGAGACCGCACGCGGTGACCACGTCCACCGCCCGCTCGGCCTGCCGCTCGCTCGTCTCGACCAGCAGTCGCCCGCCCGGCGCCAGCCACTCCGGTGCCTCGGCGGCGACCCGTCGCAGCACGTCGAGGCCGTCAGGGCCGCCGTCGAGCGTGACGAGCGGCTCGTGGTCGCGGGCTTCCGGGGGCAGCAGCCCGATGTCCCCGGTGGGGACGTACGGCACGTTCGCGACCAGGATCTCGACCCGGCCCCGCAGTTCAGGGGGCAGCGGGGCGAAGAGGTCGCCCCCGTACACCCGGCCGCCGCGCGGCTCGACGTTCCGGCGGGCGCAGCGCACCGCCGCCGGCTCGATGTCCGAGGCGTGCACCTCCGCGCCCTCGACCCGGTCGAGCAGGACCGCGCCCGCCGCGCCGGAGCCGCAGCACAGGTCGACGCAGACGGCGCCCGGCCGGGCCAGGCCCACCGCGTGCTCGATCAGGAACTCCGTACGCCGCCGGGGGACGAACACCCCGCCGTCCACCTCGATGCGCAGCCCGGCGAACTCGGCCCAGCCCACGATGTGCTCCAGAGGCAGGCCCGCGGCCCGCCGCTCGACCATCAGGTCGAGGTCGGCGGGCCCGGCCGCCGCCGCGAGCAGCATCTCCGCCTCTTCCTCCGCGAAGACACAGCCCGCGGCCCGCAGCCGCTCGACGACCCCCGCGCCGCTCACGACGTCAGACAAGCTGCGCCTCGATCGCGGAGACGATCTCGGGGGCGCCGGGCTCGGTCCGCGGACGGAAGCGGGTGACCAGGCCGTCGCGGCCGATCAGGAACTTCTCGAAGTTCCACTGGACGTCACCGGCCTCGCCCTCGGCGTCGGCGACCTTCACCAGCTCCGTGTAGAGCGGGTGACGGGCCTCACCGTTGACGTCGATCTTCTCCAGGAGCGGGAAGGAGACGCCGTACGTCGTCGAGCAGAAGGTCTGGATCTCCTCGGCGCTGCCGGGCTCCTGGCCCGCGAACTGGTTGCAGGGCACGCCGAGCACGGTGAAGCCGCGGTCGCCGTACTCCTTCTGTAGCCGTTCCAGACCCTCGTACTGCGGCGTCAGGCCGCACTTGGAGGCCACGTTCACGACCAGGACCGCGCGGTCCCGGTAGTCGGCAAGGGAGACCGGCTCGCCGGTCAGGGTCTTCAGCGGGATGTCGTACAGGCTCATGGACTGCTCCTCGTCGGAATAGGGTTTGATCTCAGCATGGGAGACGAACCACTGGCAATCTCGATCGATTCCGCACCGGAGGCAGAACCCGGGGTCCGACCGCGCCGGATCCCCTGCCGTCTGTGCGGCCGTCCCCTCACCGGAGCCGACTCCCGCCGCACGGGCCTGGGACCGACCTGCGACGCCAGACTGCACCCGCCGGCCCCGGACATCCGCACCCGCCGCCACGACGTGGACCAGGACACCCTTCCGGGCATCGACCAGGCCCTGTAGGGCCATTGCGCCGGAACCCGGCGACGCTACCAGCCCGAAAAAAGATCGCCCAGCCGTTTCCCCGGTCGGCACAGTGGGCCCGATGAGACCGAAACCCGAGCACCCGGAGTCCTGAGATGTCGACCCTGCGCGTCACCGCCGAAGTCCTGACCGTCCATCCCCACCCGAACGCCGATGCCCTGGAACTCGCGCAGGTCGGCCTCTACCGGGCCGTCGTCGCCAAGGGCGCGTACCGGACCGGGGACGCCGCCGTCTACATCCCGGAGCAGGCCGTGCTGCCCGCCGGGCTCATCGAGGAGCTCGGGCTCACCGGGCGGCTCGCCGGAGGGAAGTCGGACCGGGTCAAGGCCGTGCGGCTGCGCGGGGAGCTGTCGCAGGGCATCGTGTGCCTGCCCGGCGCGCTCGCCGGTGCCGATCTGACCCTGGCGGCCGCCGAGCGGACCGACTTCGCGGAGACGCTGGGGATCACCAAGTGGGTGCCGCCGATACCGCCGACCATGAACGGTGACGTGGAGGTGGCGCCCGACCTGCTGCCCTGGGTCGACATCGAGAACCTCCAGCGCTACCCGGAGATCTTCGAGCCCGGCGAGACCGTCGTCCTGACGGAGAAGCTGCACGGCTCGGCCTGTCTGCTCACCTTCCTCGCCGAGGAGGGACGGGTCCAGGTCTCGTCCAAGGGCTTCGGGTCGAAGGGCCTCGCCCTCCAGGAGGACCCGCGCAACCTGTACTGGCGCGCCGTCCACGGCCATGGCCTGCCCGCCGTCGCCGAGCGGCTGGCGAAACGTCTCGGCGCCCGCCGGGTCGGCTTCTTCGGCGAGGTCTACGGCTCCGGGGTACAGGACCTGGCCTACGGCGCCGACGCCCGCTCCGAGACCGTCGGCTACGCGCTGTTCGACGTGTCGGCCGAGATCGACGGGCGGGTGGAGTGGCTGGACCCGGCCGAGGTCCTGGAGGCCGGCGAGGTCCCGCTCGTCCCACGGCTGTACTCCGGCCCGTACGACCTGGACACGGTCCTCGCCCACGCGAGCGGCCGGGAGACCGTCTCGGGACGGGAGGCTCACCTGCGGGAGGGCGTCGTCATCCGGCCCGCGACCGAGCGGTACAGCCCGATCGTCGGCGGCAGGGCCATCGCCAAGGCGATCAGCCCGGCCTATCTGACGCGGAAGAACGGCACCGAGTACGAGTGACCGGGCCGGGCTGGGGCGGCCAGGGCGGGGCGTGGCCCGGCCGGGAACGGCCGGGCCCGACCGTGCCGAGCGGCTCCGCCCGCGGCCCGGCTCACAGCTTCCTGAACAGGCCCTCCTGGACCACCGACACCAGGAGCTGCCCCTCGCGGTCGTAGATCCGGCCCCGCGCGAGCCCCCGGCCGCCCGTCGCGATCGGGGACTCCTGGTCGTACAGGAACCACTCGTCCGCGCGGAACGGCCGGTGGAACCACATCGCGTGGTCCAGCGACGCCATGTCGAAGCCCCGCGGGCCCCACAGCGGCTCGATCGGGATGCGTACCGCGTCGAGGAGCGTCATGTCCGAGGCGTACGTCAGGGCGCAGGTGTGGATCAGCGGGTCGTCCCCGAGCGGCCCCACGGCCCGCATCCACACCGCGCTGCGCGGATCCGCTCCCCTGACCTCGTCCTGGGTCCAGCGCAGCCGGTCCACGTACCGGATGTCGAAGGGCTGCCGACGGGCCATTCGCTCCAGGGCCTCCGGCAGTGCCCCCAGGTGCTCGCGGATCTCGTCCGCGAGGTTCGGCAGGCTCTCCGGGTCCGTCAGGTGCCTCGGCGGCAGCTGGTGCTCGAAGGCGCCCTCCTCCGGCTTGTGGAAGGAGGCCGTGAGATTGAAGATCGTCCGGCCCTCCTGGACCGCGGTGACCCGGCGGGTCGTGAACGACCTGCCGTCCCGCACCCGCTCCACCTGGTAGACGATCGGCACCCCGGGCCGCCCCGGCCGCAGGAAGTAGGCGTGCAGCGAATGCACCGGCCGGTCGCCCTCGGTGGTGCGGCCGGCCGCGACGAGGGCCTGCCCGGCGACCTGCCCGCCGAAGACCCGCTGCAGCGACTCCTGCGGGCTCCGCCCGCGGAAGATGTTGACCTCGATCTGCTCCAGGTCGAGCAGATCGACGAGCCTCTCGGCGGGATTGGTCACGTCAGGTCTCTCCTCTACAGCTGTCCGACGGACGTCACGCGGACGACCGCGCGGCCCTCCTCGTCGGAGGCCGCGAGATCCACCTCCGCGCTGATGCCCCAGTCATGGTCGTTGTTCGGGTCGGCGAAGGTCTGCCGGACGCGCCACAGGCCGTGGGCCGCGTCCTCCTCGATGGCGAGCAGCTTCGGGCCGCGTGCGTCGGGGCCCGTACCGAGGTCGTCGTACTCGTCCCAGTACGCGTCCATCGCCTCGCCCCAGGCGTCCGCGTCCCAGCCCGCCTCGCCGTCCATCTCGCCCAGGGCGTTCAGGTTGTCGAGGGCGGCCAGCTCCACCCGGCGGAACATGGCGTTGCGCACCAGGACCCGGAAGGCGCGGGCGTTGGCCGTGACCGGCTTGACCTGGTCGGCCTTCTCCTGGGCCTCCTCGGCCGTCTGGATCTCCGGGTTGGCGAGCTGCTCCCACTCGTCGAGCAGCGAGGAGTCCACCTGGCGCACCATCTCGCCCAGCCAGGCGATCAGGTCCTCCAGGTCCTCGGTCTTCAGATCGTCCGGGATCGTGTGGTCCAGCGCCTTGTACGCGCTCGCGAGGTACCGCAGGACGATGCCCTCGGTGCGCGCCAGCTCGTACCAGGAGGTGAACTCCGTGAAGGTCAGCGCCCGTTCGTACATGTCGCGGATGACCGACTTCGGCGACACCGGGTGGTCGCCGACCCACGGGTGCGACGTCCGGTAGACGTTGTACGCGTGCCAGAGGAGCTCCTCGAGCGGCTTCGGGTACGAGATGTCCTGGAGCCGCTCCATCCGCTCCTCGTACTCGACGCCGTCCGCCTTCATCTGCCCGACGGCCTCGCCGCGCGCCTTGTTCTGCATGGCGGCGAGGATCTGGCGCGGGTCGTCGAGCGTCGACTCGACGACGGAGACCATGTCCAGGGCGTACGAGGGGGACTCCGGGTCGAGCAGGTCGAAGGCGGCGAGTGCGAACGTCGACAGCGGCTGGTTCAGCGCGAAGTCCTGCTGGAGGTCGACCGTCAGCCGGATCGTGCGGCCCTCGGCGTCGGGCGTCTCCAGCTGCTCGACGACTCCGCCGTCGAGCAGGGAGCGGTAGATCGCGATGGCCCGGCGGATGTGCCGCAGCTGCGCCTTGCGCGGCTCGTGGTTGTCCTCCAGGAGCTTGCGCATCGCCTCGAAGGCGTTGCCCGGGCGGGCGATCACCGAGAGGAGCATGATGTTGGTGACCTTGAAACGGGAGGTCAGCGGCTCCGGCTCGGCCGCGATGAGCCGCTCGAAGGTGGTGTCGCTCCAGGCGACGAAGCCCTCCGGGGCCTTCTTGCGGACGACCTTGCGGCGCTTCTTCGGGTCGTCGCCCGCCTTGGCGAGCGCCTTCTCGTTCTCGATGACGTGCTCGGGGGCCTGGGCGACCACGTAACCGGCGGTGTCGAAGCCGGCGCGGCCGGCGCGGCCCGCGATCTGGTGGAACTCACGCGCGCGCAGGGTCCGCACCCGGTTGCCGTCGTACTTCGTGAGGGCGGTGAAGAGGACCGTACGGATGGGAACGTTCACGCCCACGCCGAGCGTGTCCGTGCCGCAGATCACCTTCAGGAGACCGGCCTGCGCCAGCTTCTCGACGAGCCGCCGGTACTTCGGCAGCATGCCCGCGTGGTGCACGCCGATGCCGTGGCGCACATAACGCGACAGGTTCTGGCCGAACTTGGTGGTGAAGCGGAAGTTGCCGATCAGCTCGGCGATCTTGTCCTTCTCCTCGCGCGTGCACATGTTGATGCTCATCAGCGACTGCGCGCGCTCGACGGCCTGCGCCTGCGTGAAGTGCACGATGTAGACCGGCGCCTGCCTGGTCTCCAGGAGCTCGGTCAGGGTCTCCGTGATCGGCGTCAGCACGTACTCGTACGAGAGCGGCACCGGCCGGGTCGCCGAGCGGACCACCGAGGTCGGCTTGCCCGTGCGCCGGGTCAGGTCCTTCTCGAACATCGACACGTCGCCGAGCGTCGCCGACATGAGGACGAACTGCGCCTGGGGGAGTTCCAGGATCGGGATCTGCCACGCCCAGCCGCGGTCCTGCTCGGCGTAGAAGTGGAACTCGTCCATGACGACCTGGCCGATGTCCGCGTACTTGCCGTCGCGCAGCGCGATCGAGGCGAGCACCTCGGCCGTACAGCAGATCACCGGCGCGTCCGCGTTCACGGAGGCGTCGCCGGTCAGCATGCCGACGTTCTCGGTGCCGAAGATCTTGCACAGGTCGAAGAACTTCTCCGACACCAGCGCCTTGATCGGCGCGGTGTAGAAGGTCACCTGGTCGTTCGCCAGCGCCGTGAAGTGGGCAGCCGCCGCGACCAGCGACTTTCCCGATCCGGTGGGCGTGGAGAGGATCACGTTGGCCCCGGAGACGACCTCGATCAGCGCCTCTTCCTGGGCCGGGTAGAGCGTGATGCCCCGGTCCTCGGCCCAGGAGGAGAAGGCCTCGAAGAGGGCGTCGGGGTCGGCGGTCGGCGGCAGCTGATCGATAAGGGTCACGCCCCCCATCTTGCCTGGATTCCGCTCGGATGAGGGAACCGGCCACCGGTTCGAAGATCACGGACGATAGGCTCGTCCGTCGACCGGTCGTCAACTGAGCGCCGGCAGGGGAGAAACGGGGCGGGCCAACCATGATGGGACCGGCACACTCGCTGTCCGGAGCGGCGGCCTGGCTGGGTGTCGGAGCGGCCGCCGCGGCCTTCGACCGCCCGATGCCCTGGCCGGTTCTCGTCGTCGGCGCGCTCATCTGCGCGGGCGCGGCCCTGGCTCCCGACCTGGACCACAAGTCGGCGACCATCTCGCGGGCCTTCGGACCGGTCTCCAAGCTCCTGTGCGAGATCGTCGACAAGCTCTCGTACGCCGTCTACAAGGCGACCCGCTCCACCGCCGACCCCCGCAGGTCCGGCGGTCACCGGACCCTCACCCACACCTGGCTCTGGGCGGTCCTGATCGGCGGCGGCGCCTCCGCCGCGGCGGTCACCGGCGGCCGGTGGGCGGTGCTCGCGATCCTCTTCGTGCACCTGGTCCTCGCCGTGGAAGGCCTGCTGTGGCGGGCCGCCCGGATGTCCAGCGACGTCCTGGTCTGGCTGCTCGGCGCGACCAGCGCCTGGATCCTGGCGGGTGTCCTCGACAAGCCGGGCAACGGCTCGGACTGGTTCTTCACCGGCCCCGGCCAGGAGTACCTGTGGCTCGGGCTCCCGATCGTGCTCGGCGCACTCGTCCACGACATCGGCGACGCGCTCACCGTCTCCGGCTGCCCCATCCTGTGGCCCATCCCGGTCGGCCGGAAGCGCTGGTACCCGATCGGCCCGCCGAAGGGCATGCGCTTCCGGGCCGGCAGCTGGGTCGAGCTCAAGGTCCTGATGCCCGCGTTCATGGTGCTCGGCGGGGTCGGCGGCGCCTCGGCGCTCGGGTTCTTCTAGGCCCTGTCGTCACACTCCCGCCTGCCCCGCGACGCCATGCACGCGCTCTCGCACCTGACGCCGCGGGGCCGCCCTCCGGGCGACGACGGGAGTGTGACGACAGGACCTAGGTCGGGAGGGCCCGCACCGGTGATCCGGTGCGGCCCCTCCCCTTGTCCCGCCACCCGTCAGCCGTGCCACGACCTCCACAGCGCCGCGTACGCCCCGTCCGCCGCGACCAGTTCCGCGTGGCTGCCGAGCTCGCTGATCCGGCCGGACTCGACCACCGCGATCAGATCGGCGTCGTGCGCGGTGTGCAGCCGGTGTGCGATGGCCACGACCGTCCGCCCGTCCAGGACCCGGCCGAGTGACCGCTCCAGATGCCGGGCCGCGCGCGGGTCGAGCAGCGAGGTCGCCTCGTCCAGGACCAGCGTGTGCGGGTCCGCGAGGACGAGCCGGGCCAGGGCGATCTGCTGGGCCTGCGCAGGGGTCAGCGAACGGCCGCCCGAGCCGACCTCGGTGTCCAGGCCCTCGTCGAGCCCCCGCGCCCAGACCTCCGCGTCCACGGCCGTGAGCGCCGCCCACAGCTCGGTGTCCGTGGCCCCGGTCCTGGCCAGGAGCAGATTGTCGCGGAGCGAGCCCACGAAGACGTGGTGCTCCTGGTTGACCAGGGCCACGTGCTCACGGACCCGCTCGGCGGGCATCCGCGCCAGCTCGGCCGCGCCGAGGGTGACCGATCCGGTCCTCGGGGCGTAGACGCCCGCGAGGAGGCGGCCGAGGGTCGACTTGCCGGCGCCGGACGGGCCGACCAGGGCCAGCCGGGTGCCGGGTGCCACCTTCAGGGACACCTCGTGCAGCACGTCGACCCCCTCGCGGTAGCCGAACCGGACCTCGTCCGCCCGGACGGCCCGGCCCTCGGGCCGTACCTCCGCGTCGCCCGCCTCCGGCTCGATGTCGCGTACGCCGACGAGCCGGGCCAGGGACACCTGGGCTACCTGGAGTTCGTCGTACCAGCGGAGCACGATGCCGATCGGGTCCACCAGCATCTGGGAGAGCAGCGCGCCCGTCGTCAGCTGTCCGACGTCGATCCAGCCCTGGAGGACGAACACCCCGCCGAACAGGAGCACGGCGCACAGCACCGTCGTATGGGTGAGGTTGACGGCGGGGAAGAGCACCGAGCGCAGGAAGAGCGTGTACCGCTCCCAGGCGACCCACTCCGAGATCCGCCGGTTCGACAGCGCGATCCGGCGCGCGCCGAGCCGGTGCGACTCGACCGTGCGGCCCGCGTCGACCGTCTCGGCGAGGGCGGCGGCCACCGCCGCGTACCCCGCGGACTCCGAGCGGTACGCGGCCGGCGCCCGCCGGAAGTACCACCGGGAGACCACGATGAGCAGCGGTGCGGCGAGCAGCGCGGCGAGCGCGAGCGGAGGCGCCGTGACCGCGAGGCCACCGAGCAGCAGTCCGGCCCACACGACGCCGATCGCCAGCTGGGGCACGGCCTCGCGCATCGCGTTGGAGAGCCGGTCGACGTCCGTGGTGATGCGGGAGAGCAGGTCACCCGTACCGGCCCGCTCCAGGACGCCGGGCGGCAGGCCGACCGCGCGGACGAGGAAGTCCTCCCGCAGGTCGGCGAGCATCTCCTCGCCGAGCATGGCCCCGCGCAGCCGGACGAGCCGGACGAAGAGGGTCTGGACGAGCAGGGCGGCCGCGAACAGGGCGATCGTGCGCTCCAGATGGAGTTCACGCGCGCCCGTGGCCAGCTTGTCCACCACCGATCCGAGCAGGTACGGACCGGCCATCGAGGCGACCACGGCGACCGCGTTCACCCCGATGAGCAGCGCGAACGCCCGGCGGTGGCGGCGCAGCAGCTCGCGTGCATAGCCGCGGACGGTCGCGTCGGCGGCGACGGGCAGTGTCGTCGCCGTCGTCGGGGCCGCCGGGTCGTACTCCGGTGGCGCCAGGCCGATCATGCCGATTCCCCTTCCAGTGCTTCGAGTTCGTCGGTCGCGTCGAGCGCGCCGACCGGTGTGGCGCCGTCGACCCCGTCGACCCCGTCGACCGGGCCGAGCGCGTCGGCGGAGGACGCCGTCGCGGCGAGCTCCTCCTCGGTCTCGCGGGTGACGACCGCGCGGTAGCGGGGTTCACGGGCGAGCAGTTCGCGGTGGGTGCCGACGGCGACGGCCTGGCCCTCGTCGATCAGGACGACCCGGTCGGCGCGGTCCAGGAGCAGCGGCGAGGAGGCCAGGACCACGGTGGTCCTGCCCGCCCGCAGGGCGCCGATGCCGGTGGCGACCCGGGCCTCGGTGTGCGCGTCGACCGCCGAGGTGGGTTCGTCGAGGACGAGCACCTCCGGGTCGGTCACCAGGGACCGGGCGAGGGCGAGCCGCTGGCGCTGGCCGCCGGAGAGCGACCGGCCCCGCTCGGTGATCCGGGTGCGCATCGGATCGCCGTCGGCGTCCACGGACGCCTGGGCAAGCGCGTCGAGGACGTCGTCGCACCGGGCGGCCGCCAGGGCCCGGTCCGGGAGCACCTCGCCGGAGCGGGGCACGTCGAGCAGCTCGTGGAGGGTGCCCGAGAGCAGGACCGGGTCCTTGTCCTGGACGAGGACGGCCGTACGGGCCGAGTCCAGCGGCAGCTCGTCGAGGGGGACCCCGCCGAGCAGCACCGAGGTGTGGTCCTCTCCCGGTTCTGCCGGGTGGCCGCCGAGCCGGTCCGCGAGCCGTCCGGCCACGTCCGGGTCGCCGCAGACGACGGCGGTGAAGCGGCCGGCCGGCACGAGCAGCCCGGTCAGCGGGTCGTACAGGTCACCGGTCGCCTTGCGGTCCTCGCTCCCGTCCTCCCCGGCGGTCGTGCTGGTCGTGCGGGCCAGCGCCAGGACCCGGGCGGCCCGCTTAGCGGACGGCCGGGAGAAGGAGAAGGCCATGGCGATCTCCTCGAAGTTGCGCAGCGGGTGGTAGGTCAGGGCCACCGCGCTGTAGACGGTGACCAGTTCGCCGACCGTGATCCGCCCGTCGAAGGCGAGCCGCGCGCCGTACGCCACCACGACGATGAGCAGGATGCCGGGCAGCACGACCTGGATCGCGGAGATCAGCGCCCACATGCGGGCACTGCGCACAGCGGCCGCGCGGACCTCCTGGGAGGCGGCGCGGTAGCGGCCGAGGAACAGCTCCTCGCCGCCGATGCCGCGCAGCACACGGAGCCCGGCGACGGTGTCGGATGCGAGCTCGGTGGCCTTGCCCGCCTTCTCGCGCTGGATGTCCGCCCGGCGCGTGGCGCGGGGGAGCAGCGGCAGCACGGCGAGGGCGAGAATCGGCACGCCGACGGCCACGACGACGCCCAGGGCGGGCTGGTAGACGACGAGGCCGACGCAGACGAAGACGAGCACGACGGCGCCCGCGGCGAACCGCGACAGCGCTTCGACGAACCAGCCGATCTTCTCGACGTCGCCGGTGGAGACGGCGACGACCTCGCCCGCGGCGACCCGGCGGGTCAGGACGGAGCCCAGTTCGGCGGTCTTGCGGGCGAGGAGCTGCTGGACGCGGGCGGCGGCCGTGATCCAGTTGGTGACGGCGGTGCGGTGCAGCATGACGTCACCGACGGAGATCGCGGCGCCCAGCACCACGAGCAGCACTCCGGCGAGTCCGAGGCGCCCGCCGTCGCGGTCCACGACCGACTGCACGGCGATGCCGATGCCGAGGGGCAGTCCGGCGATGCCCAGGTGGTGCAGAAGTCCCCACAGCATGGACTTCACCTGCCCGCCGAGCTGCTGACGGCCGAGCCAGACGAGGAACCGGGTGCCCGAGCGGACATCGGGGACCCCTGGGTCGGCATAGGGAAGATCTCGAATCTGCATGGCGTCCCAGGGTCTCCGGGTCTTGTCTGGGGGAACGCGCGCCGGGGGTGTGCGACGGCGGGGAAAGCCGTGCAAGGTTCGCGTCTTCCCCCGGGGGCGGCAATCGATTTTCCGCACGAGGGGAACAGATCGCGCCATGTCCGCTCATCGTCCTCTGGACCGCACGGAGCCGAGCGCGCTTCACTCCAGCCCCATGAGATCACTCAAGATCATGAGCATGCTCAGCGGTCTGGTCCTCGCCGCCGGCGCGCTCCTCACCGTCCACCCGGCCGCCGCCGACGGTCCGAACGGCCCGACGCCGCCCGCCGAGTTCACGAACGACTGGCACGACCCGGTCACCGCCGCCCCGCCCGTCGAGACCCCCGGCACCCGCAGCTGCGAGGTCACCCTCGCCGCCGCCCGGTTCCGCGACTTCACGCCCTACCAGGGCGGCTACACCCCGCCGAAGGAGTGCGGCACACGCTGGAACAAGGTCGTCCTGCGCCTCGAAGGAAACGTGAAGGGCCGCCAGTACGACCGCCTCGGGTACCTCACCGTCGGAGGGGTGGAGATCCTCCGCACCTCCACACCGCAGCCCTCGCCCGACGGCATCAGCTGGTCGGTCGAGAAGGACGTCACCCGCTACCGCGACACCCTCAGCCGCCCCGGCGCCGTCGAGATGCTCATCGGCAATGTCGTGAACGAGACCTACACCGGCGTCCTTGACGTCCGCGTCACCCTCACCTTCCACACCGCCCAGGGCCGTGTGAAGCCCGCCGCCGGTACGCCCGACCGGGTGATCCCCCTCACCGGCCCCACCCTCACCACCCCGCGCAACACCGAGCGCGTCCTCGCCGAGGTGTACGCCACCGGCTCCGGCGGCGGCTGCGAGGAGTACTGGTACCTCTCCGTCCCCGACGCCGCCCCCTACTCCTGCCGGGCCACCGACGGACCGCACCGTGAGGTCCGCGTCTCCGTCGACGGACGCCTCGCCGGGATCGCCGCGCCCTTCCCCACGGTCTGGACCGGCGGCTGGTCGAACCCCTTCCTCTGGTACGTCACCCCGGGGCCGCGCGCCTTCGACGTCCAGCCGATCCTCTACGACCTGACCCCCTTCGCCGCCGTCCTCAACGACGGGCGCGCCCACCGCGTGGAGGTCGGCGTCGCCGGCGTCCCGGCCGGGCAGTCGGGCTGGTCCACCCCCACGAACGTGCTCCTCTGGCAGGACGAGGGCAGCCGGGTCGTCACCGGCGGCCTCGACCGCCACGAGGAGACCACCCCGCGCAACTCCTCCGTCCACACCCCGGGCTCCGCGGACTCCCTCCACCGGCTCGACACCGACGCCGGCCACCGGCTCACCGTCGCCGGGCACCTGAACACCTCGCACGGCCGGGTCGCCACCACCGTCGACCGGACCGTCGCCCACACCTCCGTGCACCGCTGGGGCGAGGGGGAGAACCCGGACGCGTTCACCGCGCGCTGGACCGACCGCGAGACCGTGACCAGCGGCCGGACCGTCACCCGCGCCGACCGGACGTACACCATGGACGGCGAGACCACGATCGGCGCGGGCGACCGGCTGCGGACCGTCCTCACCCTCGGGGACCGCGCCGACACCGCCGTGCTGCGCGACGGACGACGCCTGTCCTGGTCGCGGCTCGACGACACGTACACCGGGGACGCCACCTACACCACCGGCGTCCCGCGCGACCAGCGGCACGCGGTCGGCACCACGAACGAGCGCTACCGGCTGTACGGCTCCGAGGGCTGCCACGACCGGAGCCTGACGACCGTGCAGGGAACGGTCACCCAGGACCTGCGACGCTGCTGACCAGGACGGTGCCGGGCCCCTGAACGCGAGGGATGCAGGCTCCCGGACGCGATGCCCGGCCCCCGTACGCGGAGGCCGGGCAGCGTACGCGGAGGCCGGGCACCGTACGCGGGGAGCCCTGCCGTCAGGCCGGCTTCACCGAGTCCACGCCCGAGCGGGCCTTGCGCCACTCGCCGCGCGTGAAGTCGGGGATCTCCTGCGGCGCGCCCTTCGCCTTGATGGAGGCGTGGCTCAGCGGCACCGGCGCCGTCCAGGTGGCGGCGTCGTACACGTCGAAGTCCGGCGGCAGTCCGAGCCGCATGCACTGCATCAGGCGGTAGACCATGATGTAGTCCATGCCGCCGTGGCCGCCCGGCGGGTTGGCGTGCTCCTTCCAGAGCCAGTGGTCGAACTCGCCCGCGTACGCCGAGAAGTCGGCCCACTGGTCGTCCTTGTGGTCCGGCTCCAGGTAGATCCGGGCCGGGTAGTCCTCGAAGACGCCCCGGGTGCCGCCCAGGCTGTTGATCCTGCTGTACGGGTGCGGGGTGGAGACGTCGTGCTCCAGGCGGATGACCCGGCCCTGGGCCGTCTGGACCAGGCTGATCGTCCGGTCGCTCCCGATGTACGTCTCCTTCCAGCTGGGGTCGCCGGGCGGCATGTGCTCCGCGCGGTACTCGGCGAGGCCCAGCGCCGGGGTGCCGAAGCTGCTGATGCTCACCGCCCGGTCGCCCCGGTTGACGTCCATGTAGTTGGCGACGGGACCGAAGCCGTGGTTGGGGTAGAGGTCGCCCTTCAACTGCGTGTGCCAGCGTCGCCGCCAGGGGCCCTCGTAGTACGTCGGGGAGAACATCAGGCCGCGCAGGTCGTGGTTGTACGCCCCCGCCCCGTGCAGGAGCGAGCCGAACTTCCCGGCGTGCGCCATCCGCAGCACGCGCATCTCGTTCCGGCCGTAGCAGCAGTTCTCCAGCTGCATGCAGTGCCGCCGGGTCTGCTCCGACAGGTCGACGAGCGCCCACAGTTCGTCGAGCCGCATCGCGACCGGACACTCCACGCCGACGTGCTTGCCGTTGAGCATCGCCGTCCGGGCGATCGGGAAGTGGGTCTCCCAGGGGGTCGCCACGTACACGAGGTCGAGGTCGGTGCGGGCACAGAGGTCCTCGTAGTCGTTCTCGCCGTTCGCGTAGACGGCGGGTGCGGGCTGTCCGGCGGCGACGACGGCTGCGGCGGCCCGCTCGGCCTTGTCGCGCACGGGATCGCAGACGGCGTTCACCCGGACCCCGGGGAGCGAGAGGAAGTGGCCGATCATGCCGGCGCCCCGGTTGCCGTAGCCGACGATGCCGACCCGGACGGTGGAGCGGCCCGCGAAGGGGACCCCGGCCATGGTGGCCCCGACGCGCTTCGGCGCGGCGCCGGCCGCGCCCGCCGGCCCGGCGGCCGGAGCGACCGCCGGGGTCGCCGCCTCCGCGGACGGGACGCCGAGGGCGCCGATACCGAGACCCGCCCCGGCCGCGGCGGCGGTGGTCCTGAGGACCTTGCGGCGGCTCGGGTCGTGCGGTGACTGCTCGTTCATGGAACCTCCCGGAGCTGTGGGCACGGCTGTTTCATGAATCCCGCTCAGGACCCTGGCCCCGGTGACCGATGGTGCGCAAGGGCGCCGATAGGACTCTTGCGACGGGTGGTTGGACTTTACTGTTCCGGATCTCGGACCGAGCCGTACCGGGCACCCACCCTCACCCGAACGTACGAAAGACCCCTCACCACAGGGGGTGAGGGGCCGTCAAGAACACGAAAGGCGTCAGGGCCGTGTCGCGTGCTCCAGGGCGAGGAGCACCGATCCGTACCGGCGGCCCGTCGCCCGGTCCATCCCGATCTCGCACATCCGGTTGGCCGAGAGATGCGCGTCGAAGGGCCGCGCCGTCACCTCGGCCGCCTCCCTGGCGGTCGCCGAGGCCGTCAGCTCCGGGTGCAGCATGCCCCGGTCGCCCGCGAAGGCGCAGCAGCCCGCGTCGGCGGGGACGACGACCTCCTCCGCGCAGGCCCGCGCGAGCTCCGTCAGCTTCTCCGCGTCGCCCAGATGCAGCATCGAGCAGGTCGGATGGACCACGGCGGAGCCGACCCGGCGGCGTACGTCGAGCCGGGGGAGCAGCTCGTCCGCCGCCCACACCAGCGAGTCGACCACCGTCATCTCGGCGTGCAGCGTCCGGTTGTCCTCCGTCAGGTACGGCACGACCTCGTGCGCGAGGCCCAGCGTGCACGAGGAGGCGTCCACCACCAGCGGCAGCGTCCCGCCCGCGGTCCATCCCCAGGCCGCCTCGACGATCCGGTTCGCCATCACCTCGTTGCCCCGCTCGTACCCCTTGGAGTGCCAGATCGTCGCGCAGCAGGTTCCGGCCACGTCGTCGGGGATCCACACCGGCTTGCCCGCGCGCGCCGACAGCGCGACCACGGCCTCGGGGAGGGAGGGGCCCCGCTCGCCGTCCGGATTGCCGAAGATCCGGTTCACACAGGCCGGGTAGTAGACGGCGACCGCCGCGGGACGGTGGGTGCGCGGCAGCCGCCGCGCCGCCGCCCCCGGGATCTCCGGCAGCCACTCCGGTACGAGGTCGGTGCTGATCGCCCGGCGCGCCAGGCCCGTCACCGACCCCAGGACCCGGTCGCCGATCCGGTCGGCCGCGGCGACCGCGAGCCGCGCGGAGGCCTCCGCCGCCCGGAAGTTCTTCGCGGCCAGGGCGGCGATCCGCTCCTCGCGCGAGGTGTGCCGTTCGTGCCGGAACTCCTTCATCAGCGCGCCCGTGTCGATGCCGACCGGGCAGGCCAGCTTGCAGGTGGAGTCACCGGCGCAGGTGTCGACGGCGTCGTAGCCGTACGACTCCAGGAGGCGGGCCTCGACCGGGGACCCGTCGCGCTGTCGCATCATCTCCCGGCGCAGCACGATCCGCTGGCGCGGAGTGGTCGTCAGGTCGTGGCTGGGACAGGTCGGTTCGCAGAAGCCGCACTCGATGCAGGGGTCGGCGATCCGCTCCACCGTGGGGATCGTCTTGAGGCCCCGCAGATGGGCGTGCGGGTCGCGGTCCAGGACGATCCGCGGAGCGAGCACCCCGTCGGGGTCGATGGCCTCCTTGACCCGCCACATCAGGTCGGTCGCCCGGGTGCCCCACTCCAGCTCCAGGAACGGCGCGATGTTGCGGCCGGTGGCGTGCTCCGCCTTCAGGGAGCCGTCGAAGCGTTCCACGGTCAGCTTGCAGAACTCGTCCATGAAGGCCGCGTACCGCTCGACGTCGGTGGGGTCGCCCGCGTCGAAGGCGAGCAGGAAGTGGAGGTTGCCGTGCGCGGCGTGACCGGCCACGGCGGCGTCGAAGCCGTGCCGGGACTGGAGGTCGAGCAGTGCCTCGCAGGCCTCCGCGAGCCGTGCCGGGGGCACCGCGAAGTCCTCCGTGATCAGGGTCGTACCGGAGGGGCGTGAGCCGCCGACCGCCGTCACGAACGCCTTGCGGGCCTTCCAGTAGCCGCCGATCCGCCCCGGGTCCGTGGTGAACGCGTTCTCCACGGAGGCCACCGGGGCCACCAGGTCGAGCCCGCCGAGGACCTCCGCCGCCGCCCGCTCGTACGCCTCCCGCGCGGCGGCGTCCGGAGCCCGGAACTCGACCAGGAGCGCGGCCGTCTCCTTGGGCAGCTCCGCCCAGTCCGCCGGGACGCCGGCCACGCTCACCGAGGCCCGCAGGGTGTTGCCGTCCATCAGCTCGACGGCCAGCGCTCCCGCCGCGTTGAAGAGGGGCACGGCCTCGGCCGCCGCCGGCAGGGAGGGGAAGAAGAGCAGGGCGGAGGACACCTCGCGGTCCAGCGGCAGCGTGTCGAAGACGACCTCGGAGATGAAGCCGAAGGTGCCCTCGGAGCCCACCATGAGGCCCCGCAGGATGCTCACCGGGGTGTCGCCGTCGAGGAAGGCGTCGAGCCGGTAGCCGTTGGTGTTCTTGATCGCGTACTTGGCGCGGATCCGGCCGGTGAGGTCGGTGTCCGCCTCGATCTCCGCCTTGAGCTCCATCAGCTCCGCGCACAGCCTCGGCTCGGCGTGCGCCAGGTCCTCGTCGGCGGCCGGGTCTGCCGTGTCGACCACGGTCCCGCTCGGCAGCACGAAGGTGAGGGAGGCGACCGTCCGGTACGAGTTCCGCGTCGTCCCGGCCGTCATGCCGGAGGCGTTGTTGGCGACGACCCCGCCGATCGTGCACGCGATGGCGCTGGCCGGATCGGGACCCAGGACCCGCCCGTGCGGGGCGAGTGCCGCGTTGGCCCGTACGACGGTGGTGCCGGGGCGGATCCGGGCCCGGGTCCCGCCGTCCAGGACCTCGACGCCCGCCCAGTGGCGGCGCACGTCGACCAGGATGTCCTCGCCCTGCGCCTGCCCGTTGAGGCTGGTCCCGGCGGCCCGGAAGACGACCTCGCGGCCCTTGCCGTGCGCGTACGACAGGATCGTGGAGATGTCGTCGATGTCCTCGGCGACGACGACGACCTGCGGGACGAAGCGGTACGGGCTGGCGTCGGAGGCGTACCGCACGAGGTCGGAGATCTTCGAGAGGACCTTCTCCGGGCCGAGGAGCTCGGTGAGTTCCTCGCGCAGCCGCCTCGGCGTCCCCCGGGCCTGGAGCTCCGGCACGCGGTCCGGGGCCGGACTCCGCTTCGTACCGGGGCGTAGGGCCTGCGGGTTCGGCTCGAACAGCGGCATGTCACGGCTCCCCTTCGCGCGTCCGCGTCCCCGGGGGTCAGCAGCCGCCCTCCGGGCCGGGGTCGACCAGGGCGGACAGCAGACCTCCGAGCACCTCGCGCTGTGCGGCGGTCAATGGAGCAAGGATGTCCTCTGCGGCCGCCCGGCGCGCGCTGCGCAGCTCGCGCAGCGTGGCGCGGCCCGCGTCGGTGAGCTCGATGCGCACCACCCGGCGGTTGTTCGGATCGGGAACCCGGCGCACCCGGTCGACGGCCTCGAGACCGTCGACGAGACTGGTCACCGCGCGCGGGACGACCTCGAGCCGGGCCGCGAGGTCGGCCATCCGGGGCGGATCTCCGAAGTGCGCGACCGTGCGGAGCAGCCTGGACTGGGCGGGTGTGATGCCGACCGGCTCCAGGTGGCGCTTCTGGATGCGGTGCAGACGCCGGGTGAGGCGCAGCAGCTGCTCGGCGAGGAGTCCGTCGGCGCCCTCGGCGCCCTCGGTGTCGGGTTCCCTCGAACGGCCGGTTCCGGTCGGGACGGCGGAGGTGCTCATGCGGGAACAATATCAGGACCTTGTTCATTGTGAGTATAGGTAACAATGAGCTAAGCTCTCATCGACATCGCCGAACCCTCGAAGGAGCCCATGCGCCCCCACGACCAGTCCGACTGGACGCCCCCGCCCCGCGACTCCTCGCAGCCGAAGGAGCCCGCGCAGCTACGGCGCATCCTGCGGCTCTTCCGCCCCTACCGCGCCCGCCTGGTGCTCGTCGGCCTCCTGGTCGGCGCCGCCTCGCTCGTCACCGTCGCCTCACCCTTCCTGCTCAGGGAGATCCTCGACACCGCGATCCCCCAGGGGCGCACCGGGCTGCTCACCCTGCTCGCCCTCGGCATGATCGCCACGGCCGTGCTGACCAGCGTCTTCGGCGTGCTCCAGACCCTCATCTCCACCACCGTCGGCCAGCGCGTCATGCACGACCTGCGCACCGGGGTCTACGAGCAGCTCCAGCGGATGCCGCTCGCCTTCTTCACGCGCACGCGTACCGGCGAGGTGCAGTCCCGCATCGCCAACGACATCGGCGGCATGCAGGCGACCGTGACCTCCACGGCCACCTCCCTCGTCTCCAACCTCACCGCCGTCGTCGCGACCGTCGCCGCGATGCTCGCCCTCGACTGGCGGCTCACCCTCGTCTCGCTGCTCCTGCTGCCGGTCTTCGTCTGGATCAGCCGCCGCGTCGGCAACGAGCGCAAGCGGATCACCACCCAGCGGCAGAAGCAGATGGCCGCGATGGCCGCGACGGTCACCGAGTCCCTCTCGGTCAGCGGCATCCTGCTGGGCCGCACCATGGGCCGCGCCGACTCCCTGACCAGGTCCTTCGCCGAGGAGTCCGAGCGCCTCGTCGACCTCGAAGTGCGCTCCTCCATGGCAGGACGGTGGCGGATGTCCACCATCGGCATCGTCATGGCCGCCATGCCCGCCCTGATCTACTGGGTCGCCGGCATCGCCCTGAGTTCCGGAGGGGCCGCCCTCTCGCTCGGCACCCTCGTCGCCTTCGTCTCGCTCCAGCAGGGCCTGTTCCGGCCCGCCGTGAGCCTGCTCTCCACCGGTGTGCAGATGCAGACGTCCCTCGCGCTCTTCCAGCGCATCTTCGAGTACCTCGACCTGCCCGTGGACATCACCGAGCCCGCCGAGCCCGTCCGGCTCGCCCGGGTCCGCGGCGAGCTCGCCTTCGAGAAGGTCGAGTTCCGCTACGACCCCGAGGGCACCGGACGTCCGACGCTCGACGCCGTCGACCTGGCCGTGCCCGCCGGGGGCAGCCTGGCCGTCGTCGGCCCCACCGGCTCCGGCAAGTCCACCCTCAGCTACCTGGTGCCCCGGCTCTACGACGTCACCGGCGGCCGCGTCACCCTCGACGGGGCCGACGTGCGCGACCTCGACTTCGACACCCTCGCCCGCGCGGTCGGCGTCGTCTCCCAGGAGACGTACCTCTTCCACGCCTCCGTCGCCGACAACCTCCGCTTCGCCAAGCCGGACGCCACCGACGAGGAGATCGAGGCGGCCGCCCGCGCCGCCCAGATCCACGACCACATCGCCTCGCTGCCCGAGGGGTACGACACCCTGGTCGGCGAGCGCGGCTACCGCTTCTCGGGCGGCGAGAAGCAGCGCCTCGCCATCGCCCGCACCATCCTGCGCGACCCGCCCGTACTGATCCTCGACGAGGCCACCAGCGCCCTCGACACCCGCACGGAGCACGCCGTGCAGCAGGCCATCGACGCCCTCTCGGCCGGCCGGACCACGATCACCATCGCCCACCGGCTCTCCACCGTCCGGGACGCCGACCAGATCGTCGTCCTGGAGGAGGGCCGGATCGCGGAGCGCGGCACGCACGACGAGCTGCTCGCCCGGGACGGGAAGTACGCCGCCCTGGTCCGGCGGGACGCACGGAGCACCGCGGACGTCATGGGTGCCGCCGGCGTCACCGCCGCCACCGAAGCCGAACAGGCGAACGTGGGAGCGGTTGTTCCCCAGAACGTGTGATCGTTCCAGGATCCGTTGCTCAACTCCCGTACGACGTCGGATGATTGCGGTGCGCGATCGACGGGCTGCAGACCGTGACCGTGCTGTCCCAATGAAGCATCAGTCCCACTGATGTACCTGTACGAGGAGAAGCACCACCATGAACGTCATCACCGACCTGCTCGCCGGCGTCCTCCACTTCCTTGGCTGGCTCGTCTGACGAACGCAGTGCCCCGGCGCCGTCGGCCCCCCGTCCCAGGGGACCGGCGGCGCCGCCGTGTGCGCGGGTTCCCGGGATTCCCGTACGCAGCGGGTTAGCGTGCGGCCATGACGTACCGGCCGCCCTCACCGTACGCACCCCCACGCCGCCGCCCCCGGCTCACCCGGCGCGGCCGGCTGGCTCTCCTGCTCGGAGCCGCCCTCGCCGTGGCCGCGGCTGCCGCCGTCACCCTGCCGCTGCTCCTGACGCGGGACGAACCGGCTGTCGAACAGCCCCGGGCGCTCCTGGTTCCCGAGGGCTGGCGGGCCGGCCAGGTCTACACGGCGGTCGACCGGGCGCTCGGCCTGCCCGAGGGCGCCGCCCGGAAGGCCGCGACGGCGTCCGCCACCGCCCTCCCGCTGCCCGCGGCCGCCGGAGGCAACCCAGAGGGCTACCTCTTCCCGGCGACGTATCCCGTCCTCGACGCCACCACCCCCGAGGAGCTGTTCCGCTTCATGGTCGACACGGCGGGGAAGCGCTTCGGCGCCGCCCGGATCGCCGAGGGCGCGCGGGCCCACGGCATGAGCGTGTACCAGGCGGTGACCGCGGCCAGCATCGTCCAGGCCGAGGCCGACAACCCGGAGGACATGGCCAAGGTCGCCCGGGTCGTCCACAACAGGCTCGCCCGGGGCATGGCCCTCCAGATGGACTCGACCCTCAACTACGCGCTCGGCCGCACCACCGTGGACACCACGCTCCAGGACACACGGCTCCGGAGCCCGTACAACACCTATGAGCGCAAGGGCCTGCCGCCGACGCCCATCGGCAACCCGGGGGACCAGGCCATGGACGCGGTCATCCGTCCGGCGGACGGCGACTGGCTCTACTTCGTCACGGTGACCCCGGGGGACACCCGCTTCACCGCCGACTACGCCGCCCACCAGGTCAACGTGGCCGAGTTCAACGCCAACCGGGGGGCCGAGAAGGGCTGAGCCGGATCACACGGCGGCGGCCACGGGGACCGCCCCCGGGACAGCCCTCGGGAGGGTTTCCGCGGTCGCACCCGAGACCGTCTCCGCGGCTGCCTCCGGGACCGGCTTCACGGCGGCTTCCGGCTCGGATTCCGGCCCGGTCACGGGCCCGGCACCCGGCTCGGTCGCTGCGGTGGACGTCTCATGGCGCAGCAGGCGCCGGATGTCCGAGACCGCCGCCCGTCCGGCCCGGTTGGCACCGATCGTCGACGCCGACGGTCCGTACCCCACGAGGTGGACGCGCTCGTCCCGGACCGCGCGAGTGCCCTCGACCCGGATCCCGCCGCCAGGCTCGCGCAGCCGCAGCGGGGTGAGATGGTCGATCGCCGCCCGGAAGCCGGTCGCCCACAGGATCACGTCCACGTCGACGGTCCGGCCGTCGTCCCAGGCCACCCCGGTCGGGGTGATCCGGTCGAACATGGGGAGGCGGTCCAGGATCCCGCGCGCGCGTGCGGCGCGGATCACGTCGTTGAGGGGGAGCCCGGTGACCGAGACGACACTCTTCGGGGGCAGCCCCTGCCGGACTCGCTCCTCCACCATCGCGACGGCGGCCCGTCCCTCCATCTCCCCGAACGGGCCCTCGCGCCAGACCGGCTCGCGCCGGGTCACCCAGAAGGTGTCGGCGGCGACGTCCGCGATCTCCATGAGGTGCTGGGTGCCGGACGCGCCGCCGCCGACGACGAGGACCCGCTTCCCGGCGAACTCCTCCGGTCCCGGGTAGCCGGCGGTGTGCAGCTGGCGCCCGCGGAAGGTCTCCTGGCCCGGGTAGCGCGGCCAGAAGGGCCGGTCCCAGGTGCCCGTGGCGTTGATCAGGGCACGGGTGGCGTACGTACCCTCCGAGGTCTCGACCAGGAGCCGTCCGGCCTGGTCCTCCCGGCCGCCGTCCCCCTCCCGGACGGCCGTGACGTCGACGGGGCGATGGATCCGCAGGCCGAAGGTCTGCTCGTACGAGTCGAAGTACGCGCCGATCACCTCCGAGGACGGCCGCGCGGGGTCGGCGCCGGTCAGCTCCATGCCGGGCAGCGCGTGCATCCCGTGGACCTTGCCGTACGTGAGCGACGGCCAGCGGAACTGCCAGGCGCCGCCCGGCCGCGGGGCGTGGTCCAGGACGACGAAGTCCCGGTCCGGCTCCAGACCGGTGCGGCGCAGATGGAAGGCGGCCGAGAGCCCGGCCTGTCCCGCGCCGATGACGACGACGTCCACCGGCTTCGGCGCCTCGGCCGCGGTTCCTGACTCTTCGACCCCGTAATCGTTCACGGTTCTACCAACCGAGGCGGGGGCGCGGATCTTCCCGCGCCCCCGCGACGGGAGCCCTCCCGTGCCCCGCGACGGGAGCCGACGGGCCGGCCGCGTCCTATCGCCCGCCGGCCACGAGCAGCGGAGCACCTCCCGGCGCCGAGGCCGGCCGGCCGTTCGCGGCCGGGACACCGAGCAGCGGGGAGGGCACGACCGTCGGCAGCAGACCGCGCGCCGCAAGCTCCGGCCGCACGCCCTCACCGAACCAGTACGCCTCCTCCAGATGCGGGTAGCCGGACAGGACGAAGTGCTCCACGCCCAGGTCGTGGTACTCCTCGATCCGGTCCGCGACCTCGGCGTGGCTGCCGACGAGCGCGGTGCCGGCCCCGCCCCGCACGAGACCGACCCCCGCCCACAGGTTCGGTGAGATCTCCAGCCGGTCGCGGCCGAGGGAGCCGCCCTCGTGCAGCGCCAGCATCCGCTGCTGGCCGACCGACTCGCTCCGGCCCAGCACCTGCTGCGCGGCGGCGACCGTCTCGGTGTCGAGATCGGCGAGCAGCCGGTCGGCCGTCGCCCAGGCCTCGCGCGCCGAGTCACGCGAGATCGTGTGCAGCCGGATGCCGAAGCGGACCGTGCGACCGCGCTCCTCCGCGAGACCCCGGATCCAGTCGATCTTCTCCTTGACCTGCCACGGCGGCTCGCCCCAGGTCAGATAGACGTCCGCGTGCTCGGCGGCCACCGGACCGGCCGCGGCGGACGAGCCGCCGAAGAAGATCTCGGGCAGCGGGTCCGGCGGCAGCGCGGTGAGCCCGCCCTCGATCCGGAAGTGCTCGCCCTCGTAGTCGAACGGCCGCCCGCTCCACGCGCCCCGTACGACCGACAGGAACTCGGCCGTGCGTGCGTACCGCCGGTCGTGGTCCAGGTGGTCGCCGAAGCGGCGCTGCTCGGTGGAGTCCCCGCCGGTCACCACGTTGAGGAGGAGCCGGCCGCGGGTGATCCGCTGGTACGTGGACGCCATCTGGGCCGCGAGCACCGGCGAGATCACCCCCGGTCGGAACGCCACCAGGAACTTGAGCCGTTCGGTGTGCTGGGAGAGCGCCACCGTGGTGAGCCAGGCGTCCTCGCACCACGTCCCGGTCGGGGTCAGTACGGCCTCGAACCCCAACTGCTCGGCCGCCTTGGCGATCTGGATCAGATAGTCGATGTCCGGCGCCCGCACCCCGGACACCGTGCGGTCGCGGGTGATGCCGCCGTCCGTGTAGGCGTGCCGGTCGACGAGGGTCCGGCCGTCACCGCCGGTGGGCAGGAACCAGTGCAGATGGACGGTCATGAGGAGGAGGCCTTTCCGTAGCTGCGCGCCGGGGTGGTGGACGGCGGCAGGTCCTTGTTGAAACGGGTGTCGACGTAGTCGGCGAAGCGGAACGTGCGCGGGATGAGCCCCAGGGCGGCGAACGTGTCGGCGATCTTCTGCTCGGAGGCGACGGCGGCGTCGTCGAGGGCGACCGGGATACGGGTGCCGTTGCTGCGCTTCACGGCGGCGAGCGCCACGTCGTACGGCAGCCCGGTCTCCTTCGCCCAGACCTTCGCCCAGGCCTCGGGGTGGTCGAACACCCAGGCCTGGGCCCGCCGGAGCCGCTCGACGAAGTCGCCGATGGCCTTGGCCTTCGCGGGGTCGGCGAGTGCCGACGGGGCGGCGACCTGGAAGCCGAGGCCGTTGACGAGCCCGCGCCCGTCGGCGAGGACCCGGCCCTTGCCGCTGAGCAGGACCTGCGAGGTGTACGGGTCCCAGACCGCCCAGGCGTCCACCTTGCCGCTGGTGAACGCGGCCAGTGCGTCGGCCGGCTGCAGCAGCGTCACCCGGACGTCGCGCAGGGTCAGGCCGGCCTTCTTGAGCGAGGAGATCAGCTGGAAGTGGGCGGAGCTGCCCTGGGCGACGGCGACCCGCTTTCCCCTCAGGTCCGCCACGGTGCGCAGGGGTGAGTCCTTCGCGACGAGGATCGTCTCGCCCGCGGAGTCGCCGTGCGTCGCGGAGACCACCGTGATCTTCGAGTCGGCGCCGGCGGCGAAGACGGGCGGGGTGTTGCCGACCGAACCGATGTCGACGGCCTTGGCGTTCACCGCCTCCAGCAGGGGTGGTCCTGACGTGAACGTCGACCATGTGACCCGGTACGGGAGGTCCTCCAGCTCGCCGGCGGCCCGCAGCAGCGCCTCGGCGCCGCCCTTCTGGTCGCCGACGTTCAGGACGACGGAGCCCTTGCCGTCGGAGTTCGAGGACGAACCGGCCGCTGAGGCTCCGGAGCAGGCGGAGGCGAGGAGCGCGAGTGGCACGAGCAGGGCCGCGGTGGACAGACGGAAGGACTTCACAGGGAGCGCTCCTTGAGGAGGGGACGAGCGAGGGGGAAGGGATGGGAGAGGGGAAGGCGATGGGTGAGACGGATGGGAAGGGGCATGCGTCAGGCCGCGTGCCCGGCGAACTCGGCCTCGCTGACACCCAGTTCCGCGAGGAGTCGGGTCCGGAGCGCGGCCAGGGCGGGATCGCCGGCGGAGCGGGGCCGGTCCAGGTCGACGGCGGTGTCGTACGCGATGACACCGTTCCGCATCACCAGGGCACGGTCCGCGAGCTGCAGCGCCTCGTCCACGTCGTGGGTGACGAGCAGGACCGTGCAGCCACGCCGCTGCCACAGCTCGGCCACGAGCCGCTGTGCCTTGATCCGGGTCAGCGCGTCGAGCGCGCCGAACGGCTCGTCGAGCAGCAGCAGATCCGGGTCCCGTACCAGGGCCCGGGCGAGGGAGGCGCGTTGGGCCTCGCCGCCGGAGAGCGTCTTCGGCCAGGCGCCCGAGCGGTGACCGAGCCCGACCTCCGCCAGGGCCTTCTCCGCCACGGCCCGGCCGGGCTTCCCCGGCAGCCCGAGGAGCACATTGCGCCAGACCCGCTTCCACGGCATCAGGCGCGGCGCCTGGAAGGCGACGGCGCGCCGGCGCGGGACGAGGACGGTGCCGGAGATCTCCCGGTCGAGCCCGGCGAGGACCCGGAGGAGGGTGGACTTGCCGCAGCCGCTGTGGCCGAGGAGTGCGGTGAACTGCCCGGCGTACAGGGTGAGATCGAGACCGTCGACGACCGGTCGCCCGTCGAAGGAACGGGTGAGGCCCTGGACGGTCACTGCCCGGTGAAGGTCGGTCGCCATTGCAGCAGCAGCCTTTCGAGAGTACGGACGACGGCGTCGGCGACAAGGCCGAGGAAGGCGTAGACGACCAGGCAGACGACGATCACGTCTGTGCGGAAGAACTCCCGCGCCTGGTTCATGAGGAAGCCGATGCCTGCGTCGGCGTTGATGGACTCGCCGAAGACCAGCGCCAGCCAGGCGGTGGCGAGGGAGTACCGCAGGCCGGTCATGGCTCCGGGCAGCGCGCCCGGCAGCACGACGTGCCGGACGAGACCCCAGCGGCCGAGCCCCAGGGACTGGCCCGCTTCGACGAGTTGGGCGTCGACGCCGCGGATTCCGGCGTACACGTTCAGGTAGAGGTGGAAGGCGACGCCGAGCGCGATCAGCGCCACCTTGGGCGCCTCCCCTATGCCCAGCCAGATGATGAGGAGCGGGATCAGGCCGACCCACGGCACGGTCCGCAGCATCTGGACCGGGGCGTCGACGAGGTCCTCGCCGAGCCGGGAGAGCCCGGAGAGCAGGGCGAGCGCGATGCCGACGATCCCCCCGATCAGCAGTCCGGCGGCGACCCGGCGCAGGGAGACGCCCATCGCGGTGGGGAGGGTCCCGTCGCCGATCAGCTCACCGCCGGCGCGGGCGATGGTCCCCGGCGAGGCGAGCGCCTCGGCCGGCAGCACCCCTGTCGTGCTGAGGGTCTGCCAGAGGGCGAGGAGCAGCAGGGGTCCCACCGTGCGGCGCAGCCAGCGCGGGACGGCGGGGGTGCGGCCGGGGCCGCGATCGGGGGTGAGGGGTTCGACATCTGGCAAAGGCGATATGTCGGGCGGTGACTGGGGTGGGGCATGGTCGACCGTCATGGCGGGACTCCGGGGGAGTGGGGTGGGGGAGGGCGTGTGGGTACGCGTCAGCGACCGCGGGCGGCGCGCGGCGAGCGCGGGCACACGGCGATCAGGGCGTCAGCGGGGGGCACGGGTACGTGCACGGGTGCGTGTACCGGCACGTGTACGGGTACGGCGCGCGGCGTCGGAGACGGCGGGGTCGAGGACGCGGGGGGCGTCGAATACGTGAAAGGGCGTCAGCAGCCGCGGCGACACGCGGCGGAGGCCACCCGCAGCAGGTCGATGTGACCGCGCGTGGTGAGCAGGGCTGTACGCAACATGGCGCGAAGGTAGCGACGCTCGCGCCCGGGGTCAACGGTGTCTCGGAGCGTGGACGCGCTTCGAGGGCGCACACGGTTCCGGCGTGACGAGGGCGGGGCGGCATAGGGAGATCAGCTTGGCCTGAATGCGTCTTGTGTCCGCGACTCAGCCCCCTCTTTTGCCTATCGATAAGGTTAGGCTAACCTCTGCGACGTGCAAGCAGGTGAACAGACCGACGCGACCCCCCGTCCCCGCGGTCATGAACTCTCGGCCACGGGTGTCACCGTGGCGTACGAAGGCGTCGATGTCGTCCACGACGCCTCCATGACGCTGCGCCCCGGCGAAGTGACCGTACTCGTCGGGCCCAACGGCAGCGGCAAGTCGACGCTGCTCCGCACCCTCGCACGGCTCCAGCAGCCGCGCACCGCCACACTCATGCTCGACGGGGCCGTCGACGGCCTCGCCCTGAGCCCCCGTGAGTTCTCGCGCCATGTCGCCCTGCTCACCCAGGGACGCCCCACCCCCAGTGGACTGACCGTCCGGGACCTGGTCGAATTCGGCCGCTACCCCTACCGGGGTCGCTGGGGCAGGGCCGACCCGGACGGCAAGGCGGCGGTGGACCACGCCCTCGCCATGACGGGCGTCACCGAACTCGCCGGGCGCGGCGCCGAGCACCTCTCCGGCGGTCAGCTCCAGCGCGTCTGGCTCGCCGGCTGCCTCGCCCAGCAGACGGGCGTGCTGCTGCTCGACGAGCCCACCACCTACCTCGACCTGCGCTACCAGGTCGAACTCCTCGACCTCATGCGTGACCTGGCGGACGACCACGGCATCGCCGTCGGTGCCGTCCTCCACGACCTCGACCAGGCGGCAGCAGTCGCCGACCGGATCGTCCTGCTCGACACGGGACGCGTCGTCGCCGACGGCAGCCCCTCGGACGTCCTGACGCCCGAGCGGCTGACCGAGACGTACGGCATCCGCATCGAGGTCGACACCGATCCCCTCACCGGCCGGCTGCGCACCCGTGCGATAGGCCGGCACCACTCGCGAAGCGAAAGGCTCAGCACCACCTCATGAGACGCCTCCTCCTCACCACGGCGGTCGCCACGACCGCGGCCCTCACCCTCACCGCCTGCGGCACCACCGAGCCCGCCGCCGACGACGCGAAGAAGACCACCGAGCGCATCACCCTCACCGATGCCACGGGTACCAAGGTGGAGCTCGACGGCCCCGCCAAGAAGGTCGTCGGCACCGAGTGGAACGTCGTCGAGCACCTCATCGAGCTCGGCGTCGACCCGGTGGGCGTCTCCGACGTCAAGGGCTACAAGACCTGGGACACGGCCGTCCCGCTGAAGAACGAGCCCAAGGACATCGGCACGCGCGGCGAGCCGAGCATGGAGACCGTCGCGGCCCTCAAGCCCGATCTCATCCTCGCGACCTCCGACCTGCCGCCGGCCGCCGTCAAGCAGCTCCGCAAGATCGCCCCGGTCCTCGAGGTGAAGGCCGCCGACGCCGCCGACCCGATCGGCCGGATGACCGAGAACCTCGACCTGATCGCCAAGGCCACCGGCACCACGGACAAGGCCACGGAGCTCAAGAAGCAGTTCGAGGCGAAGCTCGAGGAGGGCAGGAAGGCCCTGGCCGACGCGAAGCTCGCCGGCGCCAAGTACGCCTTCGCCGACGGGTACGTCGTCTCCAACCAGGTCTCGATCCGCCCCTACACGAGCGGTTCGCTCATCGGCGCCGTCAACGAGAAGCTCGGCCTGAAGAACGCCTGGACGGTCAAGGGCGACCCGGCCTACGGCCTCGGCTCCTCCGACGTCGAGGGCCTCACCAAGATCGGCGACGTGCACTTCGCCTACATCGGCAACGACGGCGACGCCTCCAGCAACCCGTTCGCCGGTGTCCTCGCCAAGGACAAGGTGTGGACCTCGCTGCCGTTCGTCAAGAAGGGCAACGTCCACCGTCTGCCCGACGGCGTCTGGATGTTCGGCGGTCCCGGTTCGATGAACAAGTACGTCGACTCCGTCGTCGCCGCCCTGACGAAGTAACACCATGGCCGTCACCGCAACCACCCCCGCCACCCGTCCGCCGACGGCCACGTCCCGGACGGGCGCGGCCCCGGTGACGGCCGCCCTCATCCTCCTCGTCGTCGCACTCGCGGTCGTCGACATCACCCAGGGCACGGCCGCGGTCGGCGCCCCGGAGGTGTGGAAGGCGCTCACCGGCCGGGCCGACCCGGCCGACGCGTCCGTCGTCATCGCCTCACGGCTGCCCCGGATGGCCGCGGGCCTGCTCATCGGCGCCGTCCTCGGCATGGCGGGCGCCGCCCTCCAGGCCGTCAGCCGCAACGTCCTCGCCTCGCCCGACACCCTCGCGGTCAACGCGGGCTCCTACTTCGCCCTCAGCGTCGCCACCGTCACCGGTGTCTCGCTGCCCCTGTTCGCGTCCTCCGGCATCGCGTTCGTCGGCGGCCTCGCGGCGGCCGCGGTCGTCCTCGGCCTCTCCGGCCTCGGCACCGGCACCGTCCGGCTCGTTCTCGCGGGCAGCGCCCTCACCCTCGGCCTCACCGCCGTCACCGAGGGCCTGCTCCTGCTGTTCCCCATGGAGACCGACGGCATTCGCCACTGGTACCAGGGCAGCATCGCCCAGAACGGCTTCGACGGCGTCCTCCAGATGCTGCCGCTCGCCGTCGTCGGACTCGTCGGACTCCTGCTCCTCGCCCGCCGGATCGACGCCCTCGCCCTCGGCGACGACGCCGCGCGCGGTCTCGGCGTCCCCGTCCGGGCCACCCGGCTCACCGCCGTCATCCTCGCCTCCCTGCTCTCCACGGCCGCCGTCACCCTCGCCGGCCCCATCGGCTTCGTCGGCCTCTGCGCGCCCGCGCTCGTCCGGCCGCTCGCCCGACGCTTCCGCGGCTTCACCCGCACCCGGGGCGGTCTGCCCCTCGCGGGCCTCATCGGCGCGGCCCTGGTCATCGGCTCCGACGTGGTCCTGCGCGTCCTCGTCCCCGCCGACGTGGCCGTCGCGGTACCGACCGGTGTCGTCACGAGCCTCGTCGGCGCGCTCTTCCTCGTCGTCATGGCGACGCGGAGCCGGGACACGGAGGCGGCCGCCGCGACCGACCGGTTGCGGATCCGCAGCCGGGGCGTCTTCCTCACCACCACCGCCGTCCTGGTCGTCGTCCTCCTCGGCGTGGTGGTCGCGGCCCTGCTCCTCGGCGACGCCAAGCTGTTGTTCGGCGACGTGCTGAACTGGGCCCAGGGCAAGGCGGGCCGGACCACCGCGTTTGTCCTCGACACACGCGTGCCCCGCGTCCTGGCCGCGCTCCTCGCGGGCGCCGCCCTCGCACTGGCCGGCACCCTCGTCCAGGCCGTGACCCGCAACCCCCTCGCCGAACCCGGCATCCTGGGCGTCTCCAACGGAGCCGCGCTCGGTGCGGTCCTCCTGGTCACGACCGTGCCGTCCGCCGGATCGTGGGGCGTGGCCGGCGCCGCCTTCGCCGGTGCCGCCGTCAGCTCCGTCCTCGTCTTCGGCCTCGCCGCGAAGGGCGGATTCCGGCAGAACCGGCTCGTCCTCGTCGGCTTCGGCGTCGCCACCGGAGCATCGGCCCTGATCAGCCTTCTCGTCATCCTCACCGACCCGTTCAACGCGATCAAGGCGCTGACCTGGCTCTCGGGCTCCACGTACGGGCGGACCCTGCCCGATGTCGTGCCCCTGGCGGCGGTCCTCGCCGTGGGTGTGGTCGTCGCGGCCGCCCGGCGCACCGAACTCGACCTGGTCTCGCTCGACGAGGACACCCCGCGTCTCCTCGGCCTGAACCTGGGCCGCGACCGCCTGGGCTTCCTCGCCCTCGCCGTCCTGCTCAGTGCCACCGCCGTCGCCGCCGCCGGAACGATCGGCTTCGTGGGCCTCGTCGCACCCCACGCGGCCCGCGCCCTGGTCGGCCGTCAGCACGCGCGCGTGGTGCCGGTCGCCGTCCTCCTCGGAGCGGTCCTCGTCTGCACCGCCGACCTCGTCGGTCGTACGGTGATCGCCCCGGCCCAGCTCGGCGCGGGCCTGATGACGGCGGTGATCGGCACGCCGTACTTCCTCTACCTGCTGGTACGGAGCCGCCGCGGGTAGACCGTGTCACGGGTGCACGAGGCCCGGCCGGAGGGCGGACGACCTAAGCTGCCCTCCGGCACAGGCCTCGACCCAGGAGTACGCACCATGACCGACCGCGACCGGCAGCATCCGTACCCCGACGCCTTCCGGCCGGACGCGGCGCCGGCCCCGCACGAGTTCCTCGCGCCGGTCACCGGACTGCTCGGCACCTGGACCGGTGAGGGCCGGGGCGGGTACCCGACGCTCGCCGAGGACTTCACGTACGCGCAGGAGGTCACCTTCAGCCACGACGGCCGCCCGTTCCTCCACTACGAGGCCCGCGCCTGGCTGATCGACGACAACGGCACCCCGCTCCGCCCGGCGGCCCGCGAGAGCGGCTGGTGGCGCCTCAAGCCCGAGGGCACGATCGAGGCGCTGATCACCCAGCCCACGGGCATCGTGGAGATCATGGTCGGCCGCGTGGAGGACGGAGCGATCGACCTCACCACCCACACCGTGGCCCTCGCGCCCACCGCCAAGCACGTCGAGGCCACCCGCCGCCGCTACACCCTGACGCAGGCCGACACCCTGGACTTCGTCCACGACCTGGCGGCCGTGGGGCAGCGGCTCCAGCACCACCTTTCGGCACGGCTCCGGCGCGAGGACGGGAAGTAGCACCATGCGGAACCAGAACGACGACGACCCCTACCTGTGGCTCGAGGACGTGTCCGGCGAGGCCGCGCTCGCATGGGTGGCCGAGCGGAACGCGGAGACCGCGGACGCCGTGGCCGCCGGCGACGCGTTCGGGGACCTGAAGGCCCGCCTCCGGGAGGTGCTCGACGCCTCCGACCGGATTCCCTACACCGTGCGGCGCGGTGAGCACCTGTACAACTTCTGGCGGGACGCGAACCACCTGCGCGGAGTGTGGCGGCGGACGACTCTGGAGCAGTACCGCCGCGACGACCCCGAGTGGGAGGTGCTCCTCGACGTCGACGCGCTGGCCGCCGCCGAGGGCGAGAAGTGGGTCTGGGACGGGGCGCGGGTCCGGCGGCCGGAGTACGACCGGGCCCTGGTGCGGCTCTCCCGTGACGGTGGGGACGCCGTCGTCGTCCGTGAATTCGACCTCGTCGCCCGGCAGTTCGTCGAGGACGGCTTCCGGCTGCCCGAGGCCAAGACACGGATCGGATGGGCCGACGACGACACCGTCCTCGTCGGTACGGATCTGGGCCCGGGCTCGCTGACCGACTCCGGCTATCCGCGTACCGTCCGTCGCTGGCGGCGCGGCACACCCGTCGAGGACGCCACCCTCGTCTACGAAGCCGACCCGGCGGATGTAGCCGCCTGGGGCTACCGGGACAGCACGCCCGGGTTCGAGCGGGAGTTCGTCGGCCGCTCCCTGGACTTCTTCCACAGCGAGACGTACCTCCTGCGCCCCGACGGCACCCGCGTACGGATCGACGTGCCCGACGACGCGAGCGTCTACGCCCACCGGCAGTACCTGATCGTCACCCTCAAGTCCGCGTGGCTCGGGCAGCCGACGGGCTCACTGCTCGCCTTCGGCTTCGACGCCTTCCTCGCGGGCGACCGTACGCCCGACGTGCTGTTCACCCCGGATGCCCGGACCGCCCTCGCCGGACACACCTGGACCCGCAACCACCTCCTTCTGGAGACGATGCGGGACGTCAGCACCCACATCGAGGTCCTCACCCCCGTCCCCGACGGCGGCGGTTGGACGCGCGAGCCGCTCGTCGGCGTCCCGGCCCTGTCCGCCGTCGGCGTCGTCGACACCGACCCCGACGTGTCCGACGAGTACTTCCTCGACGTGTCCGGCTTCCTCCAGCCCTCCACACTCCACCACGGGCGGATCGGCGCAGGCTCGGAACCCCTCAAGCAGGCCCCGCACCACTTCGACACCACCGGCCTCACCGTCGACCAGCACTTCGCGATCTCCCGGGACGGCACGCGCGTCCCGTACTTCGTCATCGGCCCCGACCGCACCACCGCGCCCGGCCCCGGCCCCACCCTGCTCTACGGCTACGGCGGATTCGAGGTCTCCCTCACCCCGTTCTACGGCGGGGTGACCGGCCGGGCCTGGCTGGAACGCGGCGGCACCTACGTCATCGCGAACATCCGCGGCGGCGGCGAGTACGGCCCCGACTGGCACCAGGCCGCACTCGGCGCCGAACGCCCCCGGGCCTTCGAGGACTTCGCCGCCGTCGCCGAGGACCTCGTCGCCCGCGGCATCACCACCCCGGCCATGCTGGGCGCCAAGGGCGGCAGCAACGGCGGGCTCCTCATGGGCGCCATGCTGACCCGCCACCCCGAGCTCTTCGGCGCGATCGTCGCCCAGGTGCCGCTCCTCGACATGACCCGCTTCCACAAGCTCCTCGCGGGCGCGTCCTGGATCGCCGAGTACGGCGATCCCGACGACGAGGCCGACCTTCCCCACCTGCTCGCACTCTCCCCGTACCACCGGCTCGCGGCCGACCGGGACTACCCACCGGTCCTCCTGATGACCTCGACCCGCGACGACCGCGTCCACCCCGGGCACGCCCGGAAGACGGCGGCCCGGCTGCGGGAACTCGGCCACCGGGTCCTCTTCCACGAGAACACCGGCGGCGGCCACGCGGGCGCGGGCGACAACGAACAGGCCGCCCACAACAGCGCGCTCGTGCACACCTACCTCTGGCAGCAGCTCGCGGCTGCGGGGGCAGAGGCACGAACAGAAGCGGAGGCGGGAGCGGACGGGCCGACCATCCCCGGGCCGCTCACAGCCACCCCGACCGCTGCGCCTGCAGCGCCATCTGGAACCGGCTCGTAGCCCCCAGGCGGGCCATCAGGACCTGCACGCGGCGGAAGAGCGTGCGGCGACTCACGCCGATCTCCCGGGCGATGACCTCGTCGCTCGCGCCGGCCGCGAGCAACCGGAGCAGACGCCGGTCGGCGGGCAGCAGCCCCGCCGGCCGGGCCGAACGGCCGTGGAACGGCAGCGCGTTCTGCCAGGCCTGCTCGAACAGTGCCACGAGCGCGGAGAGCAGGCCGCAGGGCTGCACGACCAGCATCGTGTTGTAGACGTCCGTCTCCTTGATCGAGAGCGCGACCAGGGCGTACGCGTCATCGATGATCAACAGCTTGACCGGCACCGACGGCAGCACCCGGGCCTGCTCGCCGGCCTCGATGCACGGCTCGATCGAGTTCTCCAACTGCCCGGGATGCTCAAGGGACTCCCGCGAGTACACGACCCGCTGGGTCACCCCACGCGCGAGCGTGGCCAGCGCGTCGTCCGTGGCGCCGGCGAGGGGGAAGTACGGCGGCGAGTCGAACTGCCGGATCTGCTCCCGGGCGCTCGCCCACGCCTGACGCATCCGGGGCCCGATGGCGTCACCGGTCACGACCTCCACCAGCTGGTCGTGATACCCGGCGAGCCGGTGCCGCCGGAACGAGTCGAACGCGCCCCCGACGGTGATCCGGGACTCGTCGAGCTCGGCCGCCCGGCGCCGCCCGAGGATCTCCAGACCAGCGGCGGGCGGCACCGGCGCCACGACGTCGGAGCCCTCCTCGGCGGCGCTCGCCAGACCGCAGTCGACCAGCTCGCGGTACGCCGCCGCCAGCGCCTCGTCCCCGAGCCCGGCCTCGGCACCGATCGAACGCAGCGGCGCGGGCCCGCAGTCCAGAAGCGCCCGGTAGACCTCGGCGCCCTCCTGTCCGATGCCCAGAAGCCGGAGTGCCTCGCCGAGTCTTTCGTTTGCCATGCACCGATTATCGACCTCTTCGATTCGGGGCCGTCGGTCCCCTCCGTTCATGTGCCGCGCCGGGCCTGTGGGGCGCCTCGGACGGCCGGCGGCGGGGGCGGCGACCCCGTTTCCGACCGCCTCCGGGCGGGCGCCCCCTCCCCCCTCAGGCGCTCGGTACAACCGCTCTGACCTGGTGTTCTCCTGGAATTCTCCTGGGCTGGCGGAGGCCTGGAAGACACCGTCGGAGGGGACTTCATGAGTGACGACGCGCACACGTACGACGCCAGCCGCATCCACGTGCTCGAGGGACCGGAAGCCATCCGGAAGAGGCCCGGGATGTACGTCGGATCGACCTCGGCACGGGGTCTGCACCAGATGGTCCACGAAGCCCTGAGCGCGGCCGTCCACGAGGTCCTGGCGCGTGGCGCGGGCACCGTCGACGTCACGCTCACGGCCGACGGCGGCGTCCGGGTCGCCGACGACGGGCCCGGCGTCCCGTTCGAGAGCGCCAGGGACGCCGCAGCTCCCGGCCTCGAAGCCCGGCTGGCCCAGGTGTACTCCGGGTGGCGGCTCGGTGGACGCAGTGCCCTGAGGTTCGGAGGAGCAGCGCCCACGCGTGGTGCCGGCCGCCGCCCGGACGCACCGGTGGACGTCGCCGGTCTGGCCGATCCGTGCCACTGGCGGTCTTCGGCAACCGGCGCCCGCGCCGCGGAGTACCTTCCGGACGTCGCCGGCCCACGGCGGTCGAGGAACTCATCCGGAAGAAGGTGCAGGACGTGGCGAAGGGTCGCAAGAACGGCCTCTACGAAGGCGTCTCCGAGGAGCTCTCCACCCTGATGAGGTCGGGGTGGGCGGACACCGAGCGGCACGGGCTCGAGCCCGACGAGCAGGCGCCGTACGCGGCCCGCCGCCGCGCCGTGCTCTCCGCGCGCTTCCCCGGCGAGCGCCTCGTGATCCCCTCCGGCAACCTCAAGACCCGCTCCAACGACGACACGTACCCCTTCCGCCCGTACACGGGATACGTGCACATGACCGGCGACCAGGCGCGCGACGGCGCCCTCGTGCTCGAACCCCGCGCGGACGGCGGCCACGACGCCTACTGCTACCAGCTGCCGCGCGACAGCCGCGACAACGACGAGTTCTGGATCGGCTACACGGCCGAGCTCTGGATGGGGCGGCGCCGCTCGCTCGCCGAGGCCGAGGTCGTCCTCGGACTGCCCTGCCGCGACGTCCGGACCGTCGCCGAGGACCTCGCCGCCGGTTCCGGTGTGCCGACCCGGATCGTCCGTGGCATCGACCCGGCACTCGAAGCCGCGGTCACCACGGACGAGGACCGCGACGACGAGCTGGAGGAGGCGCTCTCCGAACTCCGGCTCGTCAAGGACGCCTGGGAGATCGGCGAGATGCGCAAGGCGGTCGACTCGACCGTCCGCGGCTTCACCGACTGCGTCGCCGAGCTCTCGAAGGCCGTCGCCTCCTCCGAGCGGTGGATCGAGGGCACCTTCTTCCGCCGGGCGCGCCTGGAGGGCAACGCCGTCGGATACGGCTCCATCTGCGCGGCCGGCGAGCACGCCACGATCATGCACTGGACGGAGAACGACGGCCCGGTCCGGCCCGGCGAGCTGCTCCTGCTCGACGCCGGCGTGGAGACCCGCTCCCTCTACACGGCCGACGTCACCCGCACGCTGCCGATCAGCGGCACGTTCACCCCGGTCCAGCGCCAGGTGTACGACGCGGTGTACGAGGCGCAGGAGGCCGGCATGGCCACGGTCAAGCCGGGTGCCCCGTACCGTGACTTCCACGAGGCGTCCCAGCGGCACCTGGCGGCGCGGCTCGTCGAGTGGGGTTTCATCGAGGGCCCCGTCGACCGCGCGTACGCCCTGGGGCTCCAGCGCCGCTTCACGATGGCTGGCACCGGGCACATGCTCGGCCTGGACGTCCACGACTGCGCGCAGGCCCGCACGGGGGAGTACGTCGGCGGCGTCCTCGAACCGGGCATGGTGCTCACCGTCGAGCCCGGCCTGTACTTCCAGCCCGACGACCTGACCGTGCCGGAGGAGTGGCGGGGCATCGGCGTCCGGATCGAGGACGACCTGGTCGTCACCGAGGACGGCCACGAGAACCTGTCCGCCGGCCTTCCGCGCAGCTCGGCCGAGGTCGAGTCCTGGATGGCCCGCTTCGCGGGCTAGCCGGACCCGGACGCGTCCCCGGGTTCCCGCGCGGCGGGTTGCGCTCGCACGTGCACCGGAACCCGGGGACACCGGGCTTCCCGGCGGGTCGGGGTGAGGCGGGTTGTGTCCTGCCGGGCCTCTGCTCCGGATCCTCGGCCGGACCGGCGGCCACCACCGGGCGCATGCCCTCGGGTCCGGCCGACAGACCCGCCGGCTCGTACGCGGCCCGGTACCTCAGCATGCCGCGGGCGAGTACGGCCGACCCTCCGCCGGGCGTCACCCGCGGTCTCTCGCCCGCCGGGGAGAGCCGGGCACGGTTCACGCGAAGGCCGTGAGGTCCTCGTACAGGGCGAAGAGGCGGGGGAGCGGAGGGCCGGAGTCCGGGCCTCCGCGGCGGTGCGTCAGCGCGGTCCACGCAGTGGCGAAGAGCCGACGTGCACGGGCTCCAGGCCAGGGCGCGGGGAGCAGTTCGGGAGGCAGCAGGGGATCGGGCCCCATGGCGTACGTGAAGGCGGCGGCGAGCTGGACGGCGAGCGTCAGCCGCTCGGGCGCCGTCGGGCTCTCGCCGCGGTGCTCCGCGCCGTCCGGGTGCTCCAGCCGGTCGAGGCAGTTTCGGGCGAAGGCGGCCAGTCGGCCGTGCCGGGCGGCGATCTCGTCGAGCGGCCAGAGCGCGGCGGCCAGCTCCCGCGGTTCGGCGACGTCCCCGACCCGCAGGTCGGTGCTGGTGAGGTACGTGACCTGGCCGGCGACGCCGAGGTGGCGGGCCTGGGCCTCGACGAGCGGTTCGATCGGATTGGCGGCGGCGTACAGACCCGCGTGGAGGGGTGCGGCGCCGAGGTGGAGCAGGGTGTCGCGGAGCGCGTCGCGGGCGGCCCGCGACGACTCCGGCACGGCGAAGGCGAAGAGGTGCCACCTGCCGTCCCAGGGGGCGAGCCCGTGGTCCTGGCGGTAGGCGTGGCCGACATGGGCGGCGTCCGGAGCGATCGCGCCGGTGGGGTCGGCGACCGCGCGGAGCACGGCCTTGCGCCCTCGTCCCTCGTGGGTGAAACGGCCCTCGGCGACGAGGCGCTTGACGCAGAGCCGGACCTGCTGGTCGGACATGGAGAGGAGCCCGGCGACGGTGTAGAGCTCCCCGGCGTCGACGGTGCCGTCGGTGCGGACGAGAGCGTGCACGAGCGTGCGGGTGGGGACGGGGTTCCACGCGGAGCCGTCGCCGGACGCATCGGGTGCGCCGGCTTCGACGAGGGCGTCGACGTCGACACGGGCGTCGGCCTCGGTACGTGCGTCGGGTTCGGTACGTGCGGCGTGCGCGGTGGGCCCGGGGCGTTCGGCGGCTTCCGGCTGCTCGCCGCGTCCGGAGCGTCCGGCGGCGTCCGCCTGCCAGGCGCGCCCGGAGTCCTCGGCGGATGCCGCCTGCCCGGCCCCCGTCGGGGTGTTGCGGTGCTTCATCAGGCCTCCTGGCCGTGCGGGAAGTCGGCGGCCGTGACCGGCCGGTGCATCGTCGTGGCGGCGCCGAAGCCCGTCAGGCCGCGCAGGTAGGGCGTCTTCTCCGTGCGGACGGCGACGAAGCCGTGCCGCTCGTACAGCGCACGGGCGCGCGGGTTGACGTCGATGACGTCCAGCCGGACGCGGCGGCAGCCGGCTTCGGCGGCCACGGCCGCGATCTCGCGCAGGAGGAGTCCGCCGATGCCCGTGCCCCGGTGCTCGGGGGCGACCGCGATGCCGTCCATCACCAGCTCACGGGCGGCGGGCCGGCGCTCGAAGAGCGCGAGCAGGGCGAGGCGGGGCAGCCCGCGCAGCGCCCCGTACGCCGTGAGCACGTCCGCCGCGCCGCCGCCGGTGAGCCCGCGCCCGTCGAGCCGGTAGCCCGCGACGCCCGCCACTTCGCCGTCGACGAGGGCGGTGACGCCCCGGTCGAGGTGGAGGTGGGCGGCGAGGAAGGCGCGGGCCTTGTCGGGGGGGTTCAGGGCGGGGCCGAGCTTGCGCCCGAAGGCCTCCCAGTACAGCGCGGCGACCCTGGCCTCACAGCCCTCGGGCACGCCCCGGCGCACCACCGGTCGTGTGTCCATCGGTCCTCCTCCGTCGTGCTTCTGGTTCGAGCTTGCGCTATCGATGATAATACGTTCATGCTCGATACGAGCGTTCTGGGAACGATAGATACGGGGGAAGGCATGACACTGCAAGCGACGGTTACGGCGCGAGGTGCCGGGGATCCGGGGCCCGGGGGTGGTGCACGGCTCGCGCACGTCGACGCCCTGCGCGGGTTCGCCCTGTTCGGCATCCTCGTCGTCAACATCGGATACTTCGCGTCGGCCTACCACGGCGTGGGTCTGGCGGACCCTGGCTTCGACTCGCCTCTCGACACCGCGGTCCGTTGGTTCGGCACGGTGTTCTTCGAGGCCAAGTTCTTCCTGCTGTTCTCCTTCCTCTTCGGCTACAGCTTCACCCTGCAGCTCGCCTCGGCCGAGCGCGGCGGCGTCCGCTTCGCCCCGCGCTTCCTGCGGCGCCTCGCGGGCCTGTTCGTCCTCGGTGTGCTGCACGCGGTCCTGCTGTTCCCCGGTGACATCCTCACCACGTACGCCGTCCTCGGCCTGGTCCTGCCGGCCGCCCGCCGTGTCCGGCCCCGCGCCGCGGTGCGTACCGCCGTGATCCTCCTCGCCGTCACCGCCGCCCTGTACCTCCTCCTCGCGGTGGGGGTGCACCTGGCCGGCGACTCGGGGGCCGATCCGGGTGCCGCCGACGAGGCCGAGCGGGCCGTGCGGGAGCTGCGCGGCGGTCCCGGCGCAGTGATCGGGGAGCACCTGGGGCAGCTTGCCGAGTTCGCGGTCGTGGTGCTCTTCTTCCAGGCTCCGGCCGCCCTCGCGGCCTTCTTCCTCGGATTCGCCGCCGGGCGGGTCCGTGCGCTCGGAGACCTCGCGCGTCATCGGAAGAACCTGATCCGGCTCCAGTGGGTGGGATTCACGCTCGGGCTGCTCGGCGCGGTGGTCTACGCGCACGCGAACCTGATGGCGACGGACGGCGCGTACCAGGCCCTCGCCGTCGCGGTCGACGTCCTGACCGCGCCGCTGCTCGCCGCCGCGTACGCCGCCACCGTGCTCCGGGTCACCCAGGGGCGGTTCGGCGGGCGGACGGTGGCCGTGCTCGGGCCGGTGGGCAGCGTCACGCTGACCTGCTACCTGGCTCAATCGCTGGTCTGCGCCCTGCTGTTCACCGGGTACGGGGCGGGCCTGGTCGGGCGCGTTCCACCGCCCGGGGTCCTCGCGATCGCGGTCGTGCTCTTCGCCGTTCAGGTCGTCGCGAGCCGGTGGTGGCTCCGGCGTCACCGGTACGGCCCGGTCGAATGGCTGCTGCGGGCCTGGACCACGCTGACGTGGCCACCCCTGAGGCGCCCGCAGGCGACGGACGGGGCGGCGGTGACGGAGCGGTCGGCGGTGACGGGGTCGGCGCAGGCTACGGAGAGGTCGGAGGAGTCGGAGGCGCCCCAGGGGTGACGAGGCGCCCCGGGGGTGACGGAGGCGGGGGCAGGGGAAGCGGCAGGGGTGGGGCCGGTCGACCCCTGGACGTCTCCCCGACGATGCGGTTAGCTGCACTTGCACCTAATCAACAAGTTGCATATGGAGTCGTCGTGCATCCCTTCCGTGCCGCCGTCGAGAACCGCGACCACGCCGCCATCGAGGCCCTGCTCGCCGAGGACGTGGTCTTCACCAGCCCGGTGGCCTTCCGGCCGTACCCCGGCAAGGCCATCACCGCCGCGATCCTGCGCGGAGTGATGCGCGTCTTCACCGACTTCACGTACGTCCGCGAGATCGGGAGCGACGACGGCCGGGACCACGCCCTCGTCTTCACCGCGAAGGTCGGCGACATGGAGATCAACGGCTGCGACTTCCTCCACTTCGACGAGGAGGGACGGATCGACGACTTCATGGTCATGGTCCGGCCGCTCTCCGCCGCGCAGGCGCTCTCCGTCGCCATGGGCGCCCAGTTCGACCGCATCAAGGCGGAGGCCTTCGCCGGGGCCGACACGGGATCGTCCGCCGAGGGCGAGCGGTGAGCGGCGCGGACTACGACGCCGTCGTCATCGGCGCGGGCAACGCCGGGCTCACCGCCGCCGCCACCCTCCAGCGCGCCGGCGTCCGCACGCTGCTCGTCGAGCGGCACAGCGTGCCCGGCGGCTGCGCGACCTCCTTCCGCCGGGGCCGGTTCGAGTTCGAGGTGGCGCTGCACCAGCTCTCCGGCATCGGCGCCGAGGGGCAGGCGTTCACGCTGCGGCCCCTCTTCGACGAGCTGGGCATCGGCGACCGGCTGACCTGGGTCGAGGAACCCGACCTCTACCGCACGGTCGTGCCCGGCTCCTTCGACGTGACCCTCCCGGCGAACTGGGAGGGCGCGACCGCGACCCTGGAGGCGCACTTCCCGGGCAACCGGGCCCGCCTGGAACGGTTCTTCGCCCTCGTGCGGGACCTCACCTTCTGGCAGATCGCCGCGATGCGCGGCACTCCTGCCGACCAGGTGGACGAGCTCCTGTTCCGGCACGGCCTGCGGCCCGCGCGGGACGTCCTCGACGAGCACTTCGAGGACGAGCGGCTCAAGGCCGTCCTCGCCTCCTACTGGGGCTACCTCGGCCAGCCCCCGTCCCGGCTCCCCTTCCAGGACCTGGCGCTGGTCCTCTTCGCCTACCTGGAGTTCAAGCCCTGGCACCTCCGCGGCGGATCGCAGGCGATGTCCGGCGCGATCCTCGACACGTTCCTGGAGGCCGGCGGCGACGTCCGGTTCCACACCGCCGTCGACGCGATCCTGACGCGGGGCGGGAAGGTCGTCGGCGTGCGTCTCGACGACGGCCAGGAGGTGGGCGCGACCGACGTCGTCTCCAACGCCTCCCTGCCCCTCACCTACGGCATGCTCGACGGCCTCGCCGTCCCCGGCGCCGTCCGCGCCGACCTCGCCTCGCGCCGGATCGGGGTCTCCGGCTTCGTCCTGCACATGGGCCTCGACGCCACCCCGGCGGAACTCGGCTTCACCGCGAGCACCACCTTCGTGAACACCGACCTGGACGCCGACCGTACCTCCGCCTCCTGGCGCACCCGCGCCCCGGCCCGGGGCATCTGCGTCACCTCGTACGACGTGGAGCCGATCGGCTTCGCGCCCCCAGGGGCCACCCACGTCAGCCTCATGACCCTCCAGTACGGCTCAGCCTGGGACGACGTCGAACCCGCCGGGTACGCCCGGGAGAAGTTCGCCTACGCCGAGACGCTGCTCGACCTCGCCGAGACCGTCACCCCCGGCATCCGGGGCGTCATCGAGGAGGTCGACGTCGCCACCCCGCTGACCATGAGCCGCTACCTGGGCCACCCGGGCGGGGCGATCTACGGCTACGACCAGGACGCCACCGAGAGCTGGCAGTTCCGCGACAGCGAACTCCGCCCGCACGTGCCGGGCCTGTACCTCGCCGGATCCTGGTCCGGCATGGGCGGCTTCCAGCCCACCCTCGAAGCGGGCGCGCGCGTGGCCCGGCGCCTGCTGCGGTCCAAGGCCGCCTGAAGAGACCCGGGAGACACCTGTGACGCCTCATCACCTCGCCGCACGCTTCGCCGGCGCGGAACGCATCCGGGACGAGATCGCGGGCCGCCCGGCCGACACCGCCGACCACGCCGCGCGGACCCGCCGCGCCCTCGACACGTACCACCCGCGCCGCCTCGACCTCCGGGTCGACCGCATCGTCGACGAGACGCCGAGCACCCGCACCTTCCGGCTCCGCCGCCCCGACGGCGCCGACCTGCCGCCCTTCCTCGCCGGGCAGTACGTCGGGGTGTTCGCGGACGGGACGAACCGCCCGTACGCGATCTCCTCCAGCCCGGCCGACCTGAGCCGCTACGACCTGACCGTGCGCCGTGTGCCCGGCGGGCGGATCAGCAACCACCTGCTCGACACCCTCGCCACCGGTCACACCCTGACGACCACCGGCCCCCAGGGCACCTTCCACCACAATCCGCTCTTCCACGGCGAGGACGTCGTCTTCCTCGCGGGCGGCTCCGGTGTCGCCCCCGCGATGAGCATGGTCCGGGAGATCGCCGACCGGGGCCTCGGCCGGCGCTTCCACCTCCTCTACGGCTCCCGGTCCCTCGACGACATCCTGTTCCGCGCTGAACTCGACACGCTCGCCGCCGAGCACCCCGGCATCCGCGTCCACCACGTCCTCCAGGAACCGGACCCGCGGTGGCCGGGCCCCGCCGGACTGCTGACCGCCGCACTCGTCACGGAACTCGCCGGGCCCCTCGAAGGGCGGATGGTGTACGTGTGCGGGCCCCAGGCCCTCTACCCGTACGCCCTCGGCCAGCTCACCGGGCGGCTCGGGCACCCCCGGCGCCGCATCCGCTTCGAGGCCAACGGCGCCCCCGCCGATCCCACCCGGCAGCCGCACTGGCCGACAGGTGCCGATCCGGCGGAGCAGGTCACCGTCGCGGCCCGCGCCACCGCCTTCCGCACCCCGCGGGGCCGCCCCCTCCTGGACGCCCTGGAGGACGCCGGCATCCGCCCCGAGTCCGCCTGCCGCTCGGGCGAGTGCGGTCTGTGCCGGGTGCGCGTCCTCAAGGGCGAGGTCCACCACGCGGAGGAGGCCCGGCTCAGGCTCTCCGACCCGGACTCGGGGTACGCGCACGCGTGCGTCGCGTACCCCCTGACGGACGTGGAGCTGGATGTGTGAGGGGAGCAGGAGGCGGGCTGCGCGGCCGTACGTACGCACATCGGTCGTCCGTACGAGGGGAAGTGGCTCGAACATTCACCGATTCAGGTGACAGCGGCCGAGGCGAAACGTCCCTCCCGGAACGAGGGCGTCCACGCTCGAAGCGACACATGGAGCCACCCTGTGGAGCACCCGATGCAGCTGATCCCCCGTCATGACCCGTACATGGTCGTCCGCTCGGCCGACGGCGTCACCGTCGCCGCCCTCCGGGGCGAACTCGACCTCGTCCTGGTACGGCACCTGCGGCCTGAGCTCGACGCCCTCGTGCGGGAGTCCGACGCCCTGACCGTCGACATCCGGCGCCTCACCTTCTGCGATGCCACGGGGCTCGGCCTCCTCGCCCACTGCGCCGGACGCACCCGGCGGCGCGGGGCGCGCTGGCGGCTCGTCTGCGACCAGCCGTGGATCCTCCGGCTCATCCGCCTGACGGAACTCGACGACGTCCTGAAACCGGAGAGGGAGACGGCCGTGGAGTCGGAAGGGGAGCCGTCTGGAGAGCTGTCGGGGGAGCCGTCGGCGGTGTTCCCGGAAGAGTGGGGCGCGCTGCCGTCGGGTGGGCTGCCGGACATGACGGCCCCCCGCTGGGATCCGACGGGCCCCCTGCTGTCCGAACCCGGGGCGACGAGACCTCTCTCGTAGGAGGCGATCACGGACCGCCCGCGCCGAGCCCTCGCGATACCGTCGGACGCATGTCTGAAGTCCGGTTGACCACGCCCTCCTTCCTCGTGCTGGGCATCATCGACAAGCTGGGTGAGGCCAGCCCGTACGACGTGAAGGTCGAAGCCGCGCGGACCGTGGCGCCGTTCTGGTCGATGCCGCACGCGCAGGTCTACGCCCAGTGCGACCGGCTTCTGGAGGCGGGGCTGCTCTCGGAGGTCAGGCAGTCCGGTGGCCGGAACAGGCGCCTGATGAAGCTCACCGACGAGGGCGCGGAGGCGCTCCGCGGCTGGCTGGCCGATCCCGCCTTCGTCCCGGTCGAGGCGCGCGAACGCGGCATCCTCAAGCTGTGGTTCGGGGCGAGCCCGGGTGTCCATGCCCCGGTGCAGATCGAGGAGCACCGGCGGACACTGGACGAGTACGAGGAACTCGCCGGTGAGGTGGGCGAGTCGCTGACGCGCGGGCAGCGCGAGGCCCTGGAGTTCGGCATCCGGTACGAGCGGATGATGGTCGACTTCTGGCACTGGGTCGAGCGTCGCGAATCCTGATCTCCGGTCGCGGGTCCCCGATTCCTGTTACCGACCGGTTGACCCCGGCGGTGCCCCGCCCTACCTTCCTCCATAGTCCAGAAAGGACTATCGCGGCGGCTCCGGCGCCGTGGACGGTGGAGGGGGAGGCGCCGTGGGACGTTCGACGAGCACGGACACGGAAACAGCCACGGAGACAGACGCGGGAACGAGCGCGGGGATCAGATGGGGGAGGGTGTCCGCCGTCGCCGTGACGGTGGTCTGCCTCGTGTACGCGCCGATCGCCATGACCGAACTCTGGCCCTACGCCACACCCGGAGCGCCCGCCATCGGAGAGTGGCTCCTCGGCCGGTCCGTGTCCGCGGAGTTCGTGGCCGACGCGGTCCGCGACCGGATGGGACCGTACACGCGCAGCCTGGTCCCGCTGATCGTCCACTCGGTCCTCGGCGGCCTCCTGATGCTGCTCGGCCCCGTGCAGCTGCTCTCGGCGGTGCGCCGCCGCATCCGGCTGCACCGCGTCCTCGGAACCGTCTTCGCCGGCACCGTGTACGCGTCGATGGCCGGTGCCGCGCTCTACCTCCTGCGCACCCCGCCGGCGGAGGCCTTCAGCGGCGCCTCGTTCTGGATCGTCCTCGCGACGATCCTGGTGGGCACGGTCGGCAGTGTGACCTTCGGGGTCCTCGCCGCCGTGCGCGGCTTCCCGGACCTGCACCAGCGCTGGTTGCTGCTCTGCTACGGCTTTCTGATGACCGCTCCACTGCTGCGGCTCGAATGGGGTGTGCTGCCCGCGCTGTACCCCGGCCTCTCCCTCCAGGACGTCAACCGCGTCGCGATCATGCACCTCGGCGCCCTCGTCGCCTTCGGCGCGCTCCTGGCCTCCCGGGCCCTCGACCGTCGGACCGGGGTTCCCGGCCTGACCGGAACGTGGGCTCCGGGCCCGGTCCTCGCCGCCGCCCATGTCCTGGGCGCCGCGGGCCTGGGCTGGGTCACGTACGCCCTCCTCGGCCAGGGGACGCAGGGGCGCCGGCTGCTCGTCGCCTACCTCGTCCCGTACGTGCTGACGTACGCCGTCGTCGCGGTCCGCGCGACACGTGCCCGCGCGCGCGGAGAGGCCTGGGCGCGTGAGGAGTGGCGGCTGCACCTGGCGGCCCAGTGCCTGGCGCCCGCCTTCTCGGCGGTGACCGTGCCCGTTCTGGAGCGGACGACGGGCCTGGACCGGCTCACGTCCCTGATCGCGGGAGTCGGCATCGGGGCGGGAATGCTGTCGTACGCGGCGGTCACGGTGGTGAGCCTGCGGGTCCTGCACGGACGTGAAGTCCTCAGGCGACAGGGCGAGTCCACGGACGTTCCGCCGGGCCCACCGGCTCAGGCGACCGCGAATCCGACCGGTGTCGACGTCGCTGCCGCTGCCGGCGCCGATGTGGGTATCGGTGCGGATGCGGGTGCGGGTGTGTCGGTGTCGGAGCGGACGGGAGCAACTGATGCCTGACCAGAAGGAACTGTCGCCCGGCATCGTCGTCCTGAGCGCCGTCGTGGGCGGCATCAGCCTCACCACCGGCGCCCTGCTCAGCGTCACGAGCCTGTGCGGGTACGCTGCGGGCGCCTGGGTGTCCCCGGAGGCGCTGAGCCCCGGGCTCATCGGAGCCGCGATGGCCGGAGTGGCCCCCGCGCTCTTCACGATCGGGCGGGCACGCCTCTGGGAGGACGTACGGAGCCTGGTGCTGCCGTTGGTGATCGTGCTGACCGGCCTGTTCACGGTGAGCCTGCTGAACGCAGGGTCCCTCCGGGCGGTCGACGGCGGCCCGCTGTTCCTCGCCCTCTTCAGCCTCGGCTGGGTCGCCACCCTGGGATCGCTCGCCCTCGGCGCGGTCGGCTGCCTCGTCGCGCAGTACCGGAGGCCCGCGGGGCCCGCGGGCGCGGAGCCGCGGCAGCCGGTCGTACCGCTGCCCGGCTGGTCGAAGCCGCCGCTGGCCGTCGTCGGCTCGGGATGGCTCGGCATCGGCGCCGGGCTGCTCGCCTTCCCCGACTTCTGGGGCGCGCTCGTGCCGTGGACGGTGAACCGCGCGGAGGCCTGGCCGACCCGTCCCCCGAGTACCGGGCCGTCACCGGACACCATGGCGGCGCGCCCTTCGCGAACGGCGCCTGACACGACCACGCCGGGCCACGGCCACGCCAGCTCACGGCCGCGCTCGTCGGCATGGCAACGCGACAGTCGCCTCCGGCAGCCGCGGGTCACTGCACCCGGGGCACGCCGGGAAGCCTGACCGTGACGAGGAGGCCGCCGGCGGGGCGGGGCGTGAGGTCGAGGGAGCCGTCGTGGGCGCGGACGACGCTGTGCACGATGGCCAGGCCGAGACCGACGCCCGCGTGTTCGTCGGTGCGCACGCGCTCCGCTCCCCGCCGGAACGGTTCGGTGAGGGTCGGTACCAGCTCCGGTGGGAGCGGCGGGCCCGTGTTCTCGACCCGCAGCACGCTCGTCGTGCCGTCCGTCGTCGTGCCGTCCTTCGCGGTGTGGACCGTCTCGGTGCGGACCGTCTCGGTGTGGACCGTCACGGTGCCGCCGGTGGGGACGTTGTGGACGACGGCGTTCTGGACGAGGTTCGTCACCATCCGCAGCAGGAGCTCCGCGGAGCCGCTGGTCCGGGCCGCGCCGCCGGTGACGTCGAGCGTGATCCGGCGCTGCTCGGCGAGGGGGAGCAGCGTCTCGGCGGCCTCCTCGGCGAGGAGCGAGAGGTCGACGCTCTCGCGGGTGAAGGTGCCGGTGTCTCCTCGGCTGAGCAGCAGGAGGGCCTCGGTGAGGTCGATCGCCCGCGTGTTGACGGCCTGCAGGCGTGCGACGAGCTCCTCCCGGTCGCGGGCGGGGTCCTTGAGTGCGACGTCGAGGAGTGCCCGCGAGATCGCCAGGGGGGTGCGCAGTTCGTGGGAGGCGTTCGCGGCGAACCTGCGCTGTTCGTCGACGTGCGACTCCAGTTTCTGGAGCATCGCGTCGAACGCGTCGGAGAGTTCACGGAACTCGTCCTGGCGGCCCTTCATCCGGATCCGGTGGGACAGCGATCCGTCCCCGGCCTTCCGAGCCGCGTCCCTGATCTGGGTGAGCGGTGCGAGCATCCGGCCGGCGAGCAGCCATCCCCCGACGAGGCCGAACACGAGCAGGAAGCCCATCGCCACGGCGGCCGGCGGGAGGAAGGTACGGGTAAGGAGGTAGCGGTTGGGTGAGATCCCGAGCAGGCCCTGCGGGTTGTCGGGCACATAGCGCAGCAGGAACCCCCACACCACGGCCAGCAGCAGTGCGCCGGCGACGGCGAGGAATCCGGCGTAGCTGAGGGTGAGTTTCAGTCGGGCGCTGAGCCCCCGGCGTCTAGCCATGCGCTGTGCCGGGTCGGGTGCCGGGGCGGAGGGCGCAGGGGTCGGCCTCGATGCGGTAGCCGACACCCGGCACGGTCGCGATGATCCATGGTTCTCCGAGCCGTTTGCGCAGGGCGGAGACCGTGATCCTCACGGCGTTGGTGAGGGGGTCGACGTTCTCGTCCCAGGCCCGTTCGAGGAGCTCCTCGGCACTGACGACCCCGCCCTCGGCGGCGACGAGGACTTCGAGGACGGCGAACTGTTTACGGGTGAGCGCGACGTACCGTCCGTCCCGGAAGACCTCCCGGCGGAAGGGGTCGACCCGCAGGCCCGCGAGCTCGCGGACCGGGGGCCGGGCGTACGCGCGTCGGCGGTCGAGCGCCCTCAGCCGCAGGACGAGCTCCCGCAGCTCGAACGGTTTGGTGAGGTAGTCGTCGGCGCCGAGCTCGAAACCGGAGGCCTTGTCGTCGATCCGGTCGGCGGCGGTGAGCATGAGGATCGGGATGCCGCTCCCGGAGGCGACGATGCGCCGCGCGACCTCGTCGCCGGAGGGGCCGGGGATGTCGCGGTCGAGGACGGCGAGGTCGTAGGAGTGGACGCTGAGCAGTTCCAGGGCGGAGTCGCCGTCGCCGGCGATGTCGGCGGCGATCGCCTCAAGCCGTAGTCCGTCACGGACGGCTTCGGCCAGGTAGGGCTCGTCCTCCACGATCAGTACGCGCATGGCCGAAGCCTAAGCAGCGGAACACGGCGCCGGGGTGTGCGAGGTCCGGGGCGCATCGGACGCACGGCTCAGGCCGCCGACGCCAGAGCGGGGCGCGGCCCGTCCGACGGGGCGTCCGCCGCGGTGCGCCACCAATGCCGTGACGCCAGCGCGGCCAGTGCGGCGCCGGTGGCGTTGACCAGGACGTCGTCCACGGAGGACACCCGGTCGAGCCGGAAGACGTACTGAGCGGTCTCGACCAGGAGCGAACAACCCGCGCCGAGCGCCAGGATCCGGGGCACGGACGCCAGCGCCGCGAACCGCATCGGGGCGAAGAAGCCCAGCGAGGCGAAGACCAGAAGGTTGCCGGTGATCCCGAGCGTCCCCATCGTGACCAGGTCCCTCAGCGGTACCAGGCTCACCCGGGCGGGGGCGATGCCGGGTGCGGCGCCCGGCATCATGGTCAGCCACACGAACGGCACCGTCCCGTGGACGATGCCCACCTCGGCCAGCGACATCCGCCACGCCGGCGCGACACCGGCGGCCCGTCGCCGGAGCGCCAGCACCCCCACCACGAGCAGGGACGACGGCACCGCGACCAGCGTCATGAGCACCACACCGTTGAACGTGTCGAAGCAGCCGTGCCACCGCCCGGCCATGCAGCGTGGAGCGGACATCATGAGCGGTCCCCGCACGACGTACAGCGCGCCCGCGAGACCGAGGGCCGCCAGGCCGGCGAGCACGACCCTTCGCGTGCGGCGGGGTGGCGCGGGCAGGGGTGCGCTGTGTGTCATGCGCCCATTGAAGAGGGAGGGCGGTTGCGAGGGCGTATGCGCTTTTCGATACGCCCGCGATACGCCCGCGACAGGCCCGCCACATGCCTGCGACAGGCCCGCGGTGTACGGACTCCTTGCCGCACGCGCCGGGAGTCCGCGGCGTGTGGGAGCCGGTGCGAACCGGTCGCCGGACGGTCCGAAATCGCCTGGCAGCAGGGTCGGTCGGGCGGGATCATGGCCGGATGAGTCAGCCCGCAGAGACCGACCCGCCCGCCGACACCACCCTGTCCGCCGCGAACGGCCCGAACACCCCGAGCAGCCCGAGCACGCCGAACACCCCGCCCGTCGACGCGCTGATCGTCGTGGACGTGCAGTCCGCGTTCGTGACCGGTGACGGCGCCGTACCCGCGGCCGCTCGGCTCGTCGACCGCACGACGGACCTCCTCGCCCGGGCCCGGCGGGACGGCGCACTCGTCGTGCACCTCCAGAACGACGGACCGCCCGGCGCGGGGGACGAACCCCACACGCCGGGCTGGGAGCTCCACCACCCCGTCGAGCCCGGGTTCCGGGAGTTCGTCATCCGCAAGCCGCACGACGACGGCTTCGCGGAGACCCGGCTCGGCGGTGTGCTCACCGACGCGGGGGTGCGGGCGGTCGCCGTCTGCGGCGTGATGTCCGAGATGTGCGTGCAGGCGACGGCCCGTACGGCCCTGGCGCGCGGCTACCGCGTCGTCGTACCGCACGACGCCCACGCCACCCAGGACGTTCCGGCGGCGCCCGGAATCAGCGAGGCCGTGCCGGCCGCGACGGTCTCCCGGGTCGCGGCGTACGCCTTGGGGAGCGACGCGGAGGTCACGGTACGCGCCGCGGAGGTCGCCTTCACGGCCCCGACCGCCCCGAGCGCCGGCTGAGGTCCCGGGTCCGGCAGGGGCGGGGCGGCCGGTCCGGGAAGGCGACCGTCAGACCGGCGCGGGTCAGCCCCGGAAGCCCTCGGGACGCTCGGGGGAGGCCGCGCCGAGTGCCTTCGTCACGGCCTCCACGCCCTCCCGCAGGCCGTAGACCGGGGTGTCCGGCTGCTGACGCCAGGACTCGTCGATCCCGCCCGCGTCCACGGTGTCGAAGCCCAGCTCGTCGATGAGGAGCCGCACCCTCTCCTTCGCCGCGGTGTCGTCTCCGGCCACGGGCAGGGCGAGGCGCTCCGGGTCGCCCGCGGGGCGCGGCCGGTCCAGGAGGTCCTGTGCGTAGGTGCCGTTGAAGGCCTTGATCACCGGGTGGCCGATCCGGAGTTCGGTCCAGCGGCTCTCCGTGAGGCCCTCGTCCTCGATCGCGGCTATCCGGCCGTCGCGCTCGCGGGGGTAGTAGTTGCCGGTGTCGATGACGACGAAGCCCTCCGCCGCGCCGTCGAGGAATCCGGCCGGAAGGTCGGGGACGTTCTTCAGCGGGACCGTCACGACGACGATCTCGGCGCCCCGCGCGGCCTCCGAAGCGGTGACGGCGGTGGCTCCGGTCTCCTCGACGAGTGCGGTGAGGGTCTCCGGGCCGCGGGAGTTGGCCACGGACACGTCGTGGCCGAGGGCGGTGAGGCGGCGGGTCAGATTGCCGCCGATGTTGCCGGCGCCGATGATGCCGATCTTCATGGTGCTTCCTTCTGTCCGTTCCGGCTGTCTCGTGGAGCTGTCCCTTCCAGCCGCAGGAACCCGGAGTCTGTTCCCGCTCTCCGGAACCGGCCTCCGAGGTTTCGTCGAGACCAGCCTCGACTCGGCCTCGACTCCAGCCTCGGCTCGGCCTCGAAACCGGCGTCCGTGGCGCATGGCGGGAAGGCGCGGTGGGCCCGTCTCAGAGGGTGAAATAAGCAAATAGGGAAATTGCACATTTCTGCAATTCGATACATCCTGGTCGAGCCGTGCCCGAGGGTGTCCGCCGGGCCGCGGCGACCCGCCCCGCGCACCCGCGCCTCCGGAGGACAGACCGTGCCGGTCCCGCTGCACCAGGCCAAGGCCGAGTTCTTCCGCATGCTGGGCCATCCCGTACGCGTCCGGGTCCTGGAGCTGCTCCAGGACGGGCCGATGCCCGTACGGCACCTGCTCGCGCGGATCGAGATCGAACCGGCGGCGCTCTCGCAGCAGCTCGCCGTGCTCCGCCGCTTCGGGATCGTGACCGCCAGCCGCGAGGGGTCCACCGTCGTGTACACGCTCGCCGGCGGAGACGTGCCCCAGCTGATGCAGGCAGCCCGGCGGATCCTCACCGAGATCGCCTCGGGCCCGCAGCCCTCCTGTGCCCCACCCCCGCTCCCGCAGCCCGTGCTCCCGCAGTGACCGCCGTACGAGAAGGATGACGACGCAGATGACCATCGAATGGCGTTACACCGTCCAGCAGGACCTGGGCGTACTGTCCCTGGCCGGGTTCCTCGGAGCCGACGCCGTGGGGCGGTTCACCGGGGCCGTGGGATGGGCGGTGGCGCGGGGCACGGGGCCGGTCGTCCTCGACCTGACCCGGCTGCGGGGCTGGTCGGTCGGCGGACAGCTCGCCGTCGCCGAGGCGGCGCTCCGGCTGCGGGCCGCGGGCCGCGCCCTCGAACTGGCCGCGATCCCCGCCGACGGCTCGCTCGTCCCGGCGGGCGAAGGCCCCCCGGTCCCGGTCCACCGCGACCTGGCCGCGGCGCTCGCCGCACACCGCGACGCGGGCGTGGAACAGCGGGCCTGGCGCAGCGACGCCTGGCCGACCGCCTGATCGCCCGGCGGCGCCAGTACCGCTCACGTACCGCCCAAGTACGGTCCGTGTACCGCCCAAGTGCCGGGCCGTCCTGGCAGGTTCCGGCCATGATCGGCCGCTGACCCGTCTCCGGCGCGTTTCCGTCCCGGCAGGCGCGAGGATGGAGGCATGCTGCAGAGTGCCGGGTCGATGCGACGTGCGGGGTGGGTGTGATGAGTACGCCGCTCTATCAGTTGAAGGCCGAGTTCTTCAAGACGCTGGGGCACCCCGTCCGCATCCGGGTCCTGGAGCTGCTGAGTGAGCGCGAGCACGGGGTCGCCGAGATGCTCCGTGACACCGGCGTCGAACCGGCTTATCTCTCACAGCAGTTGGCGGTGCTGCGGCGGGCGAACATGGTCGTCGCCCGGCGTGAAGGCACCGCCGTGTACTACGCGCTGACGAGCCCCCGGGTGGCCGAACTCCTCATGACCGCCCGCACGATCCTCTCCGGTGTCCTCGCGGGCCGGCCGGACCTGCCGACCGACCTCCGGGCCCCGGCACCCCGGGAGAAGACCCCCTGAGAACCTGACGAAGCGCCGTCGGCGGAGCGCTCCGCTGCTCCGCCGCGTCCCACTCCTGGTGCGAGGTGTGGACGCGCTGCCCGTCGACGTCGATCATTTCCCCCGCTGCCCGGACGAGCGGTCGGGATGGGTTCCGGCACCGTTGTCCCGCCGCGATTCCTGGTGGCGGGCCGCAGGCTTCTCGGGCAGGCTGAGCAGCATGTATGCGGTGGTGCAGAACGTGGCGGTCGACTGTGCGGATGCCTATGGGCTGGCGCGGTTCTGGAGCGAGGTGACCGGGTGTCCGGTGGATCCGGAGAGCGGACCGGGCGACCCGGAGACCCAGGTGCTGCTCCAGGACGGCCCGGTGCTGTACTTCAACCAGGTGCCGGAGGCGAAGACCGTCAAGAACCGCCTCCACCTGTGCCTGCGCCCGACGACCTCGCGCGAGGAGGAGGTCGAGCGGCTGCTGGCCCTCGGAGCCACCCTGGCCGCCGACCACCGGAACCCCGACGGCACGGGCTGGGCGGTCCTCGCCGACCCCGAGGGCAATGAGTTCTGTGTCCTCCGCAGCGAATCGGATCACGCGAGGACGTCTGCCTGAGGCATCACGCGAAGGCGTTTGCCACCTGAGGCATCGCGCGAAGACGCCTGCCCGGGACGCGGACGGCCGGCTCCCCGGACGAGAACTCCTCAGGCCTCGCGGTCGGACCGTCGGTCCGTCGGACCGGCGCAATGCCGCATCACCCGTCAGGCCCACCGCGCCACGTGCCGCGGCCCGCTCACGCCGCGGAGCGCGGCCGGTTCACGACATGGGCGGCGCTTCCCCCGGCGTAACCCCGGGCGAAGCGCCCCGGGGTCGTGCCGACGAGCCGCTTGAACGAGCGGTTCAGGTGCGACTGGTCGTAGAAGCCGGTCGCCGCCGCCACCTCCCCGGGCGGCTGCCCGTCCAGGAGCAGTCGGCGGGCCCGGTCGAGCCTGCGGGCGGTCAGGTACTGGTGCGGGGCGATGCCGAAGGCGCCGCTGAACGCCCGTACCAGATGGGTGGGATGGGCGTGCAGGAGCCCCGCCGCCTCGTCCAGGGTCACCCCTTCGAGCAGCCGGGCGTCGAGGAGTTCGCGGAGTCGGTGGGCCACTCCGGGATCGGCTGGTCGCGCGGGTGCGACCGCCTGGGGCCGCAGCCGGGTGCGGAGCCGTTCGCGGACGAGGGCGAGCCGGCTCTGTGCCTCCAGCACGCCGCCCCGGTCCGCGAGTGCCGCATGCAGCTGGCCGACGCGACGGCGCAGCAGCGGATCGACGAGATCGGGCCCGTCCACCGCCGCGCCGATGAAGCTCTCGTCCAGCTGGGTCAGATCCAGATAGAGGACCCGCTTGCGGAAGCCGTGCGGGGTCGCCGGCGAACCGTTGTGCGGCACCTGCGGCGGGAGCAGCGACACCGTGTCGGCCGGGGTGCCGTGCTCGCGCCGGTCGAGGTCGTAGCGGACGGCCCCGTCGTCGACGATGAGCAGGGTCCACACGTCGTGCACGTGCATCGGGTACGCGTGCGCGGTGAAGTGGGCGTGGAAGACCTCCACGACTCCCGGCACGTGCGGGCGCCATGCCGAAACCTGCTGACCGGCCACCATGCAAGAAATGTACAAGACGGAACGACGGGCCGGTCGGCAGTCTCGGAGCATGACGACCACCGACACCGCCCCCGTCCGCTTCGACACGAAGATCGCCGTACTCCTGCGGGAGGACCTGGAGACCTGGCAGCGCCTGAACGTCACCGCGTTCCTGGTCAGCGGCCTCGGCACGGACCTGCCCGAGGTGATCGGCGAACCGTACGCGGACGCCGACGGCACCCCGTACCTGCCGATGTTCCGGCAGCCCGTGCTCGTCTTCGAGGGGACGAAGGAGACGCTGACGGCGGCGCACGCCCGCGCTCTCTCCCGCGCGCTCCCGCGGGCGGTGTTCACGACCGAGCTGTTCACCACCGGCAACGACCGCGACAACCGCGCGGCCGTACGGGCCGTGGGGGCCGACGGCCTGGATCTGGCGGGCCTCGCCGTGTACGGGCCGCGCAACGCGGTCGACAAGGTGCTCAAGGGCGCCCGGATGCACCCCTGAGGGCCCTGGAGGAGGGCCCCCGGAACTCCCGGGGACCGCGGACCCGCCATGACGCCGCGCCGGCCGGCGAGACCCACGCCTTCAAGACCCTGACCACCGGCTGACGCCGTTGTCGGTGGCGTGCCGTACAACTGGGAGCGGGGAAGAGAACGACCGCACGAGGGGGACTGCACGTGGACACTTTCGCGGATCCGGGAAGTGACGGGCGTGCGCCCTTCGTCGGGCGGGCCGGTGAACTCGACCGGCTCGACGTGCTGCTGCGCCACCGCGCCGAAGGCACGGGCCCGGTGGCCGTGGAGGTGGTCGGCGAGCCGGGCATCGGCAAGAGCAGGCTCCTCGCCGAGTTCGCGGTACGGGCGAGGCGGCACGGGGCGACGGTCCTCCGCGGCCGCGCGGGACCCACCGTCCCCACCGTCCCCGCCGGCTCCACCGTCCCCGCCGCACCCAGTGTCCCTGCCGCACCCACTGCCCCCGTCGGCTCCACCGTCTCCGTCGGCTCCACCGTCCCTTCCGCCCGGGACGGGAGCCCACCGTTCCAGGCCTTCGCGGACGCCTTCGCGGACCTGGACCACCACGACCGCGCTCTCTCCCCGGCCCTGTCGGCCCTCGCGGAGCTCGTCGAGTCGCCACCCGCGGCGCTCCGCGCCGACACCGGGGCGGGTTCCGCGGGAGACACGGGATCCGGGGCCGGATCGACGACACCGAGCCCCGAGGTCGAATCGGGCACGTCCGCGCGTACGGTCACGGAGGACGGCGTCATCGGCGCCCGGGACGACGCCCGTTCCGCAGGCCGAGCGTTCGACGCGGAGGCCGTGCGGTCCGGTGGTGACGTCGCCGGGCAGGTGCGACGCATCGCGGCGGCGCTCGGGCGGGTACCGGCGGACGGGCCCGCCGTCGTGCTCGCACTCGACGACCTTCACGCTGCCGACCCCGCCTCCGCCGCGCTCGTCGACCATCTCCTCCGGCATCCGCTCCGGGCGCCCGTCCTGCTCATGCTCGCCCGGCGCGAGCGCCAGACCACGCCCGCGCTCGCATCCGTCCTCGCCCGCGCCGCCGACTCGGGAGACCTCGCCCGGCTCGCCCTCGGGCCCTTGGCACCGGAGGACTGCGCCGGGGGACTCCTCCCCGGGCTGCCGACCGGCCTCGCCCGCGACATCCACGCCGTCAGCCTCGGCAACCCGCTCTACCACCGCGCCCTCGCCCACGCGCGCACGCACGAAGGAGGGGCGCCCGGGACCGGTCCCGTCGCGGTGGTCCTCGACGAGCTCGCCCCGCTCGACGGGGCGCAGCGGGCGGTGGTCGAGGCGCTCGCCGTACTCGACGGGCGCGCCACGGCCGAACTGCTCGCCGCCATCGTCTCCCCGCCCCCGGCCGCCCCGCTGGCTGGCGCCCCGCTCCCGGCCGCCTCGCAGCAGGCCGCCCTGCCCCCGGCCGCCCCACCCCCCGTCGCCCCGCGGTCGGCCGACCTGGCGCACCTGTCCGTCCTGTCCGGCCTGTCTGGCCCGCCCGGCCTCTCGGCCCTGGACGGCATCCTCGGGGAGCTGGCCCACCGCGACCTCGTCCGGCCCGACGAGGAAGGGCGGTTCCTCGTGCTGCGCCACCCCGCCCTGCCCGAGCTCGTCCGGGGCACGCTCGACCCGTGGCGGCGCCGCGAGCTGCACCGGCGGGCCGCCGGCGCGCTCGCCGCTGCCGGGGCGCCCCTGACCGAGCGTGCCCCGCACCTGGTCCGCGCCGTGACGGCCTGGGACCCGGACGTCGCGGCCGAGCTGGTCGAGGCCGCCGAGCGGATCGGCGCGGCCGACCCCGCGTGCGCCGCCCACTGGCTGGGAGCCGTCCTCGCCCTGCTTCCCGACACCGCCGAGCACCGCGCCACCTGGCGCGACCTGACGCTCCGACGGGCCCGGTCCCTCGGATCAGCCGGCCGGGTGGCGGAGAGCAGGGACCTCCTCCACCACCTCATCGACACCTGCCACGCGCCGGACACCGCCGAGCTGCGGACGTCCGCCGTCCTGCTCTGCGCCTTCATGGAGCGCCACCTCGGCCGCTACCCGGAGGCGGACGCGCTGCTCCGCCGCGAGCTGGAGCGCACCCCCGGACCCCGCCCCGACCTGCGGACCTGGCTCGTCGTCGAGTGGGGCTGCCGGGCCCTCTTCGCCGCCCGCTACCCCGAGGTCCGGTCCGTCGTCGCCCGAACCCTCGACGAGGCCCGGCGGCGGTGCGACGAGGCCGGCACGGCGGAGGTGCTCACCCTGGCCGCGCTCGGCGAGGTGTACGAGGGTGAGACGGGCCCCGCCCGACTCCACGCGGCGGAGGCCGCCTCCCTCACCGACACCTTCACCGACGGCCGACTGGCCTCCCACCCCGAGTCGTTGGTACGGCTCGTCTGGACCGAGGTCTTCCTGGAGGAGTACGGGAGAGCCGAGCGCCACGCCACCCGAGGCATCGGGATGGCCCGGCGCGCCGGACGGCCCTTCGCGCTCTCGCAGCTGCTCCTCTGCTCGGCTTACGTCCACTTCCTGACCGGCAGGGTCGGAACCGCGCTCGAACTGGCCGAGGAGTCACTCGCCGTGGCCCGGGCCCTGGGCGGCGCCGAACTCGTCGGCTTCAGCGGGGCGATCCGGGCCGTCGTCCTCCTTCACGCCCGACCCCTGGGCGACCCCGAGCCGTCGGCCGCAGCCGAGGAGGCGGCGGCCGTCGTGGGGACCGCCGAAGGCTGGTGGGCCACCCAGACCCGTTCCCTGCTCGGCTACGCCGTGCCGCTCCGCACGGACCCGCACCGGGTGCGTGAGGTGCTCGTGCGCGCGGGCGGCGACCGGAACCTCTCCCGGCTCCAGCCCTCGCTGCGCCCCGGATACCTCGAACTGCTCGCGGGTGCGGCACTCGCCACCGGAGACCCGGCGGAGGCCGAGCGGGTCGCCCGCCGGGCCCTCGCGGAGGCGGAGCCCCTCGGGCTGCCCGTGCAGCGCGCCGCCGCACTGCGCTCCTGGGGGCAGGTCCTGGCCCGGCGTGGCGAATCGGCCTCCGCAGCACGGGCGTTCACCGACGCGGCACGTGAGAGCGCACGCTCGGGGGCCGTCCTGAGGGAGGCTCACAGCCTGCTCCTCGCCGCGCCGCAGACGCACGCGGCGGGCGACGGCGCACGGGCCGCCGCCCAGTGGCGCAGAGGCAGGCGACTGGCCGTGGAGGGAGGCGCCCGCATGCTGGTCGATCTGGCCGACCGCACCCGTCCGGCTCCTCCGGAGGGTGCGGCCGGGGGCCGGCTCGCGGTCCTCACCCCGAGGGAGCGGGAGATCTCGGTCCTGGTCGCCGAAGGACTCACCAACCAGGCCGTGGCGGACCGGCTCTGTCTCAGCCCGCGCACGGTCGAGAGCCATGTCGCCCGGGTCTACCGCAAGACGGGAGTGGAGACCCGGGCGGCACTCGCCTCCCTCGTGGTCAGGGACGGCGTCGGCGAGGGTCGGTTCGGCGAGGGTCAGTTCTCGCGGGGATAGGTCTCCGTCACCCGGCCCTTCGCATCCGCGGTCAGATACGCGGATCCGTACGTGTCGGACAGGTAGATGTTCATGCCCGCCTTGGTCCCGAAGATCGACGAGGGCGGGGTGAGCACGAGGTAGCGGCTGGTCGGCTTGTCGACACCCAGTTCCTTGTCGGCGCGCTTCATCAGCGCCGGCAGGGCGTCCCAGTCGAAGTCGTTCAGATCGGTCGGGACCGAGCCGGGGAAGGCCGTGCCGGATCCCTGGCGGACGGCGGCGTCCTCGCCCCGGTAGATGTACCGGTCGTACAGCTTCGTGCTGCCCTTGACGAGCGACTCGGCGATCGCGTAGTCCGGGTACACGACGAAGCTGGTCACCATGGTCCCGCCCGAGGCCTCCTTGATCGCGGCGATGGCGGACCGGACCCCGGCGGGCGTCAGCAGACTGCCCTTCACCGGGTCGGCCGCCTTGGACGGCGCGGGCGTCGGTGTCGGCGTCGGCGTCGGGGTGTTCGTGTGCGACGCGTCCGGCCGCTGGGCGGCCGGGCCCTGCTGCGACGGAGCCGCGCTGCTCGGCCCGTCTCCCGGGGTGCCCGGGCGCCAGTCCCACGTCATGGCGCCGACGGGAATCCCCACGGCGAGCACCACGACGGCGGCGGAGCCCAGGAACCGGCCGGTACGACTCCGCCGCCGGCCGGGGGCACCGGCCGGGGAGGCGGCGGAGGGAACGGTCGTGGGGGAGACTCCGGCGGGCCCGAACACGGCGGCGGCCGCGGGGGGAGCGGCCGTCGGGGGTGTGTCCGCGGCCGAGCCGCCCTGCGACGTCGCGGCACCTGCCCAACCCGCGCCCGAGGACGCCGGAGGTGCCGGGTGGCTCGCCGATGGCCCCGGGTGCCTCGCCGGAGGCGCCAGGTGGAACGACGTCGCCTCGCTTTCGCCCTGGCCCGCAGCCCCCGGCTTGCCGAAGCCCGCCGCGCCCGCACCCGACCCGTTCGCGGGAGCCGCCGCCGGGCCCCCTGCCCCGGGGGCGTCCTGACGGTGGGCCGGACGGGCGGTCGGGTCCGGTGAGGTGATGGCGGCGAGCGCGCGGTCGAGTTCCTCCGCGTCCGGGCGGGCGGACGGCTCCCGTACCAGCAGCCTGTTCAGTACGCCGGTGAGCTCACCGGCGCGCTGCGGGGGTGGTACGTCGTCGGAGAGGACGGCCGCCAGCGTCGCGAGGGTGTTCTCCCGGCGCAACGGGTGGTGCCCCTCGACCGCCACGTACAGCACCATGCCGAGCGACCACAGGTCGGCGGCCGGACCGCTGCCGCCACCGCCACGGATGCGCTCGGGCGCCATGTAGTCGGGCGAGCCGATGATCGAGCCCGAGGCCGTCAGGACGGTGGACTCGCGGATCGCGGCGATGCCGAAGTCGGTGAGCACCGGCCGCCCGTCGGGGCGCAGCAGGACGTTGGCGGGTTTGACGTCGCGGTGCTCGATGTCCCGCTCGTGGGCGGCCCGCAGGGCCGAGAGGAGTTCACGGCCGAGCGTGGCCGCCTCGGCCGGGGTCATCGAGCCGCGGTCGAGCCGGTCCTGGAGTGATCCGCCGGTGACCAGCTCCATCACGAGCCACGGGTAGGTGCCTTCGCCGGCGTCGACGATGTGATGGATGGTCACCACGTTGGGGTGGTCGATCCGGGCGAGGGCGCGCGCCTCGCGCAGGACGCGCTCGCGCAGGGTCCGGGCGCCCTCGACGTCGTGCTCGGCGTGCGCGGGGTCCGGCGGGCGTACCTCCTTGACCGCCACGTCACGGTGGAGGGCCAGGTCGCGGGCGCGCCAGACCGTTCCCATCCCGCCGCCGCCCAGCCGCTCCACCAGCTCGAAGCGGCCGTCGATCACTCTGTTCACTCGCACCCCTGTACTCGGGTCCCCGGGGCGGTGGAGGCCTGCGGCCATGCCCCGCCCACTTCGCCGTACACGTCGACCTGGTAGCGCCCCGGCGGTCCGAACGGCTCCGGGAGTTCACGCAGGGCGGGCCACGGCCCCTGCGCGCCCCGGTCCGGGGCACCACCTTCCGCCGCGGCCTCGATCCGGGGCCCGATCCGGGTCCCGATCTCCGTCCCGGTCCCGGTCCCGGTCCCGGTCCCGGTCCCGATCTCGGCTTTCGCGTCGGCGTCGGCGTCGACCGTACCGCCCGGGCCGTGGACCTCCGGCACGTGGGCCGCCTTCCCGGACGGTCCGGCCAGGACGAGCGCGTGCGCCGCCCGCCGGCTCAGGGCCGTGCCATGGCGCCCGTCGTCCCACGACCGGGCCTCTGCCGCGGCCAGCGCGTACTCCCGCGCCGCCGGGCCGGGTTCGCCCAGGTGCAGCAGACACTCGGCGAGCCAGGCCCTCGTCCGTACGCGTGCCGCCGTGTCGTCGTCCTCCGTGAACCCGGGCAGCGCCTGTTCGAGGAGGCCGAGGGCCTTCCCGTAGCGTCCGCGCTCCGCGAGCGCGACACCGAACAGGAGCCGTGCGAGGGCACCCACGCGGACGTCCTGGGCAGGCCCATCGGTATGCCGGACGGCCTCGGCGAGCAGCGACAGCCGCTCGCCGTCCTCCCACCCCTCCGCCTCCGCCAACGCCTCAGCCGCCTTCTCCGCTTCGCCCGCCGGCTCCTCCGTCGATTCCTCCGGTACTCCCTCCGTCACGTCGTCCCTCGTGCCCCGGGCCGTACGCGCCTGCTCGTCGCACCGGGCGAGCGTCCGGGCCAGGGCCAGACAGAGCCGGGCCCGGTCGGCGGCCCGCAGCGGCGGGCCCGTCACCTCGGAGGCGAGGACGGCTCGGAGGAGTGCGGCGGCCTCCTCGTGGGCGCCGGTGGCCCGCAGTACGGCGGCGAACTGGAGCTGATGGTCGGTGGCGGGCCACAGCCGTCCCCCGGCCCGGTGCTCGTCGAGCGCCGTCCGCAGATGGGCCCGGGCGGCGGCCGGGTCGTCGGGGGCCGTGATCCGGCCGAGCAGCGCGTGCACCTCGGCGAGCACGCCGAGGACGGAGGGATCCGCCCGGTGGGGCGCGGCGAAGGCGATCAGCCGGGTGAGTTCCTCGCGGAGGGCGGCCGCCTCGGCCGTCGGGTCGGGTGCGGTGTCGAGCAGATCGGCTCGGGCCCGGCCGCGCAGCAGACGGACCGTCGCGGTCTCGGCGACTCCGGCCTGCCCGATGCGGTGAAGGGCCGTGGCCCGCTCGCACAGCTCCGCGAGCCGGGCGCAGGCCGTCGCCCCGTGGCTGGGACCGGCGACGAGCGCCCGCGCCCGCGAGACCAGGGCCTTGCCCCGCTGACCGGCCTGCTCGTGCAGGTCGGCGGCCCGGAAGAAGAGCGGACCCGCCGCCGGCCGTGCCGCGCCCCGGCAGTCGAGTGCGGTCGCGTCGAGGGCGTCCGCGTGGTCCCCGGGGGTGAGGGCCCCGCCGGCGCGCTGAAGGGCGGTCGCGGCCCGCTCCCAGGCGCTGCCGGCCCAGGGGTGTCCGTGGGCGGTGAGCCGCCGGGCCCGGTGGAGCAGCTCGTGCGGATCCTCCGGCTCGCCGCCGGTACCGGCCCCCCGGTCGTACGGACGCACACCGAGGCGGAACTCGTCGGGCGAGCGGCTGCTCATGTGGGGGGTGCTCCGGGGAGAGAGGTCGGGAGGGGACGGAGGGGGACGCGGGGGACAGGAGGGGACGGAGGGGGACGCGGAGTGCGAGCGATGAGGAGGAGGCGAGGAAGCGGAGCGGGCGGGGAAGGGGGCGCGCACGGCGCCGCACACCCGGCAGAACCCGCACACACAGAGGTCGGACCGACTCTCGCAGCCCCGAGCGGCCCGCACATCCGTAGAACTACGGAATCCGCGGTCCCGCTGCCCCCGCCTCCTTCCTCTCTCCCCTTCCTTGCCCTGCGCACGCCCTGCCCCCTGCACCTGCCCCAGGCCTCCGCCCAGCCCGTCCCGCCCCTCCCCCCCCCCGCATCGATCGGCCGCACAACGCAGAGCCCACGCCCAGTTACTCGGCTAGGGTGATTCGACAGGTAATGCGCCCCCCGGGGCCGGGCCGATGCGTAGGTCGATGCGTTGGAGACTCACGAGTCGTCGAGCAGGGTTCCGCAGCCGCCCCGGGCGGCCGTCGGGGACGCGGGCGTGCTCCGCGAGCTGCTCCCGATCGCCCTGTGGCGTGAGGACGCCGAGGGCCGCATCGTCGAATGGTCGCTCGCCGCGCAGGATCTGCTCGGCCACCGACCCGAGCACGTGATCGGACGGCTCGCCGCGCCCCTCCTCGTCCCCGACGACAACCGCGAACTCGCCGAACGGCTCACCCATCGCGTCCAGGCCGGCGAGACCATGGTCGGCACCCTCCCCGTCCGGCACCGCGACGGGCACACGATCGCCATGGAGATGTGGATCGTGCCGGCCGCCGACCCGGAGGGCCTGCCGGGCGCGATGCTCATCGCGGTGGAGACCTCCGAGGTCCTGCGCATGCGGGAGAACCTCGCGGCGATGGAGAGCCTCTTCACCCAGTCACCCATCGGTCTCGCCCTGCTCGGCCCCGACCTGCGGTTCCTCCGTGTGAACGACGCCCTGGCCAAGATGAACGGGGTGGGGGCCGCCGAGCACGTGGGCCGTCGCCTCACGGAGGTGGTGCCCGGCGTCAACGCCGCCTCGCTCGAATCCCTGATGGGCCAGGTCATGGAGAGCGGGCACGCCGTCGTCGACGCCCGCCGGGTCGGCCGTACGCCCGCCGACCCCGATCGCGACCACATCTGGTCCTGCTCGTACGCCCCGCTCATCGACCGCACCGACCGGCGGTCCCTGGGACTCATCGCGTCCCTCGTGGACATCACCGAGAGCCAGGAGGCGCACACCGAGGTCGAGCGGGCCCGTCACCGTTTCGCCCTGCTCGCCGAGGCCGGGGCGCGGATCGGCACGACCCTGGACCTGCAGCAGACGGCCGAGGAGGCGGTACGTTTCCTCGTGCCGTCTCTGGCCGACTCGGCGGACGTCCAGATGCTGGAGTCCGTCCTCGCGCCGGACGACCCGGTCGCCTCCACGCGTGGAGTGCTGCGGCGACTCGCGGCCCGCTTCCCGGACCCCGCGTCCCCCACGTCGCAGCTCGTGCCCGGGCAGATCTTCCAGATCCCGCTGGATTCCGCGTACGAGCAGGCCGTCGCCCGCGGCCGGCCCACGAACCTCGTCACGTCCGACATCCCGGAACTCTTCACCGACCCGCGCACCGAGGCGCTCCGCACCTATTTCGCCACCCGCATCGGGTCGGCGCGGCTCGTCCCGATGGTGGCCCGCGGCCAGGTGCTCGGCACGGTCACGGTGACCCGGCTGCGGACCCGCGAGCCCTTCGACGCGCAGGACAGCGTCCTCATCGACGAGGTCGTGGCGCGGGCCGCCCTCAACATCGACAACGCGCGCCTCTACACCACCCAGCGGGAGGCCGCCCTCACCCTTCAGCGCAGCCTCACCAACAGCGCGCTGCCCGCCGTCACCGGGCTCGAACTCACCGGCCGTTACCTGCCCGCGAGCGCCCACGACGTCGGCGGCGACTGGTTCGACGTCATCGCCGTGCCCGGCGGCAGGACGGGGCTCGTCATCGGCGACGTCATGGGACACGGCATCCACGCGGCCGCGGTGATGGGCCAGCTGCGCACGGCGGTACGGACCCTGGCCCGTCACGACATCCCGCCGGTCGAGATGCTGAGCTCCCTCGACGCCGTCGTCGCCGACCTCGGCGAGGACACGATGGCGACCTGCGTCTACGCCGTCCACGACCCGGCCGACGGCGGTTGGGTCATCGCGCGCGCCGGCCATCTGCCGCCGGCCGTGGCCACCCCGGACGGGACGATCACCTTCCTCGACGGGCCGCCGGGAACCCCGCTGGGCACGGGCGCCCACGACTTCGGCACCGAGGAGGTGACCCTGCCCGAGGGCGGGCTGCTCGTCCTGTACACGGACGGTCTCATCGAGGCCCGCGACCGCGATCTCGACGAGGGGATGCGACAGCTCGCCCGGGCGTTGCGGCACCTCGACCGCCCCCTGGACGAGCTGTGCGACGACATCCTGAGACAGCTGCTCGCGGGGCCCGCGCAGGACGACGTGGCGATGCTGCTGGCCCGTACGACCCGATGAGTTCCCGTACGGGGAAAGGGAGGTCCCTCCGGCGTCCTTCGGGTCGGTCCGGGGTGGGCCGGGTTCAGGCTCCCGCGTGCCGGAGCCGGTACAGGTCGCGGAGGAGGGCGATCTCCGCCCCGTGGTGCAGGAGCTCCTGGTTCACCCACCAGACGGTCTCCAGGAAGCGGTCCTCCGGATCGCTGCCGTGCGGGTAGGTGCTGTACCCGACGGTGTCGAGTGCCGCGTCGTCGGCGGAGAGCAGTGCGTCCCGCCAGGCGCCGGCGGCGGTGTCGAACGCGGCGACGGCCGTCGCGACGTCCCCGCTGATCGGGTAGTCGTCGCGGGTGAGGGTGCGGCTGCCGTTCGTGTGGTCGGCGCGGAGCGCGAGGAGCTCGCTGAGGTGGCTCAGCCGCCAGGCGATCGTGGTGAACGGCGGCGGGGCCGGGTGCGGTGCGGGAGTCGCATCGGGCCCCAGTCGCCGGAGTCGGTTCCGGTCAGCACGGTGGCGCGCGGCCCGGGACCGTCGGTGCGGCGCCGTACGGACCAGCAGCCGGGCCCCGGCTCCCAGAGGTACTCCGCGTCGGTCATCGGACCGACCTCGACGTCCGTGCCGTTCCCGCTGTCCATCAGGGGCCCCGCCATGCGGTCGGTGAGCCGCCGCCGCGCGAAGTCGAACTGGTCGAGGAGAGGGACGAGCCGTGCGGGTATGGCCATCGGGGGCTCCGGATCGCAGAGGGGCGGGGCAGGTCGGTCGGCCGACGGAGGGGCGGGCGGGCTCGGGTCCGGCCGGTCCGCTCCGACCGGACCGATGCCGGCCGGTCCGGGTCCGGTGCGTTGAGATCCGGCCGGTCCGGGTCCGACCGGTCGGCCTGCGTCGCGACCCGCGGGATCGGGTCGGATCAGGTCACATCCGGTCGATGTGCACGCTGGTCGACTTCACGCGGGCGGTCGCCTGCATGCCGACCTCGAGCCCCAGCTCCTCCACGGCCTCACGGGTGAGGAGCGAGACGAGCCGGTGCGGACCTGCCTGGATCTCCACCTGCGCGGCGATGTCGCCGAGTTTGACGGCCGTGACGATGCCGGGGAACGCGTTGCGCACCGATGTGTACGCCGGGTCCTCGTCGCCCTGGCCGCTCTGCGCGACCTCGACGGAGAAGGCGGCCAGGTCACGTCCGTCGATGAGGCGCCGGCCGTTCTCGTCGCGATGGGTGACGAACCGGCCGCCGTCGGCCCAGCGGCGTGCGGTGTCGGGGCTCACGCCCAGCAGGCGCGCCGCCTGCCCGATGGTGTAGGACTGCATGTGCGAGAGATTATGTCCTCAGGGCTCTCATATGCAAGGAAAATGCGCACATCTCATCGTGTGGGACAAGTCCTGCGATTCAGCTGGAATCCGATCGCCGTCCGACCGCCTCGACCAGCGGCAGCAGCCGGTGGGCCACCCGTTCACGCAGGGCGATCTCGGTACGGGTGCGGACCACCCCGGGCAGCTGGATGAGCCGCTGGATGACGTCCTCCAGGTGCCCGGCGTCGCGGGCGACCACCCGGGTGAGCAGATCGCCGCCGCCGGTGATGGAGAAGGCCTCCACGATCTCCGGCACGGCCGCGAGCGCGTCGCCGACCTCGTCGAGGTGTCCCTGGGTCACCTCGACATGGACGAAGGCGAGCACCGGGTGCCCCAGCGCGGCCGGAGAGAGCACCGGACCGGTGGCGGTGATCACCCCGTCCCGCTCCAGACGGTCGATCCTGGCCTGTACGGTGCCCCGCGCCACGCCCAGGATCCGCGCGTACTCGCGCACGCTCGTCCGCGGCTGCTCGATGAGCAGCCGCAGGATCCGGGTGTCGAGCTCGTCCACGGCCATACTCGGCGGTCCTCCTCGGTTCCTTCGGCCCCGCGCGGGGGCACCTGGGGTCGGAATCGTTTCATTCCGGTACGGAATCCGCTCCTCCAGGGCCCCTGCGAGCGCACCGCGGTGGCCGGAAGGCGACTGAGCCCGGTGGCTGCGGGTATCTCCGGAGGAGGAGTACCGCGTGCCGTCCGCCGGGCACCCGCGGAGAGGAGCGATCATGCGACGCGGATCCGGGAACTCGTACTGGATGGCGTCGGCGCCGTCGCCCGGCGCCGCGCACCCGCCCCTGGACAGTGATCTCTTCGCCGACGTGGTCGTCGTGGGGGCCGGTGTCGCCGGCGTGTGCACCGCCCGGGGGCTGGTCCGCGCGGGGGCCGACGTGGTCCTCCTGGAGGCCGACCGGATCGCGTCCGGCGTGACCGGGCACGCCGCCGGCGAACTGACCTCCCTGCACGGCCTCAGCTACGCCCGCCTGCGCCGCCGCCGAGGAGCGGAGGCGACCGCCCTGTACGCCGACGCCCAGGAGGACGCCCTGCGTCAGGTCGTGCGGGACTGCGCGGAACTGGGCGTCGAGGCGGAGATCGAACACCGGCCGGCCTTCACGTACACCGTCGACGAGGGGAGCGCGGCGGAGATCCGCGAGGAGGCGGATGCCGCAGGGGAGGCCGGCCTGCGGGCCACGACGGTGACGGACACGGGGCTCCCGTACCCGATCGTGGCGGCCGTGCGGGCGGAGGGCCAGCTGCAGTTCCACCCGCGCCGGTTCCTGCTCGGCCTGGCGGACGACTTCGTCGCGCGGGGCGGTCGCCTCCACGAGAACACGCGCGTCACCGAGCTCCACGACGGCGCCGAATGCCGTGTCACGGTGGAGGGCGGAGCCGCGGTCCACGCCCGGGACGTCGTCCTCGCCACCCACTTCCCGCTCCGCTGCCACAGCAGCCTCCTGGTGCGCCTCTCGGTGCGCCGGGAACTCGTCGTCGCCGCGTCCGTGGACGCACGCCATGCCCCGTACGGGATGTACGTGACACCGGACGACGGCGCCCGGTCGGTGCGTACGGCTCCGCTGGGCGAAGGACGGCGATTGCTGATCGTGGCGGGCGAGGCGTTCGAGCCGGGCAGCGGGGGCGTGTCCGAGCGGTACGAAACACTGGAAGGCTGGGCGCGCGGGCACCTGCCGGGCTTCGCCGAGGCGACGGAGATCCACCGGTGGGCCGCCCAGGACGTCCACACGCCGGACGGGATGCCCTGCGTGGGCCACGAGCACCCGGACACCCAGCACGTCTACCTCGCCACCGGCTTCGGCGGATGGGGCCTCAGCAACGGCGTCGCCGCCGGCCGCCTGCTGACCGCGCACGTCACGGGCGCGCCGCGCCCGGCCTGGACGGAGCTCGTCGACCCGCGCCGCCACCTGCCGGTACGCGAGGTGCCCGGGGTCGTACGGCACCAGTCCACGGTGGCGCGCCACTACGTGGCGGGCCTGCGGACGGCACGACGCTGCACCCACATGGGCTGCGAGCTGGGCTTCAACGAGGCAGAGCAGAGCTGGGAGTGCCCCTGCCACGGCTCGCGCTTCGCAGCCGACGGCAGCGTCCTCCAGGGCCCGGCCACGCGCGCACTGACGGAGGAGTGAAGCGGACGGCAGGGTGAAGAGGCGGCGGAGAGGCACAGGACGCGGGGCGGAGAGCCGACCGTCCTCGGGGGCCCCGAGCGAGTGATCGAGGCGGGCATCCGGCGGAGGCGCCGAGCGTGATCCCGGCCCCGGCGCGCGATCGGCGCAGAGTGGGCGGCGTGGATGTCGAGGAAGTCGCCGAGGAGCTGTACGGCCTGAGGCCGGCGGAGTTCGTGGCCGCGCGGGACACGTACGTCGCCCGGGCGCGCGCGGCGAAGGACGCCAGGGCGGCGAAGGCCGTCGCCGCGCTGCGGCGCCCGTCGCTCGCCGCGTGGGCGGCGAACCGACTGGCCCGCCAGCGGCAGCAGGAGGCCCGGCAGTTCCTGGCCCTGGGAGAGACCCTGAGGGAGGCCCACCGCACGCTCGACGCCGAGCAGCTGCGGGCGGCGAGCGGGCAGCGGCAGCAGTTGATCACCGCGCTCGCCCGTTCGGCCGCCGGGCTCGCGGCGGAAGCGGGGCTGTCCGTGAGCGACACGGTGCTGCACGAGATCGAGCAGACCCTGCACGGTGTTCTCGCCGACCGGGAGGTGGCCGAGCAGTGGTCGAGGGGCCGGCTCGTCACGGTGCCCGAAGCGGCGGTCGGGTTCCCCGCGATCGCGCCGGAGGCGGTGCCCGCCCGCCGGGCCCCGGCCGCCGATGCGGCCGAAGCCGCCGAGACGACGGCGACCACCGAGACGACGGCGACCACCGCGACCACCGCGAGTGAGGAGGCGGCCGGAGCCGCCGAACCGCCGACGCCGAAGAAGAAGGCGGCCCGTGGCGAGGGCGCGCGGCGGCTGCGCGAGCGCGAACGTGCCCGGTCGCGCGAGCTCGAACGTGCCCGCGCGGCGGCGGAGGAAGCCGACGGCGAGATCGGCCGGTGCGAGCGGGAGCTCGCCGAGGCCCGCGACGCGCGGCAGGCGGCCGTGGAGGACGCCGAAGAGGCGGCCGAGCTGGTCAGTCGCCTGGAGCGTGAGCTGCACGCCGGCCGGCAGGCCCGACAGGAGGCGAGGGCGGCGTCCACGACCGCCGGCAGGGCGGTGACGGCAGCGGAGGTCGCCGTCCGGGAGGCCCGCCGCGCCGCCGCGCAGGCCGCCCGCGCGGTCCAGGACCTGGAGCGCCGGAGCCGGGAGTGACCCGGCCGGAACGCCGGCGCGTGCCGGATCCGGAGTGGTCCGTTGGCCGCCGGGCGGCCACCGGGGACCGTCGATCACTGGGCCAATGGTCCACCCGATGGGTCCTGAGTTGAGCCAGAGGCGCCACGGATGGTTTCCTTGGCGTATCCAGGTACTTTCGGCGCCGCGCAGCGCCGGGGCGGCGACGAGGCCGGTCCGGACCGCGGCGCCTTCGTCATGTCCGCGAGCTCCCACCACCCCGGGACGCCGCGAGGCAGGACGAGAGGCAAGACGAGGGGGCGGTTCACAGCCGTGAAGAGGATGTTCGTGGCACCGGATCCGGGGCACGTCAGGTTGAAGAACTCGCTGCGCGCCGTCATGGGCATCGCGCTCGCCGTCGCGCTCGCGGAGCTCGCCGGCCTCTCGCTCACCGCGTCGATCACCGGCGGTCTGGCCGCGCTGCTCGCGCTCTTCACCGTGATGGACTCCACCGTCCGCGCGCAGGCCGTCACCACCCTGCTCCTCCCGGCCGCGGGCTTCCCCGTCCTCGCCCTGGCCACCGCGCTGCACGACATCACACTGCTGCGGGACGTCGCCTTCCTCGCCGTGGTCTTCTGCGGGGTCTACGCCCGGCGCTGGGGCCCCCGCGGCCACGCACTGGGGATCTTCGCGTTCATGAACTTCTTCACCACCCAGTTCCTGCACGCCGTCCCCGGGCAACTCCCCGAGCTGTACGCGGCCGTCGGCATCGCCCTGGCAGCCGCCGGCGCGGTGCGCTTCCTCCTGTGGCGGCTGGAACGCCGTACGCCTCCGCCCGCCGTGCCGGCCCCGCTGCCCGGCACCGGGCTCTCCCGCGTGACCACCCGGCAGGCGATCCAGGCCGCGGCCGCGTGCGCCGTGGCGCTCGCCATCGGCCAGGTGCTCTCCGAGGACCGCTGGTACTGGGCCGTCGGCACGACGTGGTGGATCTTCGTCAACACCGTGTCACGCGGCGAGACGCTCGTACGCGGCTTCCGCCGGGTCCTCGGCACGGTGATCGGGATCGCCGTCGGCATGATCGTCGCCATCCCGCTCGACGGTGCCGTGGTGCCCACGGCCGCCCTGGTGGCCGTCTGCGTCTTCGGCATCTTCTACACCGCGCCCGTCTCGTACAGCTGGATGATGCTGGCCGTGACCGTGATGGCGGGTCTGCTCTACGGGCTCCTCGGTGTGCTCGACCCGGCGCTGCTGGTGCTCCGTCTCGAGGAGACCGCCGTGGGCGCGGTGTGCGCGGCGCTCGCCGTGCTGCTCATCCTCCCGGTCACCACCCACGCGATCAACGACGCCTGGATCCAGCGCGCGCTCCAAGGCGTGCGGTCCGCCACCTCCGCCTCCCTGCGGCGCCTGTCCGGCGACGAGGACGCCGACCCGACCCCGCACGCCGCCGAGCTGGAGCTGCTGCTCGGACGCGTACGGCTCTCCGTCGCCCCGCTGGTCCACCCGCTGAGCCCGTTCCGCGGCCGGAAGGCCCGCGCGCGGCGGGTCCTGGCGCTGCTCGACGAGTGCGCCGACGAGGTACGGGGGCTCGCCGCCGTGGCGGCCGACCCGGCCGCGAGCCACGACGCGCGCCTCGCCGCGGCCTGCTGGCGCGTCGAGGCCGCGGTGGAACGGCTGACGTCACCCCAGGGCGGTCGCGAGGCCGGAGAGCGCGTGGCGGCGGAGGGCGCGGTCGCCCCGGCCGTCGGCCAGGCGGCACTCGGCCACGTCAGCGGCCTGGAGAAGCTCCTTGCCGCGCTGGACGAGCCGCTGCGCACGCCGCCGGGCTCGTTGCTCGTCCGCTCCTGACCGTTCCGACCCGCCGACGGCCCGCCTCGGGTGTCTCCGGGCGCGTCTGCGGCACTTCCCAGGCGTGTCTGCGGGCACTCCCCGGGCCTGCCGGCGGCGCGTCTCCGGGGCACTTCCCGGGGCCGGGCCGGGGAGATGCCCGGAGACGGGCCACGGACGGGCCCCGCCTCCGGCGTCTCCCGGACGTGTCTGCGGCCCCTCCGCTGCCCATCCGCGGCCCCTCCGCGGCGCGTCCTCGGCATCGCGGAGGACGCCGCCGGACGCAGCCACCGGCCCCCGCCGCCACCGGCCCCCGCCGCCACCGGCCCCCGCCTTGGCTGCCCCGGCCCCCGCCGCCCGCCGACCAAGCCACCGGCCCCCGCCGTCGTCACCGCCACGGCCCCCGCCGTCGACCCGTCGCGTCGGCCCGCCCACCCGCTTTGGTCTAGACCGCCTGCTACCGTCGGCCGGACGCAGGCCGGTCGACCGCGACCGGCCACGGGGACAGGGGAGGCGCCGTGGGCGGCACAGAGACGGTTCGGGACCCGAGGGCGGTGCGGGCGTACATCGGCTCCTTCACCTCGGCGGGCGGGCGGGGAGTCCTCGCCGCCGACGTGGACGAGGAGACGGGCGCGCTGACCGTCACCGGCGGCAGCGACGCCCTCGACGACCCCTCGTTCCTCGCCCTCGCGGGCCCTGTGCTGCACGCCGTGTCCGAGACCGGGGCGGGGGCCGTCGCCGCCTTCGACGTCGGCGGGCCCGAACCCCGGCTCCTCGGCGCGCCCGTCCCCGTCGACGGCGCCGCACCCACCCACCTCGCCCTCGCCGCCGGGCACCTCCTCACCGCCAACTACACCTCCGGCAGCGTCACCGCCCTGCCGCTGGCCGAGGACGGCACCGCCCGCCCCGCCGCGAGCGTCCTCCGGCACGAGGGCAGCGGTCCCGTCGCCTCCCGGCAGGCCGGCCCGCATGCCCACCAGGTGCTTCCCGACCCCAGCGGCCGCTGGATCGTCAGTGTGGACCTCGGCACCGACTCCGTACGGATCTGTGCCCTGGACCCCGGTACGGGAGCCCTCACCGTCCACGGGGAGACCGCACTGCGCCCCGGCACAGGACCGCGCCATCTCGCCTTCCACCCGGCCGGCACGCACGCGTACGTCCTCAACGAGCTGGAGCCCACCCTCACCGTCTGCCGCTGGGACGCCGGCGCAGGAGTCCTCGAACCCCTCGGTGAGACCCCCGTCGTCCCCGAGGGCACCCCCGGCCCCAGCTACCCCTCCGAAGTCGTCGTCGCCCCCGACGGGCGCTTCCTCTGGGCCGCCGTGCGCGGGGACGACACCCTCGCCGTGCTCGCCCTCGACGCCGACGGGGCCGAGGCCGCCCTGGTCGCCACCGTGCCCTGTGGTGGCACCTGGCCCCGCGACCTCACGCTCGCCCCGTCGGGCCGGCACCTGTACGCCGCGAACGAGCGCTCCGGCGACGTCACCTGGTTCGGCCTCGACCCCGAGACCGGGGTCCCCGCGCGCGGGGGCTCCATCGAGGCCCCCGCCGCCTCCTGCGTCGTCCTCGGCTGAGGGACGGGGCCGCAGCCCCCTGGCCACCCGCGGGACCGTGCGTCGCGACGCCGAAGGGCCCGCACCGGACGTCGGTGCGGGCCCTTCGGCGTACGGGCGGGGTGGCGGTCCTCAGAACGAGGGCGCGCCCTGCGGCTGCTGCGGCGGGATGCCGAGCGCGGCCGTGTACTGCGAGAGCACGAGCTTGCCGATCGCCGGGTAGGCCCCCAGCGGCTCCGCGGAGGCGCAGCCGGCCTCCTTCGAGGCCTCGTCGAGCAGGCCGTCGGCCAGCTCCGGGCCGATCAGGTACGGGGCGAGCGCGAGCTGCTCCGAACCGGAACCGCGCAGTTGCTCGGCGACGGAGGCGATCGAACCCTCCTGGTCGAGGGCGGCGGCGATGACGGGCACGGCGAGGCGCGCGGCCAGCAGCATGCCGGTGATCCCCGCGGCCTGCACCGCCTCCTCGCCGCCGACCGTGGCGAGGATGATGCCGTCGGCGGCCGTCGCGACCGTGAACAGCCGGGCGCGGTCGGCACGGGCCAGACCCGCCTCGGAGAGACGCACGTGCAGCGCCTCGGCGAGCAGCGGGTGCGGGCCGAGGACGTCGGTGAGCTCGGCGGTGTTGCCGGCGTCCATGACGGCCTGGCGGACCTGGCGCGTCTGGGCGCTGTCCGGACCGGCGAGCAGCGGCACGACGACCGAGGCGGGGCCGGTGGGAGCGCTGACCTCGCGGCCGGCGGCCATGGCCAGCTCGTACCGCTCGGTGCGCAGCGTGGCGGCGGCCGTCAGCACGGTCGTGAGCGAGGGGTACTCGCTGTCGTCGCCCTCGACGAAGCCGATCAGGGCGTCGAGGCCGGGCAGCTCGGAACGGGCGATGCTCACGACCTCTTCGGCCAGAGAGCGTATGGCGGCGGACGGCACGCCGGGCACAGCGAGAACCAGTGCGGGAGCGCCCTCGGGCGCCGCCGCGGGTTCGGGGCGACGGTGCCGCCCGGACTGACGGGGTCGAGGCATTCGTACAGGCAGGCCGGAAGCAGGCCCAGTGGGGGAGCTCATGGCGCCGCATGCTACTGGTTTCGTCCGGGGCGGCGTCGGCTGAGGTACGATCATGCGCCTTCTGCCCCTCTATGTCCCCCCTCAGGTGCGTCCGGAATGCGGTTCCCGCCTTCGTCGCGGGTCGGCGCACCGCCTCCCACCTGGGCGGATGAGGCCGCCCGCGGAGCGTCCTCCCCGAACAGGCGCAGCAGTGCGGGGTCCTCCGGGAGCAGCAGCGTGCCGGTGGCGAGCGCTGCCGCGAGTGCGACGGCCCCGGCCAGCGGATCCCCCGCGGGGTCCACCGTCCGCGCCTGCGGAACGAACTCCCCGAGGGCCGCGCGCACCGGTACGAGCAGCGGCTCGCCCATCCTGAACAGGCCGCCCGTCAGTGCCACCAGCGCCCCCGGCCCGGCCGGGCACGCCGCCTCGGCGGCCTCGGCGATGTGCCGGGCCGCCCGCGTCAGGATGTCCGCCGCCACCGGGTCCTCGGCGGCGCACCCTCCCACCTCGGGCGCGAAGGAGGCGAGCACGGCGGGCCGGTCGGTACGGGGGTAGAGCGCGCCCGGCAGGCCGGTCGCCGGACCGAACAGCTTCTCCGCCCGGGCCAGGAGCGCCGCCGAACCGCCGCGGCGCCCGTCGTGCGCGCGCATGGCCGCCTCCAGGCCGGCCCGGCCGATCCAGGCGCCGCTGCCGCAGTCGCCGAGGAGATGGCCCCAGCCGTCGGCCCGCCGCCAGGACGTCAGATCCGTGCCGAGCGCGATCATCCCCGTACCGCCGGCGACGACGGCCCCGGGCCGCTGCCCGAGCGCACCGGCGTACGCGGTGACCGCGTCGGCCGCCAGCGCGAGCCGCCGTACGCCCCAGGCCTCGGCGAAGGCGCCCGGCAGCTCGGCCCGCAGTTCGTCCCCGAGGGTCGCCGTGCCGGCGGCGCCCACGGCCACGGCGACGACCGGCCGCGCGCCGTGAGGTTCCGTCAGGGCCCGGACGGCCGGCAGGACCTGGTCGAGGAAGTGCCGGGCGGAGATGCCGCCGGGTCCGGTCCGCACCGGTTCGCGCGACGATCGGGTGCCGAGCACGGCGCCGCCCGCCGCCTCCGCAAGTGCGATCCGGAGTCCGGAACCCCCGGAGTCGACACCGACGACCAGAGCGCCGGAAGGGTCGTTCACGGAAGCCGCGGAGACGACAGAGGTCACGGTGCACCGTCCTCGAAACGCGTGGGGCGGGGGAGTGGGCGGAGTCTAGGGGGTGGCCGGGGACGGCGCCCGAACCGGGTGTCACTGTAGGCCGGTAGAGTGACGGACCGTGACAGCGCGACCTTTGAAGGAACTGGTGGAGCCCGGCTGGGCGGAGGCCCTGAGCCCCGTGGCGGGGCGCGTGGCGGAGATGGGTGACTTCCTGCGGGCGGAGATCGCCGCGGGCCGGACCTATCTGCCGGCCGGACAGCACGTACTGCGGGCGTTCCAGCAGCCGTTCGACGACGTGCGGGTCCTGATCGTCGGTCAGGACCCCTATCCGACACCGGGAATGGCGATCGGGCTCAGCTTCGCCGTCGCGCCCGAGGTCCGCCAGCTGCCGGGCAGCCTGGAGAACATCTTCCGGGAGCTGCACACCGACCTCGGGATGCCCCGCCCGTCGAACGGCGACCTGACCCCCTGGACCCGGCAGGGCGTCCTCCTCCTCAACAGGGCGCTGACCACCGCCCCCCGCAAGCCGGCCGCCCACCGCGGCAAGGGCTGGGAGGAGGTGACGGAGCAGGCGATCCGCGCGCTCGCCGCCCGGGGCAAGCCCCTGGTGTCGATCCTGTGGGGCCGCGACGCGCGCAACGCCCGCCCGCTCCTCGGCAACCTGCCGGCGATCGAGTCCGCGCACCCGTCCCCGATGTCGGCGGACCGCGGCTTCTTCGGCTCCCGTCCCTTCAGCCGCGCCAACGAACTCCTCCTGGAGCAGGGCGCCCAGCCGGTGGACTGGCGCCTGCCCTGATCCGGCTGTGGCCCCCTCCGTACGGCGGAGGCCACGGACGCACCCGGCTCGGTCATCCGGTCCGGGTCATCCGGTCCGGATCACCCTTCCCGGGGCACCTTCTCGGATCACCCGGCTCGGAACCGCTCCGGTTCGGAACCGCCCGGCTCAGATCGCGGCCGCCCGCACGCACAGCACGTCCGGCAGGTGTCCGGCGAGGAGTCGCCAGCTGTCGCCGTCGTCGGCGCTCGCGTACAGCTCGCCGTTGCGGTTGCCGAAGTACACGCCCGCCGGGTCCGCGTCGTCCGTGCACAGTGCGTCCCGGAGCACCGTGCCGTAGTGGTCTCCCTCGGGCAGGCCCCGGCTCAGCGGCTCCCAGGTGGCTCCGGCGTCGGTCGTACGGTAGACCCGGCACCGACGGCCGGCCGGGACCCGGTCGGAGTCCGCGGTGATGGGGAAGACATAGGCGGTGTCCGGGCGGTGCGGGTGCGCGGCGACAGCGAAGCCGAAGTCGGACGGCAGGCCGGAGCCGATGTCCGTCCAGCTGGCACCCGCGTCGTCGCTGCGGAAGACACCCCAGTGGTTCTGCAGATAGAGCCGGTCGAGATTGCCCGCGTCCTGGGCGATCTTGTGGACGCACTGCCCGAAGACCGGATGCGGGTCCGGCAGGAACACCGCCGACACACCTTCGTTGGAAGGCTCCCAGGCGGCCCCGCCGTCCTGCGAGCGGAACACCCCGGCGGTGGACACGGCGACGGTGACCGCCTCCGGGTCGCGCCGGTCGGTCACCACGGTGTGCACGGCCTCGCCGCCCCCGCCCGGCACCCACTGGGAGCGGGTCGGGTGCTCCCACAGCGGCCGGACGAGCTCGAAGGACTCCCCGCCGTCCCCGGACCGGAAGAGCGCGGCCGGCTCCGTCCCCGCGTACACGACGCCGGGGGAGTGCTCGGGTGCCGGATGCAGCTGCCAGACGCGCTCCAGGGAGGCGCCGGTGTCCTCGGGGAACCTGACGGCCGGCCGCGCCGGTTCGGTCCAGGTCCTGCCGAGGTCGTCGGAGTGGAAGACGGACGGCCCCCAGTGGGCACTGTCCCCGCCCACGAGCAGCCGTGGGGTCGGACCGCGGGTGTCGATGGCGACCGAGTAGACCGCCTGCGCGGGGAAGGCCGGATCGTCGAACTCCCATCGGCCGTCGTGCCTGCGGCCGATGAAGAGTCCCTTGCGGGTGCCTACGGTGAGGAGAACGTCGGGCATGTCTGCCAACCTCCAGGACGCCGTTGTCGCGGATACGGGCCAGTCTGCACCCGGCCACTGACAACGGCTCCCGGACACTCCCTGGGGCGCCCGCGCCGCGCCGTACCCCTGTGATCCAGAGGGGCGGCGGTCACGTCGTGGTGCTCAGATCGCCCAGGCGTACTGCGGCGGCGCCGCGTGCGTCGACGCACCCAGGTCGCGGGCGGCGCGGCGGGCCCAGGAGGCGTCGCGCAGCAGCTCACGGCCGAGGAGGACCGCGTCGGCCTCGCCGCCGGCGACGATCTTCTCGGCCTGCTCGCTCTCGGTGATCAGACCGACGGCGGCCACCGGCAGCCCGGTCTCGGCCCTGACGCGGGCGGCGAAGGGCACCTGGTAGCCGGGGCCGACCGGGATCTCGGCCGGTCCGCCGTTGCCGCCGCTGGAGACGTCGAGGAGGTCGACGCCGTGCTCGCGGAGGAGCGCGGCGAACCGCACGGTCTCGTCGACCGTCCAGCCCTGTTCCTCCAGCCAGTCGGTGGCGGAGATGCGGAAGAAGACGGGCAGTTCCTCGGGCCACACGGACCGCACGGCGTCGACGACCTCCAGGGCGAGCCGGGTCCGGTTCTCGAAGGAACCGCCGTACGCGTCGGTGCGGTGGTTGCTGTGCGGGGAGAGGAACTCGCCGATCAGGTAGCCGTGGGCGCCGTGCACCTCGACGACCTCGAAACCGGCGTCGAGCGCGCGGCGGGCCGCGTCCGCGAACTGCCCGGTGATCTCATGGATCTTCTCGACGGTCAGTTCGGTCGGCACCGGGTAGCCGTCGGCGAACCCGACGGGGCTCGGAGCGACGGGCTGCCAGCCGGGACCGCCCGCGGGGACGGGCCCGCGGCCCTCCCAGGGGCGCTTGGTCGAAGCCTTGCGTCCGGCGTGTCCGATCTGGATGCCGGGAACCGTGCCGTGGTCCTTGAGGAAGCCGGCGATGCGGCGGAGGGCCTCGGTCTGGGTGTCGTTCCAGAGGCCGAGGTCCGCCGGGCTGATCCGGCCCTCGGGGGCGACGGCGGTCGCCTCGACCAGGATCAGTCCGGTGCCGCCGGTGGCCCGGGAGGCGTAGTGGGCGAAGTGCCAGTCCGTGGCGACACCCGCGTTCGGTCCGGTCATCTCCGCCGAGTACTGGCACATGGGCGCCATCCACACCCGGTTGGGGACGGTCAGCGACCGCAGTGTGTAGGGCTCGAACAGGGCGACGCTCATGACGGACTCCGTTTCGGGATGCCTCGAAGGACGCTAGTACGGTAACCATCGTAGTACGGCATCTGTCAAACTACGAGGGTTCTCGTACAATGGCCGTATCCCGGATGAAGTGGAGCCGCCGCCATGACGACCGCCACCAGCCCTCGCGCCCTCGAACACCCCACGCGCGACCAGATCCGACTGGAGGCGGTGCTGCACGCGCTCGCGGACCCGGTACGGCTGCGGATCGTCCGGGACATGGCGCGCGAGCGCGCCGAGCTGAGCTGCTCGTACTTCGACCTCCCGGTCACCAAGTCCACGACGACGCACCACTTCCGGGTGCTGCGCGAGGGCGGAGTCATCCGGCAGACGTACCGCGGTACGGCCAAACTCAACGCCCTGCGCGAGGACGACCTCGAAGCCCTCTTCCCGGGCCTGCTCGCCACGGTCCTGGCGGCGGCCGAGGCCCAGGCGGCGCGCTAGAGGCCGAGGCCCTCGGCGCGCGGGAACGCGACCGGGGGGCGGGGCGGGCGGGGGGGAGCGGGGGGCCGGGAGGGAGCTGGTGGGGGGGGGACC
>NZ_JBVHZJ010000008.1:0-129913 GCF_055574655.1 Streptomyces sp. NPDC029956 | reverse complement strand
ACCAATGTTAAGTGTGACAGGACACAACAAAACGACCCCAACAGAACCCCCCCCCCCCCCCCCCCAACACCCCCCCCCCCCCCCCCCCCACCCACCCCCCCCCCCCCCCCCCCCCCCCGCTGCGCGGGCCGCGCCCCGTCGCGCCCCGCGGTGCCGCCTAGAGTCCCCGCATCCTTCCGATCTCCGCCGACTGCTGGGCGATCACGTCGTTCGCCATCTCCTCCACGAGGACGTTGTTGCCCTCGCTCAGCACCTCGGCGGCCATCGTCACCGCCCCCTCGTGGTGCGTGATCATCAGCTTCAGGAACAGCTCGTCGAAGGCCTTGCCCTTCGCGTTCTCGAGCTGCTTCAGCTGTGCCTCGCTCGCCATGCCCGCCATCGAGTGATGGTCGTGGCCCGCCTGTTCGCGCGGACCACCGTTGTTTTTCAGCCAACCTTCCATCGCGCCGATCTCCGGCTTCTGCGCCGCCGCGATCCGCTCGGCGACGCCCTTCACCTGGGCCGAGGATGCCCGCTGCGAGGCCAGTGCGGTCATGGTCAGGGCCTGCCGGTGATGCACGATCATCATCTGCGCATAGGTGAAGTCGGCGCTGTTCGGGCTCTGGTCCGGCAGCAGCTTCGCGGCCTCCTCGGGGGATATCCGCCTGGCCGGTTCCCCGGGCTTGCCCGGCGCGACCACGGTCCCGGCCGAACTCCTGGCCTCCGGTGCGCCCTTGTCGGGCCCCGACTCGCAGGCGGTCAGGGCGAGTACGGCGACGGCGGACAGGGCCACGGCGACGACGGCACGCTGGCGGCGGATCAACAACGCGACCTCCAGATGTTCTTGCGGGGACAGTGACCGTTCCTAGCACTTTTCTCGGGGCTACCGATCAAAAACCTTCATTACGTCTGTGTTGCCATCTGTTGAGATGTGCACGGCAAGGAAGATACTGCCGGGGTCCAACACCCGTTCAACGCTGAACGGATACCAGGGAGGACGGAGTGACTTCGTTGCGTACCCCGCGTACCACGTCCATCACGCGCGACCCGCGTGTCAGGCTCAGACGCCTTGGCGTGGCATCCGCCGCGGCCGGACTGATGGCCACCATGCTCATGGCCGGCCCAGCCACCGCGACCCCCGACCCGGGAGACGTGCCCGCCCAGGGCAAGGTCTCCTCGGAGCAGGCGGCCGAGGCGCGTGCCGCGATCCAGAGCGGTGACATACCCGGCGTGGACGAGATCGTCCACAGCTCGAACATCGAGCACCTCGCCAACATCCCCAAGGACGCCCTCCCGGGCACCAACTCGGACCTCGCCTTCCAGGGCAGGTACGCCTTCGCCGGCAACTACGACGGCTTCCGGATCTTCGACATCAGCAACCCGAAGTCCCCGAAGACCGTGGCCCAGGTCCTCTGCCCGGGCTCCCAGAACGACATATCCGTCTCCGGGGACCTGCTGTTCCTCTCGACGGACTCCTCCCGGAGCGACAACTCCTGCGCCAGCACGACGCAGCCCGCCTCGGTCAAGGAATCCTGGGAGGGCATGAAGATCTTCGACATCAGCGACGTCCGGAACCCGAAGTACGTCGCCGCCGTCGAGACCGCGTGCGGCTCGCACACCAACACGCTGGTTCCCAAGAAGCGGGACGTCTACATCTACGTCTCGTCGTACTCGCCCAACGCCGCCTTCCCCGACTGCCAGCCCCCGCACGACGGCATCTCGGTCATCAAGGTGCCCCGCAAGGCGCCCGAGAAGGCCGCGCTCGTCGGCTTCCCCGTCCTCTTCCCGGGCGAGGGCCCGGACGGCGGCGGCAACCCCGGTGGCCCGACCAACCCGGGCGTCTCCAAGACCACGGGCTGCCACGACATCACCGTGCTCCCGGAGAAGGACCTCGCCGCCGGCGCCTGCATGGGTGACGGCATCCTCTTCGACATCGAGGACCCCGAGCACCCGCGGGTGATCGACCGCGTCCAGGACAACGTCAACTTCGCGTTCTGGCACTCCGCGACCTTCAACCAGAAGGCCGACAAGGTCGTCTTCACCGACGAGCTCGGCGGCGGCGGCGCGGCCACCTGCAACGCCGAGGTCGGCCCGAACCGCGGTGCCGACGGCATCTACGACATCGTCGGCAAGGGCAAGCGCAGCAAGCTCGTCTTCCGCAGCTACTTCAAGATCCCGCGCCACCAGGCCGACACCGAGAACTGCGTCGCCCACAACGGCTCGCTGATCCCGGTCAAGGGCAAGGACATCATGGTCCAGGCCTGGTACCAGGGCGGCATCTCCGTCTGGGACTTCACCGACTCCCGCAAGCCCAAGGAGATCGCCTACTTCGAGCGCGGCCCGCTGTCCGCGACCACCATCGCCACCGGTGGCTCCTGGTCCGCGTACTACTACAACGGCTACATCTACTCGAACGACATCGCCAAGGGCTTCGACGTCCTGAAGCTCTCCGACCGCCGTACCGACCCCGCGAAGCGGATCCGGATGGACGAACTCAACGTCCAGACCCAGCCGGACTACTTCGACTTCGACGACTGAGCGGAGTCGTGACCGCCGGCCGTCGGACCGCGACGGCCGGCTGACGGCCTGACCGCCGGCGCGCCGTCGGGCGGACCTCCGTCCGGCGGCGCGCCCGCCTCCCAGTCCAGGCCGTACCGGTGGAACAGCTCCGAACGCAGCCGCGACAGCGGCATCTTGGCCCCCGGGAGCAGTACCGCCACCACCGCGCCCATCAGCAGGGCGCGCAGCATCGGGTAGTCGGTGTCGACGTCCTCGGAGCCGTACCGCGTGACCGTGTCGCGCAGCAAGAACGCCAGGCGTTGCTGCTCCTCGCACTGCACGAACCCCTCGGCCTGCAGAATGCCCGCCATGTGGGTGCGCATCAGGGTGGGGCGCTCCGCCGCGAGCCCCAGGATCGCGTCGATCGCGCGCGCCATGCGCTCGCGGCCGTCCTCCGTGCGCGGCTCGCGCTCCAGGGCCTCTTCCAGGGTGAGATGCATCAGCCGGTGCACCGCGGCCTGCAGAAGCTGCCGCTTGCCGGGGAAGTAGTACGAGATCAGTCCCCGCGCCGAACCGGCCCGCTCCGCGATGTCGCCGAGCGTCGTCGCCTCGTAACCACGTGTGTCGACCAGCTCCACCGTGGCTTGCAGAATGCGCTCGCGGGACCTGCGCCGAAGCTCTTCATTGACCGATGGGCTACGCGGCGACATGCTGGACTCCTGCGTTGACTGGCTGCCAGCCAATATACTCGGCGCATCCCGTCGGCATGCCCGCGTGGCAGACCGCCGGGGATGCCGTCTGTTCTGGGCGACACGGGGGATCGTCCAGAACAGGCGGCTTCACCCTGTTCCTCTCATTCTGCTCCCCTGGACGTCCGCGTCCGTCGGGCCGGACCGGGGGAAGCGCCGCTCGCTCCAGCGGTACGTCAGGACCGCCACGGCGACACAGCACCAGCCGAGCAGCCAGCCCCCGAGCACGTCCGAGGGCCAGTGCACGCCGAGATAGACCCGCGTCCACCCCACCCCGAGCACGGAGACGACCGCCACGCTCGCGAGGGCGCCCCAGCCGCGCCACTCGCCGCGCCAGCGCAGCGCGAGGACCCAGAGCAGCAGCCCGCAGGTGACCATGGCCGTCATCGCGTGCCCGGACGGGAAGGCGGCGAAGCGCGCCGAGTCCACCGGGTCGGTCCACTGCGGCCTGTCCCGCCCCACCAGCGTCTTGAGCCCCTGCTGGAGCCCCACGGCCAGCAGGCTCGTCACGGCCACCCACAGGGCGAGGCGGCGCTCCCGTTCCCACCACAGCAGCACCACCGTCGCGGCGGCCAGCGCGCGCATCGTCCACGGGTCCCACACCCAGTCGCTGAGGAAGCGGTGCACCTGGGTGAGGCCTGGTTCGGCCACCGCGTCACGGTGGAGGGTCTCGGTCACCGATCTGTCGAGGGCGAGCAGGGGTGTCCACCCCACGGCCACGAGGACGAGGAGGAGAACGGCCAGGGCCCCGGAGATCACGGCGGAGGAGCGCATGCCTCGATCCTGCCCGACGATCGGCTTCGTATGATCCTTCCCGCCCGCCGCGCGCGCCGCCGCGCGCGACCGGACCGGCGAGTCCCCCGTCACCCCTGTCCCAGCGCGCTGAGCGCCGGGACGAAGGCCACGAGTACCGGGACCACCGGCACCAGGGAAGCGGCCGCGGTGAGCCGGAGACGACGGCACGCGGTGAGCCGGGGCGCCGCGGTCAGCAGCCGGTTCACCCGGCGCGGCAGATCGCCGTACGGGGCCTGGCCGGGTCCGAACACGCCCCGGTCCTCGTTCAGTTCGACCAGCGCGAGCGCGATCGTCAGCCGCCCGAACCGGCGCGAGGCCACATCGTCGGCGGCCAGCTCCACCAGCCGGTGCATCTCCTCGCGGAAGGCCGTGAAGACCGGGATCCCCGGGAACCCGGCGGCCAGCGCCGCCGAGGAGTGCCGCAGCCAGTCGTGCCGGGCGCGCGCGTGCCCCTGCTCGTGCGCGAGGACGGCGTCCAGCTGACGCCCCTTCAACCGCCGCAGCGCCGCCGTGGTGATGACCAGCTGGGGTGTGCTTCCGGCCAGCCACCAGGCGTTCGCCCGCTCGCCCTCCAGGACCACGAGGCGCTCGCCGCCCGGCTGCTCGCCGGGGAGCAGGGGCGCGCGGACGAGCAGATCGCAGCGGCGCTGTCTGCGCCGCGACCGGGCCTGGCTGAACTCCCGGCCCAGCATCGCCCCGGTCCACACCCCGCCGGCCGCCAGGGCCACCGCGAGCACCGCGGACCAGGGCCCGGTCGTCCCCAGTTCGTACGCGTCGATCACCGCGCGCGGCGCGGGCGCGAAGATCTGCCCCCTTACGGCCTGCCAGGCGGTCGACGCGCTGAACGTCATGGAGAGCGCGAAGCTCAGCAGCACCGCGGCGATCACGCACTGCCACACCCAGAGGGCCACCACGGGTTCTCGCTCGACCCAGTCCGCCCGGGACAGCAGCCGGGGGGCCGCGAGGGCGGTCAGAACGCCGAGCAGGAACAGCGCGAGGGAGACCCACATGCGGCCAGCCTATGAGCGCGGTACTGGTCGGGGGTATGCCCCGGGGCGGCAAGTGACGTACGCCACGGTTTGGTTGGACCGGGCCGCCGCTCGAAGGACTGTCGGGCGGCGGGCGGAACTCACAGCGTCACGAGCATGGCCAGCATCGCGAGCGCCATCGACAGCCGGCAGGCGAGCGCCAGCTCCGGGCGGGCAGCCCAGGCCGGTCCGCCGCCGTCGCCGCGGACCGGGCCGCCCGCCGTCGCTGCCGCCGGCACCGCGACCGGCACGAGTCTCGCGCCCGCGTGCAGCACGTACACCATGTAGTAGAGGAGCAGCCCGCCCGTGAGGACGGGGAGGCCGCCCGCCGTGCCCGCTGTGTGCCCCGCGTGCGCCCCCGCGCCGGGAGCAGCCATCGACACCGCCATGTAGACCATGGCGAGCGAGCCGACGAAGTGGTGCAGATGGTGTCCGCCGTGCCGGACCGCCGCGAGACCGTGCAGTGCCGCGCCGCCGAACACCGCCGCGTACACCGCCCAGCTCCACTCCGGCGGCGTGAGCACCGCCGCGGGCAGGGCCATCGACGCCATCCCGAAGCCCATCACCGCCTCGCCGCCCGCGGCCCGCCGCTCCGCCCCCGCGGACGCGCGCATCCGCAGCAGGCAGTAGACGCCCGTCGCCGCGCAGAGCGCGACCATCAACCACCCGGACAGGGCCGGTCCGTGCACGGCACACCTCCCCCTCGACGCCGTCCCCTCCCCGGAGGATGCCCGGGTCGGGCCGGGCACACGCGGGCGCACAGGTGCGCACAGGCGTACGAGGGGAAGTGAAAGGGGCGGGCGTTAGGCTCGGGACGATCGCGTACGACGATCGTCAGCACCCGAGGGGAGCCCCGTTCACATGGACACCGCCACGTCGCACGAGACCGGCCGGATCAGCTACCGCGAGGCGGTCCTGGACGACGTCCCGGCCCTGGTCCCGCTCGTCGAGTCGGCCTACCGGGGCGACGCCAGCCGGGGCGGCTGGACCACCGAGGCGGACATCCTCCAGGGGCAGCGCACCGACCCCGAGGGCGTCGCCGCCGTGATCACCATGCCGGACAGCCGGCTCCTGGTCGTCGAGCGCGACGGTGGGATCGTCGCCTGCTGCCAGCTGGAGCACCGCGGCGAGGCGGCGTACTTCGGGATGTTCGCGGTCCGTCCCGAACTCCAGGGGGCGGGTCTGGGCAAGCAGATCATCGCGGAGGCCGAGCGCCGGGTGCGTGAACTGTGGGACGTCCGCGAGATGCACATGACGGTGATCTCGGTACGGGCGGAGCTCATCGCCTGGTACGAGCGCCGCGGGTACCGGCGTACCGGGCGGATGACCCCCTTCCCGTACGGCGACGAGCGCTTCGGTCTGCCTCAGCGCGACGATCTGGAGTTCGAGCTTCTGGTGAAGCCGCTGAGCTGACGAGCACGGCGGAAGGGTGGCCTCCCCCCTGGCTCACAGGAAAAACTTCTGTGATCAGGGGGGTCGCACAGGATAATTTCCCTTGCCCCCTCTTGTGGCCGAGAACCGACCACGGTTACGGTGTCTTAACGCGAGGTTCTCCTGTGAAGGAAGAGGCATGACGGAAATTCTTGTGCAGGACGTGACTGGTGGGGGGATATCCACCGCCGCCCGGGTGATCGACCACCCCGCCTGGCCCGAGCTCAAGAATGCCGTGGAGGAGATCCGCAGCTGGCAGAGCGCGGACGGCTCCATCGACTTCGAGCGCGAGGACGCGCCCGCCAAGGCCCTGGCCGAGCTGACCCTCGACCGGGTCACCGCCGCGGTCGAGCAGCTCTCCCCGCTCGTCCCGCACGACGGCGCCTACCACCGCGCCCTCGTCTCCGACCTGCGCAAGTGGGCCGAGAGCGGCTTCACCGTCCCGGACTTCCTGGACTCGCTGCTCGCCTTCCAGCCGGCGGCCGACCGCGTGGACGGGCTCCAGCACCTGGTGCTGTTCCCGATGTACACGCAGAACGGCAACCCCGACCGCAACCTCGAGGCCGTCGTGCTCCGCATGGTGTGGCCGGAGTGGCTCGCCGAGCTCGAGCGCACCCGCTACGACAACCCGCTGTTCTGCGGGATCACCTTCGAGGACTTCACCGCCGGGTACGACACCAACTCGGCCGTCCTCTTCCCGGAGACCATCGCCGTCCGCGAGGCCCCCGAGCGCTTCACCTGGGGCGGCATCTTCTGCGACCGCGAGGCCGCGCGCTTCCGCAAGGTCACCGAGGCCGCCGTCGACACCCTCGGCATCCAGCTGCCCGCCGACATCGCCGCGATGATCGACGACCAGGAGCGCTGCGAGAAGGCCTTCGTGCTCTGGGACATGGTCCACGACCGCACCCACAGCCACGGCGACCTGCCGTTCGACCCCTTCATGATCAAGCAGCGCCAGCCCTTCTGGATGTACGGCCTCGAGGAGCTCCGCTGCGACCTCACCGCCTTCAAGGAGGCGGTGAAGCTGGAGGCCGAGGGCAACACCCACGGCCGTGACGTGCAGTACGCCGTCCTCTTCGACCGGATGTTCCGCTTCCCGCTCTCCGGCGACCGCAACCGCAACTACGACGGTCTCGGCGGCCAGCTCCTCTTCGCGTACCTCCACAAGAACGACGTGGTGCGCTGGACGGACAACAACCTCAAGATCGACTGGCAGCGGGCCCCCGAGGTCACCAACCAGCTCTGCGCCGACATCGAGAAGCTCTACCGCGACGGCATCGACCGCCCCAAGCTCGTCCACTGGTTCAAGGCGTACGAGCTCGTCTCCACCTACCTCGCCCCGCACCCGGGCTCGAAGTGGGCCAAGGGTCCCGACGCCCTCGACCTCTCCCTCCCGCCCCGCAAGCTCGTCGACGACGTGCTTCCGGACGAGTTTCCCCTCAGCATGTTCTTCGAGGCCCTCGCCAAGAAGCTGAAGGGCGTGATCGCCGACACCAAGGGGATCACCGCCGCCGACGTCTCGCGGACCGAGCAGGCCGAGCGGGCTGCCGCGTGAGCGCTCGTACCGACGACACGGAGGAGGCGTCGCCCATGACCGCCAACGGAAACGGCGGACCGCTCGACGGCGCCGTCATCGCGGTCGCCGGTGCGGCCGGCCCGGCCGGCCGCGCGACGCTGATGCGCCTCGCCGAGGCGGGCGCGACCGTCGTCGGCTCCGACGCAGACCCGACGCGCCTCGCGGACGCCGTCGACGCCGCCCGCTACGCCCACGGCGGCGCGAAGGTCGTCGGCGACACCGTCGACCTGCTCGACCTGGACGCCACGCGCGACTGGGCCGCGAAGACCGAGAAGGAGTTCGGCCGGATCGACGGCCTGGTCCACCTCGTCGGCGGCTGGCGCGGCAGCTCCTCCTTCATGGAGACCGACCTCGGAGACTGGGACTTCCTGGAGAAGCTCCTCATCCGCACGGTCCAGCACACCTCGCTCGCCTTCCACGACGGGCTGCTGCGGGCGGGCGGCCGCGGCCGCTACGCCCTGATCAGCCAGGTCGGCGCGCACAAGCCGCTCGCCAACAACGCCGCGTACAACGCCGGCAAGGCGGCCGCCGAGGCCTGGACCCTGGCGATGGCCGACTCGTTCCGCAAGCTGGGGGGCGACGACGGCCCGCAGGCGGCGGCTGCGATCCTGGTGATCAAGGCATTGGTGCACGACGCCATGCGCGCCGAACGCCCCAACGCGAAGTTCGCGGGCTTCACCGACGTCACCGTCCTGGCCGACGAGATCGCCGGGCTGTGGAGCAGGCCCGCCCAGGAAGTGAATGGACAGCGTCTGTGGCTGACCCCCAAGCCGTGACCGCGGCCCTCGGCCCCAGGACCGACGCACGTCGTCACCACGACCCGTCGGTCCGGGGCTTCGCCAGCGACAACTACGCCGGCGCCCACCCCGAGGTCCTCGCGGCCCTCGCCCTCGCCAACGACGGCCACCAGGTCGCCTACGGCGAGGACCAGTACACCGAGCACCTCCAGCGGATCATGCACGGCCACTTCGGCCCGACCGCCGAGGCCTTCCCGGTCTTCAACGGGACCGGGGCGAACGTGACCGCCCTCCAGGCGCTCACCGACCGCTGGGGCGCCGTCGTCTGCGCCGAGTCCGCACACATCAACGTGGACGAGGGCGGGGCGCCGGAGCGCATGGGCGGCCTCAAGCTGCTCACCGTGCCGACCCCGGACGGCAAGCTCACCCCCGAGCTGATCGACCGGCAGGCCTGGGGCTGGGAGGACGAGCACCGGGCGATGCCGCAGGTCGTCTCGATCACCCAGAACACCGAGCTGGGCACCGTCTACACGGTGGACGAGATCCGTGCGATCGTCGAGCACTCCCATGCCAAGGGCATGAAGGTGCACCTCGACGGGGCCCGGATAGCCAACGCCGCCGCCTCGCTGGACGTGCCGATGCGAGCGTTCACCAACGCGGTGGGCGTCGACGTCATCTCGTACGGCGGCACGAAGAACGGCATGCTCTTCGGCGAGGCGGTCGTCGTCCTCAACCCCGACGCGGTCAGCCACATGAAGCACCTGCGCAAGCTGTCCATGCAGCTCGCGTCGAAGATGCGCTTCGTGTCGGTGCAGCTGGAGGCCCTCCTCGCGAAGGACCTGTGGCTGCGCAACGCCCGCCACGCCAACGCGATGGCCCAGCGCCTCGCGGCCGGCGTGCGCGAGGTCGACGGGGTGGAGATCCTCTACCCGGTGCAGGCCAACGCGGTCTTCGCCCGCCTGCCGCACGAGGTCACCCGGCGGCTCCAGGAGCGGTTCCGCTTCTACTTCTGGGACGAGTCGGCGGGCGACGTGCGCTGGATGTGCGCCTTCGACACCACGGAGGACGATGTGGACGCCTTCCTCCAGGCCCTGAAGGAAGAGCTGGCGCGCTAGGAGTCACTGCCCGCTGCTGGCTGCATAGCTATACGGCCGGACGGAAAGTCATTGACTTCCGTCCGGCCGTTTCCGTACGCTCCACGCGCATGGAGCGCATCGATCTCGTTCAGCAGGACCCTGACATCGCCGCCTACCTGGCCGCGAGTGAGGCCGTCGATCACGACCACCGGGTGGTCCGGGCGATCGCGCAGCGCCTCGCCGATGAGCACCCCGACGCATACGCATACGCCGAAGCGGCCTACCGGTACGTACGGGACACCGTCCCGCACTCCGCCGACGCCGACGACCCCCGCGTCACCTGGCGGGCCTCCGACGTCCTGGAGCAGCGCACCGGCATCTGTTACGCCAAGTCGATCGCGTACGCCGCGCTCCTGCGGGCCCGCGGTATCCCGGCCGCCCTCTGCTACCAGCGACTCGCCGACGACGACGGCTCGAACCCGGTGATCCACGGTCTCGTCGCCGTGCTGCTGCCGGGGGAGCGGGCCTGGGCCCGCCAGGACGTGCGCGGGAACAAGCCCGGAGTCGACGCGCGGTTCTCCCTGCGGGAGGAGCGGCTGGCCTGGATCGTGCGGCCAGAGTTCAATGAAGTGGATTATCCGGTGCTCTACACTGAACCACATGCGGCTGTTCTGGACGCGCTGCGCGCCGCGCCCGACCGGCCCCACCTCTGGCGGACGCTCCCCACGGAGCTCTGACCCCGGACTTCAGCGAACGGCGGACCATGACCCTCACGCTCACCGTCTCCGACGAGGTGCGCACCCTCGTACCCGACTTCACCGCTCTGGTGATCGAGGCCCACGGCCTGGTCAACGGGCCGAGTGACGAGGCCGGTTCGGCGCTCCTCGACGACGCCGCGCGCCGGCTCGCCGAGCGCCTCGACGGCCGGACCCCGGACCAGGACCCGCACATCGCCGCCTGGCGTGCCGCGTACAGCGCGTTCGGCGCCAAGCCCTCCCGTACCCGCAACTCCGCGGAGGCGCTCGCCAAGCGGGCGCTCGCGGACGGCGGGCTGCCCCGCATCAACCGGCTCGTCGACGCCTACAACGCGGTGAGCGTCGCCCATCTCATCCCGGTCGGCGGAGAGGACCTCGGCAGGATCCGGGGTGCCATGCGCCTGGTCCGCGCCACCGGCGACGAGCCCTTCGTGACCATGGCGGGCGGCGCGGAGACGGTGGAGCACCCCGAGGCCGGGGAGATCGTCTGGTGCGACGAGGAGGGCGTGACCTGCCGCCGCTGGAACTGGCGCCAGGGCCCCCGTACCCGTATCGACGACGACACCGTCGACGCGTTCTTCCTGCTCGAATCGCTCGCCCCGATGACCCGGGACGAACTCCTCGCGGCGGGCACCGAACTGGCGGAGTCGCTGGAGAAGATCAGCCCGGGAGCGCGGATCACGATCCGCGACCCTGAGTGACGAAGTGCCCGCGACCCGGAGGGGCGATGCGTCCGCGATCCGGAGTGACGATTCAGCGGGGTGTCGTCGGGCGGCGTACCGCCGTCAGCCGGCGTCCTTGACCTCGGCCGGCGTCGGCGCCGTGCCCCCGAGGTGCGCGGGCACCCACCACGTGTCGTTCGCGTCCTTGGGGCGCACCGGGTAGGCCCGCTGCGCGGCCTCCAGGAGCTCCTGGACGCGGTCGCGCAGCCGCCGCGTGATGGCGCCCGCGTACTGGTCGGTGGGAGCCTCCATGGGCTCGCCGACGCGGATCGTCACCGGGATGTGGCTGCGCTTGAAGTTGCGCGGACGGCCCTTCGTCCAGACGCGCTGCGTACCCCAGAGCGCCATCGGGATCAGCGGGACCCCGGCCTCCTGGGCGAGCCGCGCCGCACCCGTCTTGAAGCCCTTGAGCGTGAACGACTGGGAGATGGTCGCCTCGGGGAAGACGCCGATGATCTCGCCGGCCCGCAGCGACTCCAGCGCGTGCTTGTAGGCGTGCTCGCCCGCCGAGCGGTCCACCGGGATGTGCTTCATGCCGCGCATCAGCGGCCCCGAGACCTTGTGCCGGAAGACCGAGTCCTTCGCCATGAAGCGCACGAGACGCTTCTGCGGGAGCGCGGCCAGGCCCGTGAAGATGAAGTCCAGATAGCTGATGTGATTGGAGACGAGTACCGCGCCACCCGTGCGCGGGATGTGCTCCGAACCCTGCGTGTCGATCTTCAGGTCGAGCGCCTTGAACAGGGTCAGAGCGGCGCCGACGACCGGCCGATACACGAGTTCTGCCATCTGAGAGGAACCCTTCTTCTGTGCCTGGGGAGGGTTCTCCCGGCGAAGTTACGCAGCCGTAGGTTTTCGGCTTTGGGCAGATCGTGCCCCATGTGGGCCGCCGTGACCAGTCCAGGCGGCTTCGTACAGGGAGATTCTCGTCACTCGCGGTGGTCGTGGCGGGAATCGAATCCTCCCGTGCGACGCTGCACCGGGTGAGACGGCCGACAGGGAAGGGAAACAGGGGTGACCGAGACATCCGGAACCGACACGCTGGGACCCGAGGCGCTCGGTGTCGCACTGGGGGAGCGGGCCACCCTCGTCCAGTTCTCCACCGCTTTCTGTCAGCCCTGCCGGGCCACCCGGCGCACCCTCGCCGAGGTCGCCGCGATGGTCCCGGGCGTCGGGCACGTGGAGATCGACGCCGAGGAAAGGCTCGATCTCGTACGCGCCCTCGGCATCGCCAGGACCCCCACCGTCCTCGTCCTCGACCGGACGGGCCGCGTCGTCCGCCGGGCCGTGGGGCAGCCCCGCAAGGCCGATGTCATCGCCGCCCTGGGGCGGGCGGTCTGACGCGGTGACACTTCTCCCACATCCCGGTACGCACTTGACTGCACGCGGCAACGATCGTCACTCTGACGGGGTGCCCCAAGAACTCCTTCTCTACGGCCGGACCCACGTGGACCTGGCCCGCAACGCGAGCGCGCGCTGTCCGGGTGTCTGACCACCCCCGGACCTCTCTCATGCCGCCCTCGCAGAAGGACAACTCCATGACGGTCACGCCCGACCTCCGACCCGGCACCGTTCCCACCATCGGCGCACCCCGCCAGGCCTCTCCGGACCTGCTGCGTTCCGTCTTCCGTCGCCACGCGGCCGGCGTCGCGGTCGTCACCGCGCACGGTGAGCGCCCCGTCGGCTTCACCGCGACCTCGCTGAACTCCGTCGCCGCCGAACCCCCGCTCATCTCCTTCGGGGTGGGGACGACCTCCTCCAGCTGGCCCGTGCTCGCCGAGGCCGAGCACATCGGCGTCCACATACTCGGCGAGCACCAGCAGGACCTCGCCGCCACCTTCGCCCGCAGCGGGGCCGACCGCTTCGGCGAGGGGACCCGCTGGAGCGTGGGGCCCGAGGGCGTGCCCGTACTCGACGGCGTCCTCGCCTGGCTGGTCTGCCGTGTGGTCGCCCGGGTGCCGGCCGGTGACCACCGGATCGTGATCGCGCAGGCCGTCGCCGGGGACCCGGACGGGACGGGCCGGCCGCTCCTGTACCACCACGGCCGCTTCAACGCGCTGCGCGACTGAGAGTTCCCGGGCGCGCCGCTCTCCGCGCGTTGGGCAGATCACATCGCTGAGCGCTTGCTTACTGGTAACGGACTGGGTGTACTGGCGAGTAATATTTCGGTCGGGGCGTCCGGCGCCCCGACCGGAAACCCGCCCTTCAGGCGCCTATGCTGCGAGCAACAAGGCAGCCCAGTTATGACGATGCAGTAGGAGAGCCGGCGTGAGCTTGAGGATCGTTGTCTGTGTGAAGTACGTGCCCGACGCGACCGGAGACCGTAAGTTCGCGGACGACCTGACGGTCGACCGCGACGACGTCGACGGCCTGCTGTCGGAGCTCGACGAGTACGCCGTCGAGCAGGCACTGCAGATCGCCGAAGAGGCGGACGACGCCGAGGTCACCGTGCTGACGGTCGGCCCCGAGGACGCCAAGGACGCGCTCCGCAAGGCGCTCTCCATGGGCGCCGACAAGGCCGTCCACGTCGAGGACGACGACCTCCACGGCACCGACGTCATGGGCACCTCGCTGGTGCTCGCCAAGGCGATCGAGAAGACCGGCTACGACGTCGTCATCGCCGGTATGGCCTCCACCGACGGCACCATGGGTGTCCTCCCGGCGATCCTCGCCGAGCGTCTGGGCGTCCCGCAGGTCACGCTGCTCTCCGAGGTCTCCATCGAGGACGGCGTCGTCAAGGGCCGTCGTGACGGCGACACCGCCTCCGAGCAGCTCGAGGCCTCCCTGCCGGCGGTCGTCTCCGTGACCGACCAGTCCGGCGAGGCGCGCTACCCGTCCTTCAAGGGCATCATGGCCGCCAAGAAGAAGCCGGTGGAGTCCCTGGAGCTGGACGACCTGGACATCGACGCGGACGAGGTCGGCCTCGCCGGCGCCTGGACCGCGGTCGACTCCGCCGCGGAGCGCCCGGCGCGCACCGCCGGCACGATCGTCAAGGACGAGGGCGAGGGCGGCAAGCAGCTCGCCGAGTTCCTCGCGAGCCAGAAGTTCATCTAAGGCTCGCGCGAGCCCCTCAGACCGCCCCTTTCGTTCGCAGGAGATTGAAGTCCCATGGCTGAGATTCTCGTCTACGTCGACCACGTCGACGGAGCCGTCCGCAAGCCCACCCTGGAGCTGCTGACCCTCGCCCGCCGCATCGGCGAGCCGGTCGCGGTCGCGCTGGGCAACGGCGCCGCCGACACCGCGGCCGTCCTGGCCGAGCACGGTGCCGTGAAGGTCCTCACGGCCGACGCGCCCGAGTTCACCGAGTACCTGGTCGTCCCGAAGGTCGACGCCCTCCAGGCCGCCTACGAGGCCGTGTCCGCCGCCGGCTCCCTGGCCGCCGTGCTCGTCCCCTCCTCCGCGGAGGGCAAGGAGATCGCGGCCCGCCTCGCGGTCCGCATCGGCTCCGGCATCATCACGGACGCCGTGGACCTGGAGGCCGGTGACGAGGGCCCGGTCGCGACGCAGTCCGCGTTCGCCGCCTCCTTCACCACCAAGTCCCGTGTCTCCAAGGGCACTCCGGTCATCACCGTCAAGCCGAATTCGGCCCCGGTCGAGGCCGCCCCGGCCGCCGGTGCCGTCGAGGCCCTCGCGGTCTCCTTCGGCGCGCTGGCCACCGGCACCAAGGTGACCGCCCGCACGCCGCGCGAGTCGACCGGCCGCCCGGAGCTCACCGAGGCCGCGATCGTGGTCTCCGGTGGCCGTGGCGTCAACGGTGCCGAGAACTTCGCCGTCATCGAGGCGCTCGCCGACTCGCTCGGTGCGGCCGTCGGCGCCTCGCGTGCCGCCGTCGACGCCGGCTGGTACCCGCACTCCAACCAGGTCGGCCAGACCGGCAAGTCGGTCTCGCCGCAGCTGTACATCGCCTCCGGCATCTCCGGCGCGATCCAGCACCGCGCGGGCATGCAGACCTCGAAGACGATCGTCGCGATCAACAAGGACGCCGAGGCGCCGATCTTCGACCTGGTCGACTACGGCGTCGTGGGCGACCTCTTCGATGTCGTCCCGCAGCTGACCGACGAGGTCGAGTCCCGCAAGGGCTGATCTCGCCGCGCAGGCGTGACCTGCGCTTCTGTACGGTCCCGGGGCCGCGTGGTGATGATCACCGCGCGGCCCCCGGTCGTTTCGGACAACCATTGACTCAGGTCCCGACGGACTACTAACTTCGCCATACGGATTGTTGATTCCGTGAAGCGGAAAATAGGAGGATGTGGGATGGGTCAGCAGGAGAAGGTGTCGACGAGCCTCGCGGGCGCGGTCAGCGAGGGCATCAGCGCCTCCCTCGCAGCGGTGGACGCCGAGCTGGACCGCCGCTACCCGGGAGACCCCGGCACCCGTCAGCCCGTCCACACCGTCTACGTCCCCGGCAACGTCTTCGAGGCCGGCACCATCCGTTCCTGGGGCGACCAGGCCCTCGCCGCCCTCGACGAGCACGCCCCGGACGCCGCCTCGTTCGCCGCCGTGCTCGGCCTCTCCGACGCCCTCGCCGAGGACGTCTACGGCCGCGTGCGCGCGAAGCTGGAACGTGAGCCGATCGAGGACCTGCGGGTCGACTTCGAGGACGGCTACGCCGGAGCCGACGAGGACCAGGACGCCGCCCGCGCCGCCCGGCTGATCTCCGAGGCGTACGCCGGGGGCACCGCCGCCCCGTACATGGGCATCCGGATGAAGTGCATGGAGTCCGCCGTACGCGACCGGGGCATCCGCACCACCGACGTCTTCCTCACCGGCCTCCTGGAGAACGGCGGCCTGCCCGACGGGCTCGTCCTCACCCTCCCCAAGGTCACCTACCCCGAGCAGGTCTCCGCCTTCGTCCGCCTCCTCGAGGCCTTCGAGAAGGCCCACGGCCTCGACGCCGGCCGCCTCGGCTTCGAGATCCAGATCGAGACCAGCCAGTCCATCCTCGCCACCGACGGCACCGCCGCCGTCGCCCGCATGATCGGCGCCGCCGAGGGCCGCGCCACCGGACTGCACTACGGGACCTTCGACTACAGCGCCTGCCTCGGCGTCTCCGCCGCGTACCAGGCCAGCGACCACCCGGCCGCCGACCACGCCAAGGCGATCATGCAGGTCGCCGCGGCGGGCACGGGCGTACGCGTCTCCGACGGCTCCACCAACGTCCTTCCGGTCGGCTCCACCGAGCACGTCCACGAGGCCTGGCGCCTCCACTACGGCCTCACCCGCCGTGCGCTCGCCCGCGCGTACTACCAGGGCTGGGACATGCACCCGGGCCACATCCCCACCCGGTACGCCGCCGTCTTCGCCTTCTACCGCGAGGGCTTCGAGGCCGCCGCCAAGCGCCTCTCCGCGTACGCCAACCACGCCGGCGGCGACGTGATGGACGAGCCGGCGACCGCCAAGGCCCTCAGCTCCTACCTGCTGCGCGGCATCGACTGCGGCGCCCTCGACACCGCCGAGGTCGACGCGCTCACGGGCATGAACCGCGCGGCCCTCGACCGCTTCGCGGCCCCGCGCCGCGGCGACCTGACGGCCTCCGCCGAGTAGGGGGAACGCCGTCGGGCCCCCGCCGCAGCGAGGGGGCCCCGACGGCGTCGTCCGGACGGCGGCTGCCCTGGCGGTCGTCGCCTCGACGGCGGCAGTCCCGGTGGGCGGCCCCCGCGCGGGCGGCCGCCGTCCCGGCGAACGTCGCTCAGACGGCCGAGGGCGGGATCTCGCCCGAACCGCGCGTCAGGAGCGTGGTGCCGAGCACCACCCGCTCCGGCGCGTCGTCGACCCCGTCGAGACGCCGGAAGAGGCGCTCCGCCGCCGTCCGGCCGAGCGCGGCCGCGTCCTGGGCGATGACCGTGATGCCGAGCAGGTCGGCCAGTTCCATGTCGTCGAAGCCGACCAGGGCCACCGGCCGGGGATGCCCCGCGAGGGCGCGGACCACCGTGACCATCACCCGGTTGTTCCCCGCGAACAGCGCCGTCACGGGCTCCGGCGCCTCCAGCATCTCCCGGACGGCCGCCCTCACCCGCTCCGGCTCCGTGGAGCCCGGCGAGACCCAGGCGCCGTCGACCGGCAGGCCCGCGTCCTCCATCGCCGCGCGGTAGCCCCGCAGCCGCTCGGACGCGGTGTGGATCCGGGGCCGGTCGCCGATGAAGCCGATCCGGCGGTGTCCGTGGGCGATCAGATGGGCCACGCCGTCGCGCGCCCCGCCGAAGCTGTCGGAGAGCACCGCGTCGGCGTCGATCAGTCCCGCGGGACGGTCGACGAAGACGGTGGCGACGCCCGCCCTGATCTCCGGCTCCAGATACCGGTGATCGTCACCGGCGGGGATCACGATCAGGCCGTCGACCCGGCGCGCGCAGAGGGCGAGCGCCAGCTCCTGCTCCCGGGCCGGGTCCTCGGCGCTGGAACCGTTGATGAGCAGCGCCCCGTGCGCCCGTGCGACCTCCTCGATCGCCCTGCTGAGCGGCCCGTAGAACGGGTCGGCGAGATCCTCGAGCACGAGGCCGACGGTCGCCGTCCTGCCCTTGCGCAGGACCCGCGCGCTGTCGTTGCGGCGGAAGCCGAGGACCTCGATGGCCTCCTGGACCCGTCGCTCGGTGTCCGGGGTGACCCCGGGTTCGCCGTTCACGACCCGGGACACCGTCTTCAGGCCGACGCCCGCGCGCGCGGCGACGTCCTTCATCGTGGGCCGGTTGCCGTAGCGGTGCTCGGTGCGGCGGGCGATGTCGGCCACGGTGCGCGGTTCCTCCGTCGAAGGTCGGGTCGTCCGGCCGAAGGGCGGTCCGGCCGGTCGTGCTGCGGTGTCTGATCGACTCCCTGGCCGAATCATAGAGCCTGGACAACGTTGTCACGGGAGGGGAGACTGTACGGAACGGGACACCATAGACAAGGTTCCGTTCGCCCGTCGCCGACTGGAGACCCCGCGCCCATGCAGACCGATCCCGCCACGGGCCCTCTCGACGGACTCGTCGTCGCTCTCGACATCGGGGGCACCAAGATCGCCGGCGCCCTGGTCGACGGTGAGGGGCGCATCCGCGTCCGCTCCCAGCGGCCCACGCCCGCGCGTGAGGACGGCGAGACGGTGATGGGCGCGGTCGGGGAGGTGCTCGCCGAACTCGCGGGCTCGCCCCTGTGGGAGGCGGCGGGGGCCGTCGGCGTCGGCAGCGCGGGCCCGGTCGACGCGTACCGGGGGACCGTCAGCCCGGTCAACGTGCCCGGCTGGCGCGACTTCCCGCTCGTCGAGCGGGTCCACAAGTCGACGGGCGGACGGCCCGTCACCCTGGTCGGCGACGGCGTGGCCATGACGGCCGCCGAGCACTGGCTCGGCGCCGCCCGCGGCCACGACAACGCCCTCTGCCTCGTGGTCTCCACGGGCGTCGGCGGCGGGCTCGTCCTCGGCGGCAGGGTCCACTCGGGTCCCACCGGCAACGCCGGACACATCGGCCACATGGTGGTGGACATGGACGGCGAGCCCTGCGCCTGCGGCGGACGCGGCTGTGTCGAACGCGTCGCCAGCGGCCCGCACATCGCCCGCCGCGCTCTGGAGCACGGCTGGCGCCCGGGGCCCGACGGAGACACCTCCGCGGCCGCCGTGGCCGCCGCGGCGCACGCCGGGGACCCGGTCGCCGTCGCCTCGTTCGAGCGGGCGGCCCAGGCCCTCGCGGCGGGCATCGCCGCGACGGCGACCCTCGTCGAGATCGACATCGCGGTCGTCGGCGGCGGGGTGGCGGGCGCCGGAGAGGTCCTCTTCGCCCCGCTGCGCCGGAGCCTCACCACGTACGCCACGCTCGACTTCGTCCGGAACCTGACGGTCGTCCCGGCCCTCACGGGCACCGACGCGGGCCTCCTGGGCGCCGCGGCGGCTGCGGTGTCCTGACGCGCCCGCCGGACGCCCGGCGGGCGGGCCGCCCCCGGCTCACTCCTCCCGTACCCGCTCGGCCGTCCGTTGTTCGACGATCACCAGGAAGGCGTCGGACTCCAGGTCCATGACGACCCGGGCCGGCACCCCCTCGTCCCTGCGCGCCCCGGCGAACTCCTCCGCCGGCCAGCTGCCCCGCGGGCCGCCGGCCGGAAAACGTTCGAGAACCCTACGACTCATTTCTCCGCACCCCCTCGTGCTTGCCGTTCTCAACGACCCCCGCGCGGAAGTGTCACGCTCATGCCCACGGGGACGCATATGCCAGGACATGCGTGCGGGGTTTTCGTGGCAGGGTGTTGGGGGCAATCCACAGGGGGCCGTCGAAGAGGGGGAAACGTGATCGTCTGGGTCAACGGTGCGTTCGGCGCGGGGAAGTCCGGCACCGCGCGCGAACTGGTCGATCTGATCCCGAACAGCACGCTGTACGACCCCGAGGTCACCGGCGGGGGCCTGCGCGGCCTTCTGCCGGCCAAGCGGCTCGCCGAGGTCGAGGACTACCAGGACCTGCCGATCTGGCGACGCCTGGTGGTCGACACCGCCGCAGCCCTGCTCGCCGAGCTCGGCGGCGTCCTGGTCGTCCCCATGACCCTGCTGCGCCAGGAGTACCGGGACGAGATCTTCGGCGGGCTCGCCGCCCGCCGCATCGACGTCCGCCATGTGCTGCTCGCCCCGGAGGAAACGATCCTGCGGCAGCGCATCGACGACAGGTCCGAGTACGACGACCCCGACGTCGACGCCCGCGTACGGGAGTGGTGCCACAGCCATCTCGCGCCGTACCGGGCCGCGCTCGACTGGCTCACCGAGGACGCGTACGTGGTCGACACGTCGGCGCTCACCGTGGCCGAGGCCGCCCGGTCCGTCGCCGAGGCGGTGCGGGCCGGCCACGCCGCCCCCTGCGGCATCGTCCAGACCCCGGAACCGACCGGCGAGACCGTCGCCGCCGGAGTCCTGCTCTTCGACGAGCGGGACCGCTTCCTCCTGGTCGACCCCACCTACAAGCCGGGCTGGGAGTTCCCCGGCGGCGTCGTCGAGGCCGGCGAACCCCCGGCCCGCGCCGGAATGCGCGAGGTGACCGAGGAGATAGGCCTCGAACTCGACGCCGTACCCCGCCTCCTGCTCGTCGACTGGGAACGCCCCGAGCCGCCCGGCTACGGCGGACTCCGCCTCCTCTTCGACGGCGGCACGCTCGGCTCCGCCGACACGGAGCGCCTCCACCTCCCGGGTGCCGAACTCCGCGACTGGCGCTTCGTCACCGAGGAGGAGGCCGCCGACCTGCTGCCCCCCGTCCGCTACCGCCGCCTCCGCTGGGCCCTGCGCGCCCGCGAGCGCGGCACGGTGCTCAACCTGGAGGCCGGGGACCCGGTGGGCTGAGCGCGACGACCGGGAGACCCGGGGAATCGGTGCACCGGGCGGGCCCGGCGGACCTGGTGGACCCGTGGACCGGCGGACCCGGGGTAAGGCGGACCCGTGGACCGGCGGACCCGGGGTCAGGCCGTGGCCGCCGCGGCCGCAGCGGTCAGCCGTTCCGCCGTGTCCGAGGTCACCGGAGCGCCGTGACCGCAGCACAACACCGACGGGCCCAGCTTCGCGAGCAGCCGCATCGAGTCCAGCGCGAGCGCACGGTCGACATGGAACACGCCGAACACCACGTCCGGCACCGACGCCACCGTGTCCCCGGTGAACAGCACGCCGTGGCGCGGGAGATGGACCCCGATCGAACCGGGCGTGTGGCCGGGGGAATGCACCACCACCGCCCCGCCGCCGAAGCCGAGCACCTCTCCGTCCTCGACCTCCCGGTCGACCCGGGTCGGCGGCGCCTCCGGCGCGGTCACACCGTGCTCGAACAGCGGGATCTCCCAGTCCAGGAGGTGCGGCTCCGGCACCGGCGCCTCGCCCCGGATCACCGGCGCGTCGAGCCCGTGCGCGAGGATCTCGGCACCGTGCCGGTCGGCCAGCTCCTGCGCCGAGCCCACATGGTCCCGGTGGCAGTGGGTCAGCACGATCCGGCCGAGCCGGTCCGGGTCCAGGCCGGCGGACCGTATCGCCGCGGCCGTCTGGTCCGCCATGCCGGCCCAGCCGGCGTCGATCAGGGTCAGCTCCTCCTCGTCCTGCCAGAGGTAGGCCTGGCCGATGGAGTAGTCGAGGAGGTGCAGTCGCGGGGTGATCCTGGTGAGCTCGATGGATGCCATACGGCGAACCTACGTATCTCCGCAGGTCCGCCGTATGCTTCTACGCTCTCGGCGAGCTTCGCCGAACGCTGAACCTGTCCGACCGTCAGTTCTGCTTCGAGTGCGCGTAGTTGAGCAGGAAGTGCGCCTCGGCCACGGACAGCCGCTCCAGCTCCTCCGGCGAGACGGACTCGTTGGGGGCGTGGATCTGGGCCTCCGGCTCGCTCAGACCGATCAGCAGGATCTCCGACTCCGGGTACAGCGAGGCCAGCGTGTTGCACAGCGGGATCGAGCCGCCCATGCCCGCCGTCTGCATCTCCTGGCCGGGGTACGCGATCCGCATCGCCTCGGCCATCGACGCGTACGCCGGGCTCGACGTGTCGGCCTGGAACGGCTGGCCCTGACCGACCTGTTCGAGGGAGACCCGGGCGTTCCACGGCGTGTGCTTCTCGATGTGCGCGAAGAGCAGCTTCGTCACCTCGGCGGAGTCCAGACCCGGCGGCACCCGCAGGCTGAGCTGGGCGCGGGCCGAGGACGGGATCGACGGGGTCGCCCCGGCCACCGGGTGGCAGTCGATGCCGATGACGGTGACGGCGGGACGCGCCCAGATCCGGTCGGCGACCGTACCGGCACCCGGCAGGGACACCCCGGTGAGGACCTTGGCGTCCTGGCGGAAGTCCTCCTCCGGGTACTGCAGCCCCTCCCACACCTGGTCGCCGGGCAGCCCGTCGATGACCGTGGAACCGTCCGGGCCACGCAGCGAGTCCAGTACGCGGATGAGCGCGGCCAGCGCGTCCGGCGCGGCGCCGCCGAACTGACCGGAGTGCAGATTGCCCTCCAGGGTGTCGATCCCCACCCGGATCATCGTCATGCCGCGCAGGGTCGCGGTCACGGTCGGCAGACCCACCCGGAAGTTGCCCGCGTCGCCGATCACGATCGCGTCGGAGACGAGCAGTTCGGGGTGCTGCTCCGCGTACCGCTCGAGACCGCCGGTGCCCTGCTCCTCGGAACCCTCGACGATCACCTTGACCGTCACGGGAATGCCGCCGTTCGCCTTGAGGGCGCGCAGCGCGAGCAGGTGCAGGATGAAGCCGCCCTTGCAGTCGGCCGTGCCACGCCCGTACCAGCGCCCGTTCCGCTCCGTCAGCTCGAACGGCGGGGTGAGCCAGGCGGACTCGTCCAGCTTCGGCTGCACGTCGTAGTGCGCGTACAGGAGGACGGTCGGCGCGCCGGCCGGGCCGGGCAGGATGCCGTACACGGCCTGCGAGCCGTCCGGCGTGTCGAGCAGTGCCACGTCCTGGAAGTCCTCGGCGCGCAGCGCGTCCGCGACCCAGTTCGCGGCGCCCTCGCACTCGCTGCGGGGCGCCACGGCCTCGTCCGCCACCGACTCGAAGGCCACCAGCTCCGTGAGCTCGGCCTTGGCACGGGGCATCAGGGACCGGACGGTCTCGGCGATCGGATTCGAGGTCATGGGCACGCTCCTGATGGGTGCGACGTTTACGACGTAGGGACGGTGTTCGGCGTATGTCGTGGTACGGCGAACGCACCGCCGATCCTACGGCGCGGGCCTCTGGCTACCGCGCCGTAGGATGCGTCAGGAGCAGACCACCGGTCGGATCAGGAGCAGAAGCACATCGTGAGCAGCGAGCAAGCGGAGAACGCCGGTCCGGAGAACACCGCGCCCGAAGGCGCGGCTCCTGAGGGCGTCACGGACGAGGTGTCGGACGCGATGTCGGACGAGGTCACGGACGAGGTGCCGGACGCGACGTCGGACGAGGTGTCGGACGAGGTCACGGACGCCGAGGCGTCCCACGTATCGCACGACGGAGTGCCCGCCGAGGAGGCCTTGGACGCCGTGGACGACGATGCCCTGACCGCCCCGGATGCCGTGACCGTCCCGGGCGGTGCGACCGCCCCGGACGGTCTGGACGGCCCGGCGGGCGAGAACACCGAGGTCTGGGACGTCGTGGTCGTCGGCGCGGGGCCCGGCGGCGCGTCCGCTGCCTACGCGGCGGCGGTGGCCGGGCGACGGGTGCTGCTCCTGGAGAAGTCCGAGCTGCCCCGGTACAAGACCTGCGGCGGCGGCATCATCGGCCCCTCCCGCGACTGTCTGCCGCCCGGCTTCGAACTGCCCCTCCAGGACCGGGTGCACGCCGTCACCTTCTCCCTGGACGGCCGTTTCGCCCGTACCCGCCGCTCGCGGAAGATGCTCTTCGGGCTCATCAACCGCCCGGAGTTCGACGCCCAGCTCGTCGAGCACGCCCAGAAGGCGGGCGCCGAGCTGCGGACCGGGGTCACGGTGACCCGCGTGGAGCAGCACGGCCCGGCGGTGCCGGACCGGCGGACCGTCGCCGTGGTCCTCGCCGACGGCGAGACCGTGCTCGCGCGCGCGGTCGTCGGCGCCGACGGCAGTGCCAGCCGGATAGGCGCGCATGTCGGAGTGAAGCTCGGTCAGGTCGACCTGGGCCTTGAGGCGGAGATTCCCGTACCGCCGTCCGTGGCCGAGGACTGGAAGGGCCGCGTCCTCATCGACTGGGGTCCGATGCCCGGCAGTTACGGGTGGGTGTTCCCCAAGGGCGACACCCTGACGGTCGGCGTCATCTCGGCACGCGGCGAGGGCGCCGCCACCAAGCGGTACATGGAGGACTTCGTCGCCCGGCTCGGCCTGTCCGGTTTCGAGCCCACGATCTCCTCCGGCCATCTGACACGCTGCCGCACCGACGACTCGCCGCTCTCCCGCGGCCGGGTCCTCGTCTGCGGTGACGCGGCGGGGCTGCTGGAGCCGTGGACGCGTGAGGGCATCTCGTACGCGCTCCGCTCGGGCCGGCTGGCCGGCGAGTGGGCGGTACGGGTCGCCGAGGCCAACGACGCGGTCGACGCACGGCGTCAGGCCCTGAACTACGCCTTCGCCATCAAGGCCGGGCTCGGGGTCGAGATGGCCGTCGGGCGGCGGATGCTCGCCGTGTTCGAGCGGCGGCCGGGGCTGCTGCACGCCACGCTGACGGGGCTGCGTCCCGCCTGGAACGCGTTCGCCGACATCACGCGGGGTTCGGCGACGCTCGGCGGCATGGTCCGCTCGAACGGCATGGCCCGGCGGGCCCTGGAGATGCTCGACAAGCGCATGGACACCTCGTCGGGCGTCGGCCCGGCGGGCCGGGGCGTCGGCAAGGGCGAGCGGTCGGCACCCGAGGCCGAGGCGAACGCCGAGGTGAAGGCGGAGGCACAGGCCGAGGTGAAGGCCGAGGTGAAGGCCGAGGGGCAGTCCGGCGCGAAGGCCGACGCTTCCGCGAAGCCGGAGGCTCCCGGGGCCCCGGAAGCGGTCTGACGCTGCGAAGGCGCACCTGGCGCACCTGGCGCGCATCTGGCGCACATGAAGTGAGGGAAGCGGACGGGCTCCGCCGCTCCGGCCGGTTTCACGCGGCGGGAGTGGTGGGGCCCGTCGGCGTGACGCGGAAGACGGGGTGCTTCGGCGCGACGGCGCGCAACTCCTCGTCGGATGAGTCGGGGCCGACGCCGCCGAAGAAGACGCCGACCTCGGCCTTCCAGCGCTTGAGGTAGGCGCGCAGCAGCACGGGCTTGTCGTCGTCGGCGACCTCCACGGCGATGAAGTCCTGCACGTGCTTGCCGAGGATCAGCTGCCCGCCGCCGGCCACCCGCATGTTGTGGGTCCACTGGACGTGGCCGCGGGGGGCCACGAGGTAGCGGACGCCGTCCACCGTCAGGAGGTTGACGGGGGTACGGCGCCACTCGCCGCTCTTGCGGCCGCGGACGGCGAGCACGCGGGAGCCCCAGACGCTGAAGCCGCGGCGGGTCACCCAGGCGACGGTGCGGTTGAAGACGTTCACGGTGAACCAGCCGGGCTTGATGACGTGGGCGGCCGGGTCGGAGTGGGTGGGCCGTGCGGACATGGGTTCCTCCTGAGGGATCGAGCGGTGCTGAGTGGTGCGGGTGTCGACAGGTGTCGAGCGGTATCGGTCGGGAGCAAAGTGTGAGCACTGCTCTCGCTTGATTCGAGCTTGCCGGAATCGCCGCTCACAATCAAGAGCGCTGCTCTCTTTTCGTGTCGCCGCTCTGAAAGTGGCACACTGCTCTCCATGACGACCGTTCAAGGAGCCCGCGCCCGCGCCCGTATCGAGATCACCGCCGCCATCAAGGACGAGGCCCGTACCCAGCTCGCTGCCGAGGGTGCCGCGAAGCTGTCCCTGCGGGCCGTCGCCCGTGAGCTGGGCATGGTCTCCTCCGCGCTCTATCGCTACTTCCCGAGCCGCGACGATCTGATCACCGCACTGATCGTCGACGCGTACGACGCGATCGGCGCCGCGGCGGAGAAGGCCGCCGCCGAGGCGGCGGGCCGGCGTCCCCTGGACCGGTGGACCGCCGTGTGCCGGGCCGTCCGCGACTGGGCCGTCGCCCACCCGCACGAGTACGCCCTGATCTACGGTTCCCCCGTTCCCGGCTACAGCGCACCCCAGGACACGATCGTCCCCGCCTCCCGCGTCGGCCTCGTCCTCGTCGAGACCGCGCGCAGCGCGCACACCGGCGAGGGGGTCGCCCTGCCGCCGCTCCCGGAGGAGCTCCGCCCCGAAGCCGCCCGCCTGGCCGCCGACATCGCCCCGGACCTCCCCCCGGCCCTCGCGCTCGCGCTCGCGGCCGCCTGGTCACAGCTCTTCGGGCTGATCTCCTTCGAGGTGTTCGGCCACTTCCGCAACATCGTCGAGGAGCACGACGCCTTCTTCGAGGCGGCCGCACGCCGCCTCGGCCAGGACGTGGGCCTGCTGCCGCGCGGCTGAACCCTCTGGGCGCGCCCCGTGAGCCAAGCCCACCTCCATGAGAGCCCGCCTCCATGACCTGCCGACCCGTGGTCGCACCCGTACGGACGGGACGCCGTCTACTCCGCCGGGAGTACGGGTGACCACCCCGCCGGGCTGACGTTTCCACGGGTCCCGCACGGCTAGCGTGGCGGACATGGACCAGGAGCGGAGGCGCGGGCACGAGCTCGGACTGGGCCGCGGGCGCGGCGCGGGGCCGACACGCGGGCCGGGGGAGCGGCGGGCGCGCGAGCACCAGTCGCACGATCACCGGGCGGACGGGCATCGGGCAGGCGCGCAGGGGGCGGACGTGCACGGGGCGGACGGGCGACCGGGCAGGCCGGCCGGCCGCGCGGGGGGCCGGTGGCAGCGCGGGGCCGGCGACAGCGCTCTTCCCTGGCGGTCCACGCTCCTGATCGCCGTGGTCGTCATGGCGGGAACCGGGTTCGCCGCGAGGAACCAGCCCGACCGGGAGGCACTCGACGCGCTCGGCCGTGCCCTGCTGCTCCTGGGAGCGGCGCCCCTGCTGTTCCGTCACCGGTGGCCGGTGCCCGTGGTGTTCGGCGTCGCGGCCGTCACCCTCGGCTATCTGGCGGCCGGTTACCCGTACGGCCCGGTGTTCGTCATGGTCGCCGTCGCCTGTTTCGCGGCCGTCGTCCACGGACACCGCACCGCCGCCGCCTGGGCCCTCGGCCTGCTCTGGGCAGGCCATCTGCTGCTCTCGCACTGGCTCTACCGCTGGCTGCCCCCGGCGGGCGACGGGCCCGCCCCCTGGGGGCAGGAGCTGCCCGCGGCCGCGTTCGCCGTCGCCGTACTGGCCGCCTCCGAGACGGTTCGCGTACGGCGCGAGCAGCGGGCGCAGCTGCGGGCCGACCGGGCCGCCGCCGAGCAGCGGCGCGCCGACGAGGAACGGCTGCGTATCGCCAGGGAGCTCCACGACGTGCTCGCCCACTCGATCTCCGTGATCAACGTGCAGGCCGGGGTCGGTCTCGCCCTCCTGGACTCCGACCCCGAACAGGCCCGCACCGCGCTGACCACCATCAAGGCGGCCAGCAAGGAGGCGCTCGGCGAGGTGCGCCAGGTCCTCGACACCCTCCGCACCCGAGGCGACGCGCCCCGCGCCCCCGCCCCCGGACTCGACCGGCTCCCCGAACTCGTCGAGCAGGCCGGCGCCGCGGGCCTCACCGTCACCGTCGCGACGACCGGACCGCGTACCGGCCTGCCGCCCGGCGCCGACCTCGCCGCCTTCCGGATCGTGCAGGAGGCGCTCACCAACGTGGTGCGCCACTCCGGCTCGCGTACGGCCAGGGTGAGGATCGGCTACGGCTCCGGCGAGCTGGACCTGACGGTCGACGACGACGGCCCGGCCACCGGCACCGAGGCGGGTGGCAGCGGCAACGGACTCGCCGGCATGCGGGAGCGGGCCGCGGGCCTCGGCGGCGGCATCGAGGCCGGCGCACGCCCGGACGGCGGCTTCCGCGTCCACGCCGTACTCCCGTTCCCCCAGGAAGAACCCCCGTCACCGCAGGAGACCCCGTGATCCGAGTACTGCTCGCCGACGACCAGTCGCTGGTCCGGGCTGGGTTCCGCGCGCTGCTCGACGCCCAGCCGGACATCGAGGTCGCGGGGGAGGCCGCCGACGGCGACGAGGCCGTCGAGCGGGTACGCGCACTGCGCCCCGACGTCGTCCTCATGGACATCCGGATGCCCCGGCTCGACGGTCTCGGAGCCACCCGCCGCATCACGGACGACCCGGACCTCGCCGAGGTCCGGGTCGTCATGCTGACCACCTTCGAACTCGACGAGTACGTCTTCGAGGCGATCCGTGCGGGCGCCTCCGGATTCCTGGTCAAGGACACCGAGCCGGAGGAGCTGCTGCGGGCCGTGCGCGCCGTGGTCCACGGGGACGCCCTGCTCTCCCCGGGCGTCACCCGCCGCCTGATCGAGGAGTTCGCGGCCCGTTCCAAGGCCCCGGGGGCGACGGAGTCCCTCGGAGCCCTGACCGAGCGGGAACGGGAGGTGATGGCCCTGGTGGGCATCGGCCTGTCGAACGAGGAGATCGCCCGCCGGCTGGTCGTCAGCCCCCTCACGGCCAAGACCCACGTCAGCCGCGCCATGGTGAAGCTCGGTGCCCGGGACCGGGCCCAACTCGTCGTCATGGCCTACGAGTCGGGTCTGGTACGCCCCGGCTGGCTCGGCTGACCGCGGACGGGAGCCCGGCCGACGCCCGCGGGTCCCGTCGGGCGGTACGTCGCCCGACGGGACCCGGAGCGCATCCTCCTAGTCGCGGACCGCGACCTCCGCCGGGGCGTTCTCGGTGGCCGTGCCGGTCCCGGCGGCCGTGGCGCTCGTGTCCGACGGCGTGGAGCGGGCGACGACGACCGACGGCTCGGCGTCCTGCTTCCGCTTCGTCCGGAGGCCCGGCAGCGTGATGAGCAGTCCGGCCAGGGCGATGACCGTGACCACGGCCAGTCCCGGACGGAAGTCGTCCAGGACCGCCTGCGGGGAGGCGGTGCCCTCGCCGCCGTCCGCGGTGATCACGGCGGTGACGACGGCGAGGAACAGCGCGCCGCCGACCTGGATCGAGGTGTTGAGGAGCCCCGACACCATGCCCTGCTCGTCGTCGTCGACCCCGTTGGTCGCCTGGATGTTGAGCGAGGGGAACACCAGCGCGCAGGCCGCGCCGAGCAGCAGCATCGACGGCAGGATGACGGCGGCGTACTGCGGGGTGAGGGAGATCCGCAGGAACAGCGCGTACGCGACGACGAGGAGCGTGAAGCCGGCGGCGATCACCCGGGGGGTGCCGAAGCGGTCCACGATGCCGCCGATCTTGGTGGAGGAGAGCGCCACGAGCACTCCGGCCGGCAGGAAGGCGAGGGCCGTCTGGAGCGCGGACCAGTGGAGCAGTGACTGCATGTACTGGGTGACGATGAACTGGAAGGCGACGTACGAGCCGAAGAACGCCGCCGCGCCGAGCTGGGCCCGTACCTGCGAGCCGGAGCGCAGCACCCCGAGCCGTACGAGAGGACTCGCGCTGCGGCGTTCGATCAGGACGAAGGAGACGAGCAGGGCGGCGGTGACGGCGAAGGACAGCAGGGTGCGCACGGAGGTCCAGCCCGTCTCGGGGGCCTGGACGACGGTGAAGACGAGCAGCAGCATCGCGGCCGTGCCGGTGACGGCGCCCGGCAGGTCGTAGCCGCCGGAGGAGTTCTCCCGGGCGCTGTGCGGGATGAGGCGGAGCGCGAAGACCAGGGCGATGAGGGCGACGGGTGCGGGGAGCAGCATCGTCCAGCGCCAGCTCAGCTCGGTGAGGAGCCCGGACAGGACCAGACCCATCGAGAAGCCGGTGGCGGCGCAGGTGGTGTAGATGGACAGGGCCCGGTTGCGCTGCGGGCCCTCCTTGAAGGTCGTGGTGATGATCGACAGGCCGGCGGGGGCGGTGAAGGCGGCGCTCAGCCCCTTGATGAAGCGGCTGGCGATCAGGAGGGGGCCGGAGTCGACGAGTCCGCCGAGCAGGGAGGCGAGTGCGAAGACGGCCAGTGCGATGAGGAAGACGCGGCGGCGACCGAGCAGATCGGCGGCGCGGCCGCCGAGGAGGAGCAGGCCGCCGTAGCCGAGGATGTAGCCGCTCACGATCCACTGGAGGGTGGCGGTGGAGAGGCCGAGGTCGGTGGCGATCGAGGGCAGGGCCACACCGACCATGGAGACGTCGAGGGCGTCGAGGAACATCGCGGCGCAGAGCACGAGCAGGGTGCCCCAGAGGCGCGGACTCCAGCGTTCCTGCGCGGAGTCGGACACACCGGTGGGCGCGTCGGTGAGCGGAGAGGTCATGGTCAGGACGGTACATGCACGTGCATTGAATGCAAGTGCATTTAATGCACGTGCAACAAAAGAGGTGGTTTCTGCTACCGTGCGGCCATGGCAGCGAACAAGTCCGAACGCGCGCTCGTGGACGAGTGGCGTGACGTCCTCGCCCTGCACGCCCGTACGACCTGTGAGCTCGACCGGGCGCTCCATCCGCACGGCCTCGGCGCCAGCGACTTCGAGGTCCTCGACGTGCTCGCGGAGGGCGCGGCGGAGGACGGCCCGGGCTCCTGGCGGGTCCAGGAACTGGCCGGCCGGGTCCACCTCAGCCAGAGCGCCTTGTCCCGGCTGATCGCGCGCCTGGAGAAGGACGGCCTGGTCGTACGGGGGATGTGTGCCGAGGACCGGCGCGGTGTCCAGGTGAAGCTGACCGAGAAGGGCCTTGCCCGCCACGCCGAGGTCCGGCCGCTCCAGCGCGATGTGCTGACCCGGATGCTGGACGGGACGGCCTGAGGGGTCCCGGGGTCGGGATCAGGTGATCCCGGAGGTCTCGCGCCACACCCGTGCGAGCTCCTCGTCGCCGGTGAGCGTCACCGCGTCGACGGGCAGCCGGTTCCACAGGACGAGGTACAGCCGGTCGGCGGCCCCCGCGAGTTCGGTGTCCACCGGCTCTGCGACCCGACCGTCGCGCTCGGTCCGGGGCGGCTCGGTCGCCGAGAGCCGCACGGTCCACACGTCGCCCGTGTCGGTCGCCCTCACCCGCAGCGTCCGGGGCTCGGCCGTCCGCACCCGGCTGCGGTTCCGGCCGTGGAACCGGATCAGCAGCTCGTCGATGCCGTCGACCGCGACCGCCGGCTCCACCGGCAGCGGTCCCGCCGCGAGCGCCGACTCGGCGTCCGCGCGGTGGACGGTGGTCTCGTGCGCCTGCCGCCGCGCCCAGAAGGCGAGCGGCGAGGGCGCGGGCAGGAAGGTCCAGCACTCCAGTGACTCCGGCGCCGCCCGCAGAGCGGCGACCAGAGCCGCGTGCCCCGCGCGGAAGTGGGCCAGGAGCTCGTCACCGTCGAGCGAGGTCTCGCCACCGTCCGGCTGATACGTGGTGCGCGCGTGGGCCACGAGATCCGTAGCCCAGCTGTGCACCATCGCGGTGTGCCGGAGGAGGTCCCGAATCCGCCACCCGGGACAGGTCGGCACCTCCGCGTCCGGACCGGCCTCGGCCGCCGCCACCGCGAGGGCCCGGCCGGCGGCCTCCAGGGCGTCGATGTGATCGACGACCCTCAACGTTCCCTCATGCGACGCGTCCATGGACGAAGTCTCCCAGCCGCGGTCCCGCCGAGGGCTCAACTCGTACGAGAAGCTCCGGCGTTCCGCGCCCAGTAGCCCATGGCGGCGGCACCGGCGGCCAGCACGGCGACGGTCGTGAGCGCCACCGGCAGGGAGAACCAGTCGGCCAGGAACCCGATGGACGGCGGGCCGAGCAGCATGCCCCCGTAACCGAGCGTGGACGCGGTCGCCACCCCGCTGGGGCCGGCGACGGCACCGGCGCGGGCCACGGCGACGGGGAAGATGTTGGCGAGCCCGAGACCGGTGATCGCGAAGCCGAGCAGCGTGGCCCAGATGCTCGGCGCGAGTGCGCCGAGCAGCATGCCGGCGGCGGCCGTGGCGCCACCGAGGACCAGGGTCCGGGTCTGGCCGAGGCGTTCGAGCAGGGCGGTGCCGGAGAGGCGCCCCGCTGTCATGGTCAGCGCGAACACGGAGTATCCGGCGGCCGCCACCCCCGGGTGTGCACCGAGGTCCTGCTCCAGGTGGAGGGCGCCCCAGTCGGCGAGTGCGCCCTCGCCGTACGCCGTGCAGAGCGCGATCACGCCGAAGACGAGGACGACGCGCCGCGACCCGCCGGACCGCGCGCCCTTCGTACCGGCCGCGGGCGTCAGGGATTCGGGCGCCGGTGCGGGGGAGGGGTGGCGCAGGAGTACGGGCCCGGCGACGGTGGTGAGCGCCAGTCCGACCACCGTCAGCCCCAGCAGGTGGGCGGTCGGGGAGAGGCCCCCGGCGAGCAGGCCGCCGAGCCCCGCGCCGATCATGCCGCCGAGGCTGAACGCGGCGTGGAAGCTGGGCATCACCGGGCGCCGCAGCGCGGTCACGAGATCGACGGCGGCGCTGTTCATGGCGACGTTGATCCCGCCGTACGCGGCGCCGAACACGAGCAGGACGAGACCGAGGGCCAGCGGCGACCGGGTGAGCGCCGGCAGGGCGACCGACAGCGACAGGAGTACGGCGGTGGCGACGGTGACGACGTGGGAGCCGTACCGACGGCAGAGCCGCCCGGTCAGCGTCATGGTGATGACGGCGCCCGCGGACACCCCGAGGAGGGCGAGGCCGAGGTCACCGGCCGAGGCACCGGTCTGCTGCTTGACGGCGGGGATCCGGACGACCCAGCCGGCGAACAGGAAGCCGTCGAGGGCGAAGAAGAGGGTCAGGGCGAAGCGGAGGCGGGACAGGGAGTGGGTGGCGGTGTCTCCGCCGGAGCCCCCCGGAACGGCCGTCCGTACTTTGTTTAGTAGCGGCACAAACTCAGGATAGGGGGATGCCCCGGCCGCAATCAAGCGAGCGGCGGGCGAACCTGGGAGCGGCCCTTGATCATCGGAGCCGCGGACTCCTCCCGGCGGCCTCCGCTCCGGGGCGATACGCGCACGGCGTGACGCTGTCCGGGTGACAAAGCCCAGGTCATCGCAGTGTGGGCACTCCCCAACGGGCCACTGGAGAGCATCGTTTCTGCGCGCGTACGACCCCGAGATCCGAATGCCCTGCATTGGAGTGAGACGCCGTGTCTCGCCTTTTCCGGAGGCGTTTGACCGGCAGACGAGCACCTTCTGGCCCGTCATCCCGAGATCTTGAGGAGTAGTCATGCGTTCTCTCGCCGCGTCTGTCCTGGCCGTGGGCATCCTGCTGGGCGGCGCCGGTTCCGCGCTGGCCGACGACGGATTCGGGGCGGGGTACTTCTCCGCCGGTGGCGCGGGCTTCAGCTCGCACTGCGCGGTGGCCGGCGTTCCGGCCGTGTACGGAACGATCTTCACCGGCTCGTGTTCGGAGAAGGGCTGGGAGAAGGGCCCGGAGGGCGCGTTCCTCGGCGCCCACTGACCTGACACCGGTCGGGCGAGGCCGCAGACCTCGCCCGGCCACCCCCACTCCGGAGGCAGGTCCGCAGGCAGGTCCGCACGGCGGACCGGAGCGTTCCCCGCCGGCGCCCACGAGGGCCCCGCCCGACCACCCGCCGGACGCAGACCCCACCGAGCCCCCGCCTGGCGGCCCAAGCCCCCGGCGGCCCAAGCCGCGCCCGGCGGTCCAGGCCGCGCGCCGCGGACCACCCCGCCCGGCGGCCCCACGCTCCGGTGCAGGCGCCCAGGGGGACATCCCGCCCCCCGATCATGGGAGACTCGCCCCCATGAACGGCAAGGCGACGACGACCCGGACACGGCTGGACAGGGGGCGCAACGCGCTCGGCCCCGCACTGGAGCTGGTGCACACCGGCAGGGCTCCCACCAGGGCCGTCCTCACCGCCGAGCTCGGCGTCACCCGTGCCACCGCCGGTGCGGTCGCCGCGGAACTGGAGGCCCTCGGCCTCATCCGCGTGGACTCGAACCCCGGCGCCGCCGCGGGCTCCCAGGGCCGCCCCTCCCACCGCCTCGCCGTCGACGAGAAGGGCCCCGTCGCCCTCGCCGCCCAGGTCCACGCCGACGGCTTCCGCGCCGCACTCGTCGGCCTCGGCGGCACCCTCGTGGCCACCGTCCCCGGCTGCGTCACCGTCTCCGCCGACCCGGCCCAGGTCCTCGGCGAGGTCGTCGAGGCCGGAGTCGCCCTGCTCAGGGAGAGCGGCCGCCGCTGCGTCGGCGCGGGACTCGCCGCCCCCTCGGCCGTGGCGGAGCCCGAGGGCACCGCGCTGAACCCGCTGCACCTCGCCTGGCCCGCCGGAGCGCAGGTCCGGGAGATCTTCGCCGAGCGGGTACGGGCCGCCGGCATCGACGGCCCCGCCTTCACCGGAAACGACGTGAACCTCGCCGCGCTGGCCGAGCACCGCCATGGCGCGGGCCGCGGCGCCCGCGACCTGCTCTGCGTGGCCACCGGCCACCGAGGCGTCGGCGGGGCCCTCGTCCTGGACGGGCGCCTGCACACCGGCAGCGCGGGCCTCGCCCTGGAGGTCGGCCACCTCACGGTGAACCCGGAGGGCCGCGCGTGTCACTGCGGCGGCCGTGGCTGCCTGGACGTGGAGACCGATCCGCTCGCCTTCCTGACGGCCGCGGGCCGCGCCCCCGGCCCTGAGGTGTCCCTGCTCCAGCAGTCCCGCGACCTGCTGCGCACGAGCCCCGACGACCCGGGCGTACGGGTCGCGGTGGGGGAGCTGATCGACCGTCTGGGTCTCGGCCTCGCGGGCCTGGTGAACATCCTCAACCCGGACCGGATCATCCTCGGCGGCCTCCACCGCGAGCTGCTCGACGCGGACCCGGAGCGCCTCCGCGCGGTCGTCGCCGACCGCAGCCTCTGGGGCCGCAGCGGCGGAGTGCCGATCCTCCCGTGCACCCTGGACCACAACAGCCTCGTCGGTGCCGCCGAACTGGCGTGGCAGCCGGTGCTGGACGATCCGCTGGCGGCGCTGAGCCGCGAGCGGGTCTGACCGCCCGCCCCGCCTGAACGGGTCCGACCACCGGCCCCGCCGGGGACGTCACGCCTGCGGGTCGGGCCGCCCCTCGGCGAGCGCGGCCAGCCGTTCCAAGGCCATCCGCGTACCGGCCTCGTTGTCGGCGGCGGGCACGCCGTCGGGAACCCCTTCGTGTACGAGGACCACCTCCGTGCCGCCCTCCAGGGCGATCAGGGTCGTGGTGAGGGTCATGGGGCCCTGAAGCCCCGGATCCGAGGTCTCGAACTCGGTGATCTCGACGACGCGTTCGTCCGGGAGCAGCTCCACGAAGCGCCCGTGGTACGTGTCCGTGCGGGCCCCCGACTTGCCGGTTCCGTCCGCGGTGTCGTAGCTGAGGGAGACCCGGAAGGTTCCGCCCTCGCGCGCGTCGAACTCGTGGACCTCGCAGGTCATCCCGTACGGAACGCGCCAGCGCGCGACCGCCTCCGGGTCGAGGAGGGCCCGGTAGACGGCCGAGGGCGGGGCGTCGACATGGCGGGACACGCGCGTCGTGTACACATCTCCCAGGCTAGGCCCTGTCGTCGAACTCCCGCCTGCGGGCGACGACGGGAGTCTGACGACAGTGCCTAGGGGCTGAGGGCGGCCTCGCCTAGAGGCTGAGGGCGTCCTCCGCGTTCGTCATCCACGCGGTCACCGAGTTCTTGTCCGGCGACACGTACAGGCCCGGGGTCGAGACCTTGAGCGGCTTCTGCTCCAGGTCGGAGTCGGTGCTCATCGTCATCGCGATCGAGTGGACGGTCGTCCCCTTGCCGTCCTTGAGGCCGCCCATGAGCCCGGCGTACGCCGACTGCCCCGGCGCGAGCCGGATCGCGTCCTCGATCCCGGGGGCCGGACCCCGCTCGACGGCTTGCCCGTCGAGGGCGCCGAAGGTGACGACGGGGTGTCCCAGGGCCCGGCAGGGCTTGCTGCCCTTGTTGGTGATCTTCAGCAGGTAGCTGCTGGTCGTGGGCTCCGCCAGGGTCGCGGTGAAGGTCACGTCGAAGGTGCTGCAGGGGAACACGTCGTAGTCGGGGTCGACCGACGGCGACGCCGGCTTCGAGGGGGCCGGGGCCTTCGGGGGAGTGCCCGTCGGAGCCTTGCTCGGTGTGTCCGTGGGGGCCGCGGTCGGTGCGTCCGTCGGCGTCACGGACTTCGACGGAGTCGCCGACGGCGCTGCGGGACCGCCCGCCGCCCCGTCCTCGTCGGGCCCGCAGGCGGTCAGCGCGACGGCGGCGAGGGCGACGAGGAGGGCGGCGGATCTGCGGACGGTGCTCATGATGGTGTCCCCCGATGAGAAGCGCGCACAGCGCGGTACTGGACGAACTGATCAGATGCGATCTGACCCGGTCCGAGCTTGGCCGGCCCGAACTCCAGGGTCCCGAAGAAACTTCACGGCTTGGTGACGACGGCTTGCCGAATTCACCACGGCGTCGGCCGGGCCGGCCCTCGACGCGGAACCCCATCGGCCGTAATCCCCTGGCCGGTGCCGGTCGGACGACGTACCGTTCCCCCTCATGACCGTTTCTGATCATGATCTTCCTCCGCGTCTCGGCAGCCTCACCTTCCACAGTCCGCTCTCCGAGGCCCGTGCGACGCGCATGGTCCGGCGGCTCGCCGCCGTCGAGCCCGCCGATGTGCTCGACATCGGCTGCGGCTGGGGCGAGTTGCTGCTCCGCGTCGTCGAGGCCGCGCCGGCGGCCAAGGGTGCCGGGATCGACATCAACGGCGAGGACCTGGCCCGCGGCCGGGCCCTGGCCGAGGCCCGAGGCCTCGCCGACCGCGTCGAGTTCATCGAGGAGTCGGCGTTCGGCACCGGGCGGGGACCCGTCGACGTGCTCCTCTGCCATGGATCGAGCCAGGCCCTCTGCGACCCCGAGCAGCCGTACGACCTCGCCGCGGCCCTGAGCGAACTCCGTCGTCTCGTCAGGCCCGGAGGGCATGTCGTGCTCGGTGAGTGCTTCTGGGACCGCACTCCCACCGCCGACGAACTGGCCGGGATGTGGCCGGGCGCGAACGAGGGGGAGCACACGTCCCTCGGCGCCCTCGTCGACCTCGCGGTCGAGGCGGGGTTCCGGCCCGCGTGGATCGAGACGGCGACCGCCGAGGAGTGGGAGGAGTTCGAGTCGGGCTACCGGTACGACACAGAGCTCTGGCTCGCCGCCCACCCCGACCACCCGCTCGCCGCCGAGACCCGGGAGCGCGTCGACCGGCAGCGCTCGACATGGGTGAACGGCTACCGGCGCGTCCTCGGCATGGCCTACCTGACGCTCGTCGCCGTGGCCTGACCCCTCAGGCAGGGGGGGGGCGGACGGCCCGGTCCCTACCGATGCGCGACCGACGAGCCGGGTCCTCCAGAGCCGCGGCCGACGGGTCCGGTCCCTGCTGATCCGCGGCCGGCAGGTCCGGTCCTTACTGATCCGCGGCCGGCGGGCCCGGTCTCACCACTGCCGCCCGGCCCCCAACCGCCCACGCCCCGGGGCGGACAGATGCAGAACCCGGAAGCGCTCGCCCTCGTCGGGGGGCGCTTCCGTGCCGGCCCACAGGGTGAAGACGAGCAGTTCCCAGTGGCGCGGATCGACCGCCAGGGCGGAGGCCACCACCCCGTCCCGCCGCGCCACGCGCGCGTGCCGGGCCACCGCGTCCGCCACGGCCTCGCCGGGCGGGACTCCCTCGCCGAGAGGGACCCTGCGGCGCGTCGCGGAACCCGGCACCGCACCGGACGCGGGCCCCTCCTCGTACGAAAGGCCCGGCCAGTGCTGCACGACGGGCCGGCCGAAGTCGTGCACGATGCCCTGGAAACCCGGGCCCCAGAGGAAGGAGTTCATGCCCTCGGGGGTGGCCCAGAGATAGAACGGCGCGTACTGGTTGACCGGCGACGCGTCCCCGAGCTCCCGCACCAGGTACGCCTTCAGGCCGAGCCCGGGGAAGTCGTCCAGCAGATGGCCCCTCGTCGCCACCCGCTCGCGAATGATCCCCATGTCGTAATCGGCGGGCAGGGTGATCTCGTACTGCATGGCGTGCAAGGGAAGGCTCCCATCGTCTTTCGGGGAGGGCGTGTTCAGTCGACGGAGGTACGTGGGGCGAGCAGGCTCAACAACCCCCGTACGGCACGGTCGAAGGGCTCCCGCGCCCCCGTCGCGCGCGCCAGTACGTATCCGCCCTGCACGGTTGCCAGGACCGTCGCCGCGATGTTCTCCGCGTCGAGGCCTGCGCTCAACTCGCCTTTGTCCAGGCCCTCCTGGGCGACCGCGGCGAGCTGGGCCCGCATTCGCACGAGCACCTCGTCGACCGGCGCGCGGAGTACGGGATCGGCGACGACCTCGGGATCCATCGTCAGCCGGCCCACCGGGCAGCCCCGCAGGACGTCCCGCTCGCGCAGCAGATAGGCCTCGATGCGGGAGTACGCCGTGCCGTCCCCGCTCAGGACGGCCTCGGCGGCGGCGCCCATCTCCTCGGCCGTACGCCGGATCGCGGCGAGCGCCAGATCGGGCTTGCCCGCGAAGTGGTGGTACATGCTGCCCTGGCCCGCCCCCGCCGCCTGCTGCACGGCCTTGGGGCTGGTCCCCACGTACCCCCGCTCCCACAGGAGCTCGCGGGTCGCCTCGATCAGTCGCTCGGAGGTGCTCATGACCGCACTGTACATACCAGTAGGTACAGGAGGGAAGGAGGGCTGGAGCCGCCCCGTACTCCCGCCGTCGTACACGCGATGCCGCTGCCCGTACGACGCGCCCGACCCCCGTCCGGAGGGAGTCTCGAACCACCGACAAAGGAGCTGAACCCTCATGAACACACTCGCCCACGCGGGCCCCGGCCCGTGGGTCCTTCTCTTCCCCCTCGTCTGGGCGGTGGTGGTCGTCGGCATCGTCACGATCGCCCGCCGCGCCGGATGGCGCCGCGGCCGCGGCCCGTGGCGGGACGTCGGCCCCGGCCGGGCCGGGGGGCCGGACGACAGCTCGCCCATCGCCCTCCTCGGCCACCGTTTCGCCGCCGGGGAGATCGACGAGGACGAGTACTGGCGGCGGCTGACCGTCCTCGAAGAGCAGTTCGGCCGCCGTACCGACGACTCCAAGGGGCGCCGGGCATGACCACCACCGAGAAGCGCCCCCGGACCGTGCCCGCCACCGGTCCCGCCGCCGTCCGTGTCGTCGACGCCGTCAAGGTCTACGGCCACGGCGACACGGAGGTCAGGGCCCTGGACGGGGTGAGCGTCGACTTCCCCCTCGGTCGCTTCACCGCCGTCATGGGCCCCTCGGGCTCCGGCAAGTCCACCCTGATGCACTGCGCCGCCGGGCTCGACACCCTCACCTCCGGCGCCGCCCTCCTCGGCGACACCGATCTCGCCACGCTCGACGACCGTCGTCTGACGCTGCTGCGCCGCGACCGGATCGGCTTCGTCTTCCAGGCCTTCAACCTGCTGCCGACCCTCACCGTCGCCGAGAACATCACCCTTCCGCTGGACCTCGCCGGCCACACCGTCGACCGGGAGCGCTTCGAGCGGATCGTCGACACGGTCGGGCTCCGCGACCGCCTCCACCACAGGCCGAGCGAGCTCTCCGGCGGCCAGCAGCAGCGCGTGGCCGTCGCCCGCGCGTTCGCCGGGGACCCGGACGTCGTCTTCGCCGACGAACCGACCGGCAACCTCGACTCGCGTTCCGGCGAGGAGGTCCTGCGGCTGCTCGGCCGTACGGTGCGGGAGACCGGCCGTACGGTCGTCATGGTCACCCACGACCCGGTCGCCGCCGCCCACGCCGACGAGGTGATCTTCCTCGCGGACGGCCGGCTCGTCGACCGGATGACGGCACCCACGGCCGACAGGGTCCTCGACCGGATGAAGGCCTTCGAGACGGCGAGCGGGACCCTGGGCCGAACGGGTGACGAGCACCCGACCGACAGCCACCCGACCGACAGTCATCCGACCGACGGTCGAGCGACCGGCGGCCAGTCGACCGCGCTCACCCCCGGAGGCGTGTCCCCATGAGAACTCCCTCCGCCCCCGCCTCGCTCCGCCTCGCCCGTTCCTCCCTCGGCACCCATCGGCGCCGGTTCATCGGCACCTTCGTCGCCGTCCTCCTCGGCGTCGCCTTCCTCACCGGCACGCTCGTCATGGGCGACACCCTGCGCGCGAGCTTCGACTCGATGTTCACCGGTGCGAGCCGGGGCACCGACGCCGTCGTCCGCAGCGCCGTCACGGTGACGGCCCCGGGCGACGCCCAGGGCACCCGCGGTCCCGTCGACGCCGACCTCGCCGAACGCCTCGCGCGCGAGCCCGGCGTGGCCGCCGCCGCGCCCCGGATCGAAGGCGCGGGCCAGCTCCTCGCCGCCGACGGCACCCCCGTCGGCGGCAACGGCCCGCCGACCCTCGCCGGGAACTGGATCGACGACCCGGCCCTCAACCCGTACAAGCTCGCGGAAGGCCGTGCCCCGAGCGCCCCCGGCGAGGCTGTCGTCAACCGGGGTGCCGCGAAGGCCGCGGGTCTCGCCCTGGGGGACACGACGGTGCTGCGCACCCCCGACCCGGTGCGCGTCACCGTCGTCGGCCTCGCCACCTTCGGCGGCGCCGACGGCATGGGCCAGGTCACCTGGACCGGTCTGACCCGCGCCGACGCCGAGCGGTATCTGACGGCGCACCCCGGCGAGGCGACGAGCATCGCCGTACGGGCCGGGCCCGGCGTCTCCCAGGAGGACCTGGTCGCCGCCCTCGCCCCCGCCCTCCCGGACGACGTCGAGGCGATCACCGGGCAGCGCGCCGCCGAGGAGAACACCGAGACGGTCTCGGGCCGCTTCCTCAGCCTCTTCACGACCTTCCTGCTGGTCTTCAGCGGGGTCGCGGTCCTCGTCTCCGTCTTCAGCATCCACAACACGTTCGCCGTGCTCGTCGCCCAGCGGACCCGCGAGAACGCCCTGCTCCGCGCGATCGGCGTCGCGCGGCGCCAGGTCGTCGCCGGCACCCTCGCCGAGGCGCTGGCTGTCGGTCTGCTCGCCTCCCTGGCCGGACTGCTCGCCGGCATCGGCGTGGCGGCCGGACTCCAGGCCCTCTTCCCCGCCATCGGCTTCCCCTTCCCCGAGGGCGACCTGGTCGTGACCGGCACCTCCCTCGTGCTGCCGCTCGCCGTCGGCCTCGCGGTCTGCGCGGGATCGGCGCTCCTGCCCGCCGTTCGGGCCGGGCGAACGGCCCCGCTCGCCGCGCTCCGGGAGACGCAGGTGGACACCTCGGGCACGTCACGCGCGCGCGTGGGGACCGGCGGCGTCCTGCTCGCCGTCGCGGTCGGCACGGTCCTCGCCGGTGTCCTCGGCACCCCCTCGCTCTGGTTCGCCGCGACCGGAGCGGTGCTCGCCGTCGCCGCCTTCGTGGTCCTCGGCCCGGTGGCCGCCTCGGTCGCCGTACGGGTCCTCGGCCGCCCCCTGCGCGGCGCCAACCGCGGCCTCGCGCGCCGCAACGCCCTGCGCAGCCCCGGACGTACGGCGGCGACCGCGACCGCCCTGATGATCGGCGTCGCGGTGGTCACCCTCTTCACGGTCTTCGGCGCCTCCCTCAAGACGACCATGGACCGCACCGTCGACCGCTCCTTCGCGGGCGACGTGGCCATCAGCGGCGCCACGTTCGGCGCGGGCGGCGCGGGGCTCAGCCCGCGGCTCGCACCGGCCGTCGGCGCGCTGCCCGAGGTCGACACCGCTGTGGGCCTGGGGCGCGGGGTGGCGCAGGTGGACGGCAGGGGCCGCGCCCTGACCGTCACCGACCCGGCCGCGCTCTCCCGGGCCCTCGACCTGGGCGAGGTACGGGGCTCCCTCGCCGGCCTCGGTACGGACGGGCTCGCCGTCGCCGCCGACGAGGCGGCCTCCGCGGAGCTGGCCCCCGGGCGGACGACCGAGCTCACGTTCACGGACGGGACCCGGCACACCTTCACCGTCCGGGCGGTCTACGAACGCTCCGACCTGGCCGGCGACTACCTCGTCACCCGCGAGGCCTGGGCCCCGCACCGCACCCAGGACTCCGACACGCTGGTCGCCGTCTCCTTCGCGGACGGGGTCGGCACCGACGAGGGCAAGTCGGCCGTGACCGAGGTCGCCGACCGCTACGGGCAGCCCGAGGTGCAGACCCGGGAGGAGTACGCGGAGTCCTCGGCGGGCGGCATCGACATGATGCTCACCCTGGTGTACGCGCTCCTCGCCCTCGCCGTCCTGATCGCGCTGCTCGGCATCACGAACACGCTGACCCTGTCCGTCCACGAACGGACGCGCGAGCTGGGTCTGTTGCGGGCGGTCGGCCAGACCCGGGCCCAGCTGCGGGCGATGGTCCGCTGGGAGTCGGTCCTGGTGGCGGGGTTCGGCACGCTCGGCGGACTCGTCCTCGGCGGCTTCCTCGGCTGGGTGCTGGTCCGCGCCTCGGAGGGATCGGGCGACAGCGCGTTCGCGTTCGCCGTACCGGTGGTGCAGCTGGCGACGGTGGCCCTGGTGGGTCTGGTCGCCGGGGCCGTGGCGGCCCTGCGCCCGGCGCGCCGGGCGGCCCGTCTGGAGATCCTCCGGGCGATCGCCGCGGAGTGAGGGAGGGCCGGGGCAGGCCCGCTCGGGCCTGCCCGGTCAGCCCGTGCGGCCCGCCGGCACCCGGCGGGCCGTGACCACGGCGGGGGACGGCGCGAGAGCGGGTACGAGGGCGGGCGCGGGGGCCGGCTCGGCCGGGGCGCTGAGCGGGACGCCGGGGAACGGCGCGTACCCCCGGAGCGGGCCCTCGGCCATCGTGCCGTACACGGCGTGGGAACGCGTCTCGACCGGGACGGCGGGGGGCGGCGCGGCGAGCGTGAACCACACCACCTTGCCGTCGGCCCCGCACGGGCGGACACCCCAACTCTCGCTGACCGCGCCGACGATGGCGAGGCCGCGGCCGGACGTGGCCAGCTCGTCGTACCCGTCGCCCGCGTCGTACGCGTCGAGCGGGTCCGGGCAGCCCAGGGCCTCCGGTATGCGGGGGTCGTGGTCCCGGACGGAGACCGTGAGGCGGTCGAGCAGCAGCTCGATCTCGACGGTGCACCGCTTGTCCGGCCGGGCGTGCCGGTGGACGTTCGTCAGAAGCTCGGTGACACCGAGCACGGCATGGTCGATCAAAGCGTCGAGCTGCCAATGTCGGAGATGCGCGGAGACAATCCTGCGGACCTGTCCGATCCGCGACGGCAGGGCCTGGAGCTCCACCGCGTAATACCTGCTCGGCTCGCTGATCACGGCTGCGACTCCCCGAAGTAGTCCGGAAGAAGACGAAGATTCGGATCTCACATGCGGTACAGCAGGATGGTGACCTGAGCGCACTGTCACCACCGTTCAACCCTCGGTGAGGTGGTATCAGCGTGAACCAGTGGTGGGCGTCCCGCAACTCACGGCCGTCCGCGACGTTCCGGGGCATCGCCTCAGCGTCGGCCGGCCGCCCGCTTCAGCGCCGCAAGGAACCGCCCCGACTCCTCCGACGCGCCGCGGACGTCGCCCCCGGTGGAGCCGCCCTTGTCGAGGGTGAGCCGGTAGCGCGTGCCGTTCACGGTGGCGACCGCCTCGTCGGGCTTCGCGAACCACGGGCGCCCCGCCCGGACCGCGGTCACGGGCGCGCTGTCGATCTCGCTGCCGTAACTCGTGAGGAGGGCGAGCCGCCCGTCCTCGATCCGCACCTCGCCGGCGCGTGTCAGCGAACGCGGCCAGCGGGCGATCCGTACGCCCCTGGCGCTGAACTCGGGTTCCGACATGCCGATCCGCCCCTCTCAGCCGGTTGCCCCTCCAGTGTGCCGGGCCGCCGCGGCCCGCACCAGAGGCCCTCCCGAACGGCGTCCGCAAGTCATCCCTATGGACAGTCAAAGGAAACGTTTGCCCAGGTGGGAGGGGTATTGTCGGCAGCGGGGGAGTCCCTGGGACGTGATCGAGGAGAGGCGCGGATGAGCACCACCGAGAACAGTGTGGAGAGCGGTGTCACCGCCGCGGCGGTGACCGTCGACGTCGACCGCACCGATCCGGCGTACCGGTCCTGGCTCAAGGAGGCCGTCCGCAAGGTCCAGGCCGACGCCAACCGCTCGGCCGACACGCATCTGCTGCGTTTCCCGCTCCCCGAGAAGTGGGGCATCGACCTCTACCTCAAGGACGAGTCGACCCACCCCACCGGCAGCCTGAAGCACCGCCTCGCCCGCTCGCTCTTCCTGTACGGCCTCTGCAACGGCTGGATCCGGCCCGGCAAGCCCGTCATCGAGGCCTCCAGCGGCTCGACCGCCGTCTCCGAGGCGTACTTCGCGAAGCTCATCGGCGTCCCCTTCATCTCCGTGATGCCCCGCACGACCAGCCCCGAGAAGTGCCGGCTGATCGAATTCCACGGCGGGCAGTGCCACTTGGTCGACGACTCGCGCACGATGTACGAGGAGGCCGCCGCGCTCGCCGAGCGCACCGGCGGTCACTACATGGACCAGTTCACCTATGCGGAGCGGGCCACCGACTGGCGCGGCAACAACAACATCGCCGAATCGATGTACCAGCAGCTGAGGCTGGAGCGGTACCCGGAGCCCGCCTGGATCGTGGCCACCGCGGGCACCGGCGGCACCTCGGCGACCATCGCCCGCTACGTCCACTACATGCAGCACGACACCCGCATCTGCGTCGCCGACCCCGAGAACTCCTGTTTCTTCGACGGCTGGACGCACCACGACCCGCACGCCACCGCCGACTGCGGTTCGCGGATCGAGGGCATCGGCCGTCCGCGGATGGAGCCGAGCTTCGTGCCCGGGGCCGTCGACCGCATGATGAAGGTGCCCGACGCGGCGAGCGTCGCCGCCGTCCGCGCCCTGGAGACGGCGATCGGCCGCAAGGCGGGCGGCTCCACCGGCACCGGCCTGTGGAGCGCCTTCAAGATCATCGCCGAGATGGTCGCCCACGAGCGGACCGGCAGTGTCGTCACCCTGATCTGCGACGGCGGCGAGCGGTACCTGGACAAGTACTACTCCGACGACTGGCTGGCCGCCCAGGGCCTGGACATCGGCCCGTACAGCGCCGCTATCGAACGGTTCCTGGCGACGGGGGCCTGGCCGGAGTGAGCCGCCGGTCGAGGCGGCGCGCGGCGTCCCGGAAGGACAGCCCCACGCCCGGCCCCGCCAGGCGCAGCGCCAGCCGGAACGGCGCGGCGCCGTCGGCGGCCATCGTCCACCGAAGCCGGGTGCCCCGGCCGACGGGGGAGAGGGCCCATTCCTCCGCGAGGGCCGCCATGCCGGGGGCGTTGGTCGAGTCGACCCGGTAGGCGTACCGGGCGTCGGGCTCGGCGGCGAGGATCGTCTCCTCGAAGACGATCCCGCCCCGGAGACGGACCGTCCGGCCGGCCCCGTCACCCGACGGGACGGCGGAGGAGACCGGGGTGAACCAGGCGGGCAGGCTCCCCACCTCCACGGCGAGGGACCGGTAGACGGTCGAGGGCGGGGCGGCGAGCGTCGCCGTGAAGACCAGACGGACGGGCGCGGACGCGGTGAAGTCGAGCTCCACCGGCCTCAGTCGGCGTGCCATGGACCAACCTCCCCAGGACGGAACAGGACGGAAGCGGAAGTGCACCCTAGCTGACGGAATGTCAACAGCACAGGGGGTGCGGACGGTGGCCCCGCTCACTCCACCGGCCCGGACCCGGCCCGCCCGCGCCCGCCTCACCCCTGCCGCAGCAGCCCGTCCACCGCCCTGCCGAACAAGGCCCGCCCCGCCCACCCGAGCACCGGGTCGAAGACCCGCGGCACGCCCCGTACGGACAGTTCCTCCGTCCACACCACCCGGCTCCCGCCGCCCGGCAGCTCCGACACCTCGACGAGCGCCCAGCCCCGTACGACCCGGCCGGACTTCTCCAGACGGCAGACGCCCGACAGGCCCGGCCCCGGCGGTTCCCAGACCACGACCTCCATCGGGTCGTCGAAGGACAGCCGGCCGATGCCGGTACGGGCCGTGAAGCGGGTACCGGACCGGTTCGGCCCCGGCGTCAGCACCCTCGTCCGGGTCAGCGGCACCTGGCGGCCGTGGGCCGGCCAGTCCGTGAGCCGCCGCCACACCTCGTCCGGTGCGGGCGACACCGTCCGCTCGACCCGGAAGAGGGTCACGCCCGGTCCCCGCGGACGACGCTCACGCCTGCTCCTCGCCCGCCACCACGAGCCCCGGCAGCTGCTCCGCCACCTCGGCCCGTACGTCCTCGGGCAGGCCCCGGTCCGTCACCCAGGTGTCCACCTCGTCCAGACCGGCGAACGAACTCAGGCCCACCGTGCCCCACTTGGTGTGGTCGGCGACCACCACCACCCGGCGCGCCGACCGCATCAGGCACCCGTTCGTCTCGGCCTCCGCCAGATTCGGAGTCGACAGACCCGCCTCCACCGAGATGCCGTGCACCCCGAGGAACAGCAGGTCGAAGTGGAGCGAGCGGACCGCCCGGTCCGCCACCGGCCCCACCAGGGCGTCGGACGGGGTGCGCACCCCGCCCGTCAGGACGACCGTGGCCGCCCCGCGCCGGGACTCCCCACCGCCGCCCGCCAGTTGGGCCTCGTGGAACACGTCCGCGACCCGGACCGAGTTCGTCACCACGGTCAGGTCCGGCACGTCGAGCAGATGCCGGGCCAGGGCGTACGTCGTCGTGCCGCCGGACAGGGCGATCGCGCTGCCCGGCGCGACCATCGCCGCCGCCGTCCGGGCGATCTCGTCCTTGGCGCTCGGTTCGAGCACCGACTTGGCCTCGAAGCCCGGCTCGTGCGTACTCGCCTCGACCACCGGAACGGCCCCGCCGTGCACCTTCGCGAGCATGCCCTGCCGGGCCAGCGCGTCCAGGTCGCGACGGATCGTCATGTCCGAGACGCTGAGGCGCCGGGTCAGCTCGTTGACCCGTACACCGCCGCGCCGCCGTACCTCGTCGAGGATCAGGGCACGCCGCTGCTCCGCGAGGAGGTTCTGGTTGTCAGTCACCGCCGGGGCCGGTCCTTCCGTAGGAGACAAGGGGATGGGTGTCGGATTCGGTGAGGATCGGTGCGCGGGCGCACCACTGTCCGCGATCCTGGTGCCGACGTCGCATCTTCCCACCCTGAGAGGAAGTCCCCTCAGTGTCCCCTGCCACACCCGCTCCGGAGAGCGGCGGCGCGGCGCTCGAACTCCTCGTCCACGGAGTCGGCGGAGCCACCCCCCAGGACATGCTCGACGACCCGAGGACCGTACGGATCACCGGCGACCGCACCGCCGCCATGCACCGGCGGACCGAGGACGTCGACGCCGAGGACCACCCGGAGCGGTACGCCGCCCGCCCGGTCCCGGAGGCGTACGTCTGGTCCAACCTGACCTCGGGCGACGGCGCCCGCGCCCTGTGGCTGCTGCTCCTGCCCTTCATGGTCGCCAACCTCGCCCACTGGATGCGCCCGCCCGCCCAGGGCAGGCCGGGGCTCGTCCGCACCTACGGGGTCCTCGTCCGGCTGGTGGCCCTCACCCTCACCGTGCTGCTCACGGCCGCGGCCTGCGAGGTCGCCCTCGACCTGACGGCCTGGCAGTGCGCCGCGAGCGCCGCCTGCACCGATGCCTACTCCTGGCTCGGCTTCCTCTCCGAGGCGCGCGGCGGCTGGTGGTCGGAGCCCGGCCGTCGGCTCGCCCTCGCCGCCCTGGTGCCGACCCTGCTCGTCGGCCTCCTCTGGTACCTGTCGAACCGGACGTGGAGCGCGTACGAGGCCCAGCGCCCGCCCACCGGATACGACGACCCCGTGCCCGCGCCACGGGCCGCCCCGGCACCGGACCCGGTCACCGACGGGTCCGCCGACACGGAGAGCGCCGACCGCGGGGACGACGCTCCCGGCCCCTACGAGCTGCGGCCCGCCCTCGGCCGCCCCGGCTTCTGGTACGGCCGCCGACTCGTCGCCCGCCTCAGGGCCGCCCACACCGCCGCCGGCTTCCTCACCGTCGCCGCCGCCCTCGCCACGGCCACCGCCCGGCACGACGTCACCACCCCGGGTGCCGGCGCCTTCATCGGCCGCGTCCTCCAGGCGGCCGTCGCCGCTCTCGCCGTGCTCGTCCTCTGGGTCGTCTGCCGACGCGGCCGCAGCGAGCGCCGCCTGGACCTGCGCGTCGAACGCACCCTCGTGTCCTGGCTTCCCGGCGTCTCGCTCGCCGTGCTCGCGCTCACCGCCCTCTACGCCGGCTGGTCCCGCCCCGGCTGGACCTCCGGCGGAACCCTGCCCGGCAACGTCGCCTTCGGCGGACTCACCCTCGCCCAGGGCGGCCTCGTCGTCGCCCTCGGCGTCGTCGCCGTGCTCCTCCAGCGACCCCGCCGGGACGCCCGTACCGCACTGCGCGGACTCGGCGGGCCCGCCGTGGCCATGCTCGCCTGCGCCCTCGCCGGCGTGATGTCCGGTGGTGTCGCCCAGCGCGTCGCCGACTGGCTCGACGGGCCCGCCACCCCCGGCATGGGCGACGGCGGCCCCCGGATCGGCCCGCCCGTGCTGCTCAGCTGGCAGGCGTCCGTCATCCCCGTGCTGCTTCTGCTGCTCCTCGTGCCCGCCGCGCTCCTCGCCGTACGGACCGTGCTCGCCGGACGCCGGCTGCGCGCCCAGGTCGAGGCCGACTACGCCGCCGCCGACGAACGCGATCCCGTCCGCACCGGCCAGATCGCGGCCGGCCGGGCACGGGCGTCGCTCACCGACTCCGCCCCCGTCCTCGTCGGAGTCGTCTCCGGAGCCACCCTGCTCCTCGGGGCCGGTTCCGTCGCAGGCGCCTGGGCCAGCGGAAACGTCCCCGGCCGCGCCTTCGACGGAGCCCATCCGGCGATCGCCTCCCTGGCCACCGTCACCCAGGCCATCGGCTCCTGGATGATCGGCTTCGGCTTTCTGCTCTTCGTCACCTGGGGCCGCCGCGCCTACCGCGACGCCTCGGCCCGCCGCACCATCGGCATCCTCTGGGACGTCGGCACGTTCTGGCCGCGTGCCGCCCACCCGTTCGCCCCGCCCTGCTACGCCGAACGGGCCGTCCCCGACCTGACCTGGCGGATGAGCTCCTGGACCCGGAGCACCGGAGGCCGGCTCGTCATCTCAGGACACTCGCAGGGCAGCGTGCTCGCCGCGGCCGCCGTCTGGCAGCTGCCGCCCGCCACCCGCGGCCGGGTCGCACTCCTCACGTACGGGTCGCCCCTGGAGCGGCTCTACGGACGCTGGTTCCCGGCCTACTTCGGCCCGGAGGCCCTGCGCGCCCTGAACCGCACGGTCCACTGCTGGAGCAATCTGTACCGCGCCACCGACCCCATCGGCGGTCCCGTCCGGGTCCCCGCCGAGGACGGCAGGCCGGCCGTCGACGCGGCGGTCCTGCTCGACCCGGTCGCCTACAACCGCACCCGCGCCCACCCGCTGCCCGAACCGATCCTGGGCCACTCCGACTACCAGGCCGACCCGGCGTTCGCCCACCGGCGGGGCGCCCTCCTGGACCGGCTCCCGCCCGCCGTACCCCACCAGCGCGAATCGAACGCGACGGCTGATCAGGGGAGTTCGGGCAGATCCTCCGGGTAGAGCAGCGTCAGGTCGTCCGTGCTCGCCTCGGCGAGCTCGGCGACCCGGCCCGCGTGCCGCTCGACCATCGACTCGAACGTCTGCCGCGCCGTACGCCCGTTGCCGAAGGCCGGGCCCTTGGGCAGCTTCGTGAAGTACACGAGCAACGCCTCGTCCGTGCCCGCTGCGAGCCGGTACTCGTGCTCGTCGGCCTGCTGCCCCACGATCCGCAGCAGCTCGTCAGGGTCGTAGTCGCCGAAGGTGATGGTTCGTGAGAAACGGGACGCCACACCGGGGTTGACCGTCAGGAAGCGCTCCATCTCCGCCGTGTAACCCGCGACGATGACCACGACCGCGTCCCGGTGGTCCTCCATCAGCTTCACCAGCGTGTCGATCGCCTCACGGCCGAAGTCCCGCCCCGAGTCCTCCGGCGACAGGGCGTACGCCTCGTCGACGAACAGCACCCCGCCGCGCGCCCGGTCGAAGGCCTCCTGGGTACGGATGGCCGTCGAGCCGATGTGCTCGCCGACCAGGTCCACCCGGGAGACCTCCACCAGGTGCCCGCGCTCCAGGACCCCGAGCGAGGCCAGGATCTCGCCGTACAGCCGGGCCACGGTCGTCTTGCCCGTGCCCGGGTTGCCCGTGAAGACCAGATGACGGCGGACCGAGGCGGCCTTGAGTCCCGCCTCCTGACGCCTGCGCCCCACCTCGATCATGTTGGTGAGCGTCCGCACCTCCAGCTTGACGCTCTCCAGGCCCACCAGGGCGTCCAGCTCCCCGAGCACGTCCTGCGAGGAGCGGGCGTCCACCGCCGGAACGTCCGGGACCGGTACGGCGGCCGGGACGCGCGGCGTCGGCACCGTGCCGAGCAGTCCGCCCGACTGGGTGGCCGTCAGCACCGTCCCGCCGTCTGGCACGGAGGACCGGACCGCGCTCTCGTCGCTGGTGCAGTCCTCGGCGCTCGCGCCCTCCTCCGGGAACTCGTAACCGCCGCGCGCGCACCGCTCCGTACGGCACTTGCGCAGAGTGGTCCGGCAGCCGTCGGTGACATGGAACCCGTACCCGCCGCTGCCCGTGACCCGGCAGCCGGTGAAGGAACCGCGGCCCTCCGCCGACACGTAGAAGCCGGCCTCGGCGGGCGAGGTGACCGTGCACCGGTCGATCGTGGGATCGGCCCCCTTGGTGACGATGACCCCGGTCTGCACGGAGTCGATCGTGCAGCCCCCGAGCGTGCCGCCGCTGCCGTGGTCCCGGAACCAGGCGCCCGTCGACGCCTCCCGGATCCGGCAGTCGTCGAGCTGCGCGGTCGCCCCGTCGCTGACCGACACCGCGGTGTTCCGCACCTGCGACAGATCGCTGTCGACGACGTCCACGCGCGAACCCCGGTCGAGGACGAACAGGGCGTCGGGTACGTCGTGCACCCGGCAGGAGTCGAGGACGGCGGTCGCCCCGTCGCTGACCCACACCGCCGGGTAGTCGCCCGTACTGTCGTGGATCTCGCACTGGTTGGCGTCCACCCGGGTACCCGGGTCCCACACCGAGAGGCCGTTGCGGCCGAAGCGGCGGACCGTCGACCGGGTCAGCGTGAGGACCGAGCGCGAGCGCAGGTCGACGGCGTTCTCCGGGACGTCGTGGATGTCGCAGTCGGAGAGCGTGAGCACCGCGTCGGTGTCGAGCGTGATGCCGTCGCCCGAGGTGCGATGCACCGAGGAGTCGGTGAGGTGCGCGGTCGCGCGGGCCGCGATCTGGAGACCCGCCCCCTTGATCTCGTACACCTCGCAGCCGATGCCCTCGAGTCCGCTGCCCTCACCGGTCACGGCGATCCCGGCGCCGGAGGCGTGGTGCACCCGGCAGCGTTCGAGCCGCGGATGCGCGCCGCCCCGCACCGAGATGCCCGCCTGCCCCGCGGAGACCACCTCGCACTCCTCGAACACCCCGCCCGCGCCGTCGACCACGGCGATGCCGACCCCGGCGGGGTTGTCGACGGTGCAGCGGCGGACCGTCGGCCTGGCCGCGCCCCGCACCTCTATCCCGGCCGCAGAGCGCGTCATGATCCGGAGATCGAGCAGCTCGGGGGTGCCGTCCTCGACGAGCAGTGCCGGTGCGGCGACGTCCTGACCCTCGATGTGGAGGTCCTGGACGGTGACGGAGGCGCGCAGCGTCAGCGGCACCCCGTCCGGCGGTGCGATCCGCACCGAGCCGATCGAGCCCTCGGGGCCGCGCAGGGTGACGGCCTGCCGCACCACGAGGTTCTCCCGGTAGGTACCGGGAGCGATGGTGAGCACGTCCCCGTCCCCCGCCGCTTCGAGTGCGGCGGCGAGCGAGGGGTACTCACCCGTGCGGCGCCGCCACCGCGATGTGCCGGTGTGCGTCACCTGGACCGTGCCCTGTGCCATGGGTGTGTCCTGCCCCCGCCTCATGCCTCGCCGCTGATCCGATGCCCCACCGTAGCGCGCGCGAGGGCGCGGGGTTGACGGGTCGAGGACCGCACGCGTACCTGCGGCGGGACGGGCGCCGGGGGCATGTCACGCCCGGTCAGGGGACGGTCGCCGATGGTCGAGGTCGGTCGGGCTCGGTCGCGCAGCGGCGCGGTCGGACGGGGGTCGGGCGCCGGCGGGATGTCGGCCTCACCGCCGGATCCCGCCCCCCGTACGAGCGTGGGTTCAACTGCCGGTTCCGGTGCGGCCCCAGTCCGGTCCGGTCGCCGCCCAGGCGCGGTCGAGACGGGCGTACCGCGTCAGCACCAGGCGGCGTACGGCGAGACGGCGGACGATCTCGACCATGAGTCCCGCGAGCAGAGCGGCCGTCAGGCCGGCGAGGACCGCGTGGGCTCGGGCGGTGTCCGCCTGCATCGGCGGGGCCACGGGGTGTCCGTACCGGTCGGTCCAGAGAGGGAAGGTGGCGCCCGGGGCGGACGTCCGCCGGGCCGTCGTCACCGTTCCCGTACGGGCCGAGCCGTCGGGTGCGGTCCACTCGGCCACGACGGAGCGGCGCAGGCGCTCCTCGCCGGCCGCCTCGGCGGTCCTGGGGCCGCCCGCGGCCCGGTCGGCGGGCCTGAGCACCCGGGCCGTCGTCGGCACGCGCTGTTCCTGCTGGGTGTGGACCGCGCGCTGGAGCGAGCCCTGGGCGGAGGCGCCGGCGGCCCAGCCGATGAGGGGCACGACGAGACAGAGCAGCGCGACCGCCACGAAGGCGACCCAGGCCTCGACGAGATCCGTGGTCCGGCGCAGGGGGTTGTGCCGCCAGCGCCAGAGTCCGATGGCAGCGCGCACGTCGGAACCCCCTCGTTGTCCACAGCTCCTTCAACGAGTGTGCCCCGGAGGCGGGTTCCCCGCCTGTCGGGCCGTCGAAGTGTGACGGGGGTCCCCTCGGCCCGGTCCTCGCGGACTGCCGGAGGAAGCGGACTGCTGCTCAGTCCAGGATCTTCACCTCGTCGCCGACCCGGACGATGCCGGTGTGCTCGGGGACGAGGTTCTGGCCGAAGACGACACGGCCGTCGCTCTTGCGGTGGCGGGCGAGGGTCCGCAGCGGCTCCTTGCCGCGCTCGGCGGTGAACTGGTTCGTCGTGGTGACGACACAGCGTCCGCACGGCCGCGCGACCCGGAAGGTGACCTCGCCGACGGCGAGCCGCGTCCAGCCGTCCTCCGCCCAGGGAGCGGCGCCCTCGACCACCAGGTTCGGCCGGAAGCGGTTCATCGGAAGCGGACCCTCGTGGGCGTGGTCCCCCTGCGCGATGAGGGAGTTGAGGGCGTCGAGCGACGACGTGGTGGTGACGAGCAGCGGATAGCCGTCCGCGAAGCTCACCGTCTCGCCGGGCAGCGCGTAGTCCGGGTCGACGGGCCGCCGGTGTTCGGGCGCGTCCATGTGGACGAGCCGGAACTCGCCCTCCAGGTACGCCGAGAGCCAGCCGGCCGCCTCGGGGCCGGCCGGCACGACCTCCACCGGCTTGTCGAAGATCTCCACCGTGACCGTGGACGAGGGGTGCGGTACCTCGACCGTCAGCGAGGGGTGACCGGGCGCGGACAGGACGACCCCGCCGCCCGGCAGCGGCTCCGCCGTGGCCAACGCCATCCGGGGGTGACGGCGTTGGGTCACGACCTTGCTCGCCGCGTCGACGACGGCCCAGCGACGGTCCCCGGCCAGCCCCCAGGGCTGGACCTCGGCCGCCGCGGGGGCCAGCGCACGCATGGCCTTCACCGGATGGACGTGGACGGAGCGGAGCAGAGGAGTCGCCATGCGGTCATCCTGCCAGCCGCTCCGGGCCCGACGCCGTCCGGAGGGCGAAAGCCGGTCAGTAGCCTCCGCCCTGGTAGGGACGGTTGTACGGGTCGTCGTACTGCATCGGCGCGGGGGCGGGCCGGGGTGCCGCCGGACGCATCGCCTCGTACCCCGCGGGGGCGGGGCGGGGCGGCTGCGCGTACTGGCCGCCCTGGTAGCCGCGCGGGGCCACCTGCTGCTGCGGGATGTACGGGGTGGGGGCGTGCTGCAGCGGCACGGGGGCCATCTGCTGCGCGGGCTGCGGGTATCCGTAGCCGTTGCCGTAGGAGGGCTGCGGGCTGGGAGCCGCCGGGAGGGCGGGCAGTGCCGCGGGGAGCGCCGGCAGGTAGGAACCGCTGGAGGGGAAGCTGCTTCCGGTTGCGGGGAAGCTGCTGCCGGTGTCGTAGGCGGCGGGCACTCGGATCGGGGCGATCTGAGGCGTGCCCCGCTCCGCGACCAGGGAGTCGTAGATCGGGGTGTCCGGGAAGGACGGCGCGGTGTGGTAACCGCCTCCATAGGTGGAGCGGGGGGAGGTCATGGCACATAAGTTAAGCCCACGATGTGCTGGTTGGGGAGCCTGATTAGAGGGTTGTTTGACGGGCTTCGTGAAGAAGTGGATCCCCAATCCGAGCGAACGTGCCAAAAACGGGCGGCGGAACGTCTCAAGATCATGTAAAAGCCGAGTTCGGAGGGGGTTACCGACGGGTCGGGAGTCCTGGACCGGTCGGCCGCCCCCGGGCATGAAGAACACATAAAGAAAAGGTGCCCGGAAGGGGTGTGGGGAGTGATCATGGGCATGCTTAAGCGTCAATCCGCGGATCTCGCGGGCGATGTGTACACGCCGAATTGACGGCGCTACTCCCCGTGTCGGGAAAACCTATTTCCGTTAAGAGGGCGGCGCGCTCACCTGAAGCGACGTCACGGTCACTCGATCCGAGCGGCGTCGCGGTCACTCGCCCGGTGCGACGTCACGGCACCGGTCCGGTGCCGACTCCGGTCGCGCGTACGTCCGGCCCTTCCACGCCGCACCCACACCCCGGTAGTGCCGGACCGCCGAGTCCACCGTCATCAGGAGATAGAGGAACGCGGTGAAGGGCAGCAGCGGAGCGAGCCACAGCGGCTGCCGGTAGTAACGGAGCATCGGCACGTACGTCCCCGCCATCACCACCCACGCCGCACCACCCGCCCAGGCCGCCGCCCCGTCCCCGCGCACCGCACCCGCCGCCAGGGCCGCCGGCGGCACCAGATAGACGAGGACGAGTCCGGCCACCGTCCCCAGGAGCAGCAGCGGACTGTGCCTCAGTTGCGCGTACGCGCTGCGGGCGACCATCCGCCACAGATCGCCGAGCCCCGGATAGGGGCGCACGCTGTCGACCCGCTCCGCGAGCCCCAGCCAGATCCGGCCACCGGCCCGCCGCACGGCCCGCGCCAACGACACATCGTCGATCACCGCCTGCCGGATCACCTCCGGCACGTCCGCCGCCACCGCCGTCTCCGTCCTCAGCAGCACACAGCCACCCGCGGCGGCCGTCGCCAGCGGACGCGCCCGGTTGATCCAGCGGAAGGGGTAGAGCTGCGCGAAGAAGTAGACGAACGCCGGCACGACGAGACGCTCCCAGAGGCTCTCCGCCCGGAGCCGGGCCATCTGCGACACCAGGTCCAGCCCGTTCGTCTCCGCCGCCGACACCAGGAGACGGAGACTGTCCGGCTCATGGGCGATGTCCGCGTCCGTCAGCAGCAGGAATCCGGGTCCACGCGTGCGTGCCAGCGCCATGCCGTGCCGCAGCGCCCAGAGCTTCCCGGTCCAGCCCGTCTCCGGCTCACCCGGTGAGACCACGGTCAGCGGCAGCCCGCCATGGCGAGCGGCGAGCTCGACGGCCAGCCGGCCCGTGCCGTCCGTACTCCCGTCGTCCACCAGGATCACCTCGGCGACACCCGGATAGTCCTGCGCGAGCAGCGACGGCAGGCTCAGCGGCAGCACCTCGACCTCGTCCCGCGCCGGTACGACCACGGCCACGCGAGGCCACCGATCCGGCTCCACGCGCGTGCGTCGCCAGTGGCCCCGGGAGGCCGACGGCTGATCCCGGGCGACCGACGGCAGCCGCTGGTCCGTACGCCAGAAGAAGCCCTGGCCGAGCAGCAGCCAGACCCAGACGGTCAGGGAGACGAGCGCGAACCAGGCGAGGGTGCTCATTCGCGGCAGTCTGCCCCAGTTCGCGGGCCCCAGAACGCTCATCGGCTAGGGTGACCGGGTGAAGATCGCGCTCATGGACTCCGGAATCGGCCTCCTCCCGGCAGCGGCCGCGGTGCGGCGGCTCCGGCCGGACGCCGACCTTCTCCTCTCGAACGACCCGGACGGAATGCCCTGGGGGCCGCGTACCCCCGAGGACCTCACGGAGCGCGCCGTCGCCGTCGCCCTCGCCGCGGCCGAGCACCGCCCGCAGGCGCTGATCGTGGCCTGCAACACCGCCACCGTGCACGCCCTGCCCGCCATCCGCGCCGCCCTCGAACCCGACATCGCCGTCATCGGCACCGTGCCCGCGATCAAGCCCGCCGCCGCCGGTGGCGGCAAGGTCGCCATCTGGGCCACCCCGGCCACCACCGGCAGTGCCTACCAGCGCGGACTCATCCGCGACTTCGCGGGCGGCGCCGAGGTCACCGAAGTGCCCTGCCCCGGACTCGCCGACGCCGTGGAGCACGCCGACCCCGAGGCCGTGGACCGCGCGGTCGCCACCGCCGCCGCGCTCACCCCCCGCGACGTCCGCACCGTCGTCCTCGGCTGCACCCACTACGAACTGGTCGAGGAGCGCATCCTCGCCGCCCTCGAAGCCCGCGGCCGTGCCGGACTGCCCCCGCTCGTCTTCCACGGTTCCGCCGACGCCGTCGCCGCGCAGGCGCTCCGCCGCGTCGGCGCCGAACCCGCCCCCGACGCCGACCCGACCGGCAGCCTCTCCGTCCTGCTCAGCGGCCGCCCCGGCCCGCTCCCCGCCACCGCCCTCGGCTACGCCGAAGGCCGGCTCCTCGCGGCGGTCGCACCCGCCCACTGAGCGGGCGACGTCACCGGGCCGCTGAGCGGGCGTCGTGGCCAGGCCACTGTTCGGCGGCGTCACCGGGCCGCTGAGCGGGCGTCGTCGCCAGGCCACTGTTCGGCGACGTCACCGGCCATCGGGTGAGGCGTCCCGGCCGCTGCCCCCATGGCGATCACCGAGCGTGCGCGGGTGACCTCGTTCCGTCGCGCTGTTCCGGGCGATCCTGGGTACTCTTCCCGATATGAGGGACCATGCCCGGAATCAGTACACCGACAAGCGGACGCCCGCCGTCTGGACCGGCCGCGCCACCAACCGCTTCCAGTGGGTCGCGGCGGCCGCCGGTGCGGCCTGCATGGCCCTCGGCATCGCCCTTGCCGTCGAGTCGGCCTGGACCTCGGGCATCGCGCCCCTGCTGATGGCCGTGATCGGCTGCGTCGCCGTCGGACTGCTCGTGCTCTTCGGCACGCTCGCCTTCGTCCATGTGGCCGTGAAGGTCGACGACAGCGCCATGGAGGTCCGCTGCGGCCACATCGGCGTGCCGCGCCGCCGCATCCTCCTCTCCCAGGTCGTCGGCGCCGACTTCGAGCCGAGCGTCACCCCGCGCCACTGGGGCGGCTGGGGCTACCGCTGGCGCCCCGAGAAGGGCACGGCCGTGGTCGTCCGGCGGGGCGAGGGCCTGATCCTGCGCCTCGGCGACGGACGGACGTTCACCGTCACCGTCGACGACGCCGAATCCGCCGTCCGCGTCATCCGCGACCGGCTCCGCGACGTGACCCCGCCCGCACCGCCCACGCCGACCGGCCGGCCCGTGTGACCTGAGCCGGAGCGGCTCTCCGGGCCCCACGCCCGGCCCGCCCGCTCTGCTCCGTCGACAGGAACGACCCGTAGACTCCGCAAGGTGAGCGCCACCATCACCCCCGTCGACGCGTCCCCAGCCGACACCGCCCCCACGCCGGCTTCCCGGCTGCGACGGTTCGTACGGCCCGGGGCGGCTCTGCTGTCCGGGCTCCTGCTCTACCTGAGCTTCCCGCCGCGTCCCCTGTGGTGGCTCGCGCTGCCCGCCTTCGCCCTGCTCGGCTGGAGCCTGAGGGGCCGCCGGCTCCGCGCCGGATTCGGCCTCGGATACCTCGCCGGGCTCGGGTTCCTGCTGCCGCTCCTCATCTGGACCGGTGAGGAGGTCGGCCCGGGGCCCTGGCTCGCCCTGGCCGCCCTCGAGGCGTTGTTCGTGGCGCTCGCCGGCCTCGGCATCGCGGCGGTCTCCCGCCTCCCGTGGTGGCCCTTCTTCGCCGCCGGGGTGTGGATCCTCTCGGAGGCGGCACGCGCGCGCGTGCCCTTCGGCGGCTTCCCGTGGGGCAAGATCGCCTTCGGACAGGCGGACGGGCTGTTCCTGCCGCTGGCCGCCGTGGGCGGCACACCGGTGCTCGGCTTCGCCGTCGCCCTCTGCGGTTTCGGCCTGTACGAGACGTACCGCCAGATCCAGGCCCGCCGGTCCGCCGGGACGGCGACCGCCTCCGTCCGCGACGAGGACGCCGAGGCCCCCACCGCCACCGACGCCGGCACGAACGGCATGAACGGCGCGGAAGGCGCGAACGGCGCGGGCGGCGGACTCGCCGGGCGCACCGGCACCGGGCTCGAAGCAACCGCCGGCGCCCGCCCCCGTACCCTCCCGCGCGGCCCGCTGGTGGCCGCCGCGCTCGCCGTGCTCGTCCCGGTGACCGGCGCCCTCGCGGCGCTGCCGCTCGTCGACGACTCGGCCGAGGACGGCACCGCCACCGTCGCCGCCGTCCAGGGGAACGTGCCCCGCCTCGGCCTCGACTTCAACTCCCAGCGCCGGGCCGTCCTCGACAACCACGTCGCCCGCACCCGCGAACTCGCCGCGGACGTCAAGGCCGGCCGTGCGCCGCAGCCCGACTTCGTGCTGTGGCCCGAGAACTCCTCGGACATCGACCCGTACGCGAACGCGGACGCGGCCGAGGTCATCGACGGCGCCGTCCGCGCGATCGGCGCGCCGACCGTGGTCGGCGCGGTCATCGCCCCCGAGACCGGCAAGCTCCGCAACACGCTGATCGAGTGGGACCCGGACCGCGGCCCCGTCGCCACCTACGACAAGCGGCACGTCCAGCCCTTCGGCGAGTACATCCCGATGCGGCCCCTGGTCCGCATCTTCAACAGCAACGTCGACCGGGTGAGCCGTGACTTCGGCGCCGGCACCGAGGTCGGGGTCTTCGACCTGGCCGGTACGAAGGTGGGCCTCGCCACCTGTTACGAGGCGGCCTTCGACTGGGCCGTGCGCGACACGGTCACCCATGGCGCCCAGCTCATCAGCGTCCCCAGCAACAACGCCACCTTCGGCCGCAGCGAGATGACCTACCAGCAGCTCGCGATGTCGCGGGTGCGGGCCGTCGAGCACAGCCGGTCGGTGGTCGTGCCCGTCACCAGCGGGGTCAGCGCGGTCATCCGCCCCGACGGCGAGATCGTCGCGGAGACGAAGATGTTCACCCCGGACGTCCTGGTCGAGAAGGTGCCGCTGCGTTCCTCGCTGACCCCGGCGACCCGGATGGGCACCCTGCCGGAGGCCCTCCTCGTGGCGCTCGCGGCCGTCGGTCTCGGCTGGTCGGCCCTCCGTTCGGTACGCGCCCGGCGCACCGGGGCGGAGTAGAGGGACCTTCCTCCCCGGTGGCGGGGCCCGCAGATGATCTAGGGTCGGTGCATGGCTACCCCTGACTTCATCCGGGCCCTGCGCGAGACAGCCGGCCACCAGCTCCTCTTCCTGCCCGGAGTGAGCGCGGTCGTCTTCGACGACCGGGGCAGGGTGCTGCTCGGCCGGCGCGCCGACAACGGACGCTGGGCGGTCATCGGGGGCATCGTCGAGCCCGGCGAGCAGCCCGCCGACTGCGCGGTGCGGGAGGTCTTCGAGGAGACGGCCGTGCACTGCGAGGTCGAGCGGATCGTGCTCGTCGAGACCCTTCGTAAGCCCGTCGTCTACCCCAACGGCGACCAGTGCCAGTTCCTGGACGTCTCCTTCCGCTGCCGTGCGGTGGGCGGCGAGGCGCGGGTCAACGACGACGAGTCCACCGAGGTCGGCTGGTTCGACGTGAACGACCTGCCCGAGATGAAGCGCTTCTCGCTGCTGCGGATCGAGAAGGCGCTGGCCGACGAACCCACATGGTTCCGCACCACGGCAACCAGCTGAACTATGGGCCCGGAACACATCGGTGGGGGAGTGGACGGTTCATAGGGTGCGGAGCATGAGCGCCCCCATCACCGCCCCCCTCGGTGCCGTGTCGGACCCCGGTCCACCCGCCGCCGCACCCCGGCCCCGCGCCGTCGTCCTCGACCTGACCGGCCGCACCGCGCTCGTCACCGGCGCGGCCGGCGGCATCGGACGCGCCTGCGCGCTGCGGCTCGCCGCCGCGGGGGCCCGGGTCAGAGCCGTCGACCGGGCGGCCGAAGGCCTGGAGACCCTCGCCGAGGAGGCCTCCGAGCTCCCCGGGAGCCTCGAACCCCGGCTCCTCGACCTCACCGACCTGGACGCCGCCGAGGCCGCGGCCGACGGCACCGACATCCTCGTCAACAACGCCGGGCTCCAGCTCGTCCGCCCCATCGAGGAGTTCCCGCCTGACGTCTTCCACACCGTGCTCACGGTCATGCTGGAAGCGCCCTTCCGGCTGATCCGCGGCGCCCTGCCGCACATGTACGCCCAGGGCTGGGGCCGGATCGTCAACATCTCCTCCGTCCACGGGCTGCGGGCCTCCGCCTTCAAATCCGCGTATGTGGCGGCCAAACACGGTCTGGAGGGCCTCTCCAAGACCGCCGCCCTCGAAGGAGCCCCGCACGGGGTCACCTCCAACTGCGTCAACCCCGGCTATGTGCGCACCCCGCTCGTCGAACGGCAGATCGCCGACCAGGCCGCCGCCCACGGCATTCCGCCGGAGCGCGTCCTCACCGAGGTCCTGCTGAAGGACTCGGCGCTCAAGCGGCTCATCGAGCCGGACGAGGTCGCCGAGGCCGTGCTCTACCTCTGCACCTCCCAGGCCTCGTTCATCACCGGTACCTCCCTCACGCTCGACGGCGGCTGGACCGCCCACTGAGGGACGCCCCCGAGGCCCCTGCCCCGGAGCCTCGGAGGCCCCTGCCCGGCGCCTCAGGGGCCCCTGCCCCCGGCGTCCCCGGTGTCCCTGCTTCCCCGTGAAGGTCGTCCACAGGGGTGGTGCGACCACACGTTCGGCAGGTATCCCTGTGTCCATGTCCCACGAACCCGTCTCCTATCTCGAACTCCTCGCCAGAGGAGCCGCGACGGAGGCCTACGACCGGCCCGTGCTGCTCGCCCGTGCGAGCGGCGCGGGCCCCGAGGCGCTGGCCGAGCTCGAAGAGGCCAAACAGCTCGCCCTGCGGGTCCGGGCCGAGCTGGAGGGGCGGCGGCGCCGCGAGGCCGAACTGTCCGCGCTCTTCGAGACCGCCCACGACCTCGCGGGACTGCGTGACCTCGACGCCGTGCTGCGCGCCATCGTCCAGCGCGCCCGCTCGCTCCTCGGCACCGAGGTCGCCTACCTGAGCCTCAACGACCCGGCCGCGGGCGACACGTACATGCGGGTCACCGAGGGCTCCGTCTCCGCGCGCTTCCAGCAGGTGCGCCTGGGCATGGGCGAGGGCCTCGGCGGGCTCGTCGCCCAGACCGCCCGCCCGTACGTCACGGACGACTACTTCGGCGACGCGCGCTTCCAGCACACCAGGACGATCGACACGGCGGTACGGGACGAGGGCCTCGTCGCCATCCTCGGCGTACCGCTCAGCCTCGGCAGCCAGGTCATCGGCGTCCTCTTCGCCGCCGACCGCAGGGCCAGGGTCTTCGAGCGCGAGCAGGTCGCGCTGCTCTGCTCCTTCGCCGCGCACGCCGCCGTCGCCATCGACACGGCCAACCTCCTCGCGGAGACCCGCTCGGCCCTCGCCGAGCTGGAGCGCGCCAACGACATCATCCGTGAGCACAGCGGCGTCATCGAGCGCGCCTCGGAGGTCCACGACCGGCTCTCCGAGCTCGTCCTGCACGGCGGCGGTGTCCACGACGTGGCCCACGCCGTCTCCGAGGTCCTCGGCGGAACGGTGGAGTTCACCGAGGAGGGCGCCGGAACGGCCCGCCGCGCCGGGGGCCACGCCGTCCGCGAGGGCGACGACTGGGTCGCCGCCGTCTCCGCCGGCGGCGAGACCCTCGGCGCCCTCGTGCTGCACGGCCAGCCGGACCTCGACCCGGTCGACCAGCGCACCCTGGAGCGCGCCGCACTCGTCACCTCCCTCCTCCTGCTCGCCCGCCGTTCCGCCGGGGAGGCCGAACAGCGGGTACGCGGCGAACTCCTCGACGACCTCCTCGACGCGCCCGACCGCGACCGGCGGCTGCTCAAGGAGCGCGCCGCCCGGCTCCGTACCGACAGCGAAGCCCCGCACGTGGTGCTCGCCGCGCGGATCGACCGGGCCGGCGGCACGGCCGATCCGGACGCCGGCGGCCGCGAGAGCGCCGACCGCCAACGCCTCTGGTCGGCGGCCACCCACCTGGCCGCCACGCGTCACGGACTCGCCTCGGCCCGCGACGGCGGAACGGTCCTGCTGCTGCCCCTCGGCCCCGGCGAGAGCGCCGCCGAACTCGCCCGGCAGACCGCGCGCAGCCTCGGCGGCACCCTGCGCGAACCCGTCACCGTGGGCGCCTCCGCCCCCGTACGGGCGCCGCTGGACCACCCGGACCAGGTGGCCGTCGCGTACGAGGAGGCCCGCCGCTGCCTCGACGCGCTCCGGCTCCTGCACCGCTCCGGCCAGGGCGCCGCGGCGGAGGACCTCGGCTTCCTCGGGCTGCTGCTCGCCGACAGCCGGGACATCGACGGCTTCGTCGACCGGACGGTGGGCCAGGTCGTCGCGTACGACCGGCGCCGGGGCACGGACCTCATACGCACCATGGACGCGTACTTCGCGAGCGGCATGAGCCCGGCCCGGACCAAGGACGAACTCCACGTCCACGTCAACACGGTGGCCCAGCGCCTGGAACGGGTCGGCCGCCTCCTCGGCCCGGACTGGCAGTCCCCGGCCCGCGCGCTGGAGATCCAGCTGGCACTGCGTCTCCACGCACTGGCCGACGCGGTGACGGCCACGTGAGAAAGGCCCGGTGCCCCGCTCGTCACGAGCGGGGCACCGGGCCGTCCACGACGGTCCGGGAACTCAGGCGTCGGCGCCGACCTTGGCGTCGGCGGCGGTCCGCTCCTCGATCTCCCCGAGGTCACGGTCGCGGGTCTCCTTGGCGCAGGCGATGGCGATCACCGTGAGCAGCGCGGCGGCGATCACGTACAGGGCGATCGGCGTCGAGTCGCCGTAGTCGGCGAGGAGCGCGGTCGCGATGAGCGGGGCGGGCGCGCCCGCGGCGACGGAGGAGAACTGGGCGCCGATGGAGGCACCGGAGTACCGCATCCGGGTCGCGAACATCTCGGAGAAGAAGGCGGCCTGCGGCGCGTACATCGCCCCGTGGAGGACCAGGCCGACCGTCACGGCGAGCAGCAGGGAGCCGAAGGTGCCCCGGTCGATGAGCGTGAAGAACGGGAACATCCAGGCGCCGACACCGATCGCGCCGATCAGGTACACGGGACGGCGGCCGAGGCGGTCGGAGAGCGCGCCCCAGAGCGGGATCACGGCGAAGTGGACGGCGGAGCCGATGAGTACGGCGTTCAGGGCGGTCTGCTTGGAGAGTCCGACCTCGGTCGTCGCGTAGACCAGGATGAACGCGGTGATCACGTAGTACGAGATGTTCTCCGCCATGCGGGCGCCCATCGCGATCAGCACGTCCCGCCAGTGGTGCCGCAACACGGCGACCAGCGGCATCTTCTCGACCTGCCCGGCGACGGCCTTGCGCTCCTCGGCGGCGGCGAGGGCCGCCTTGAAGACGGGCGACTCGTCGACGGACAGCCGGATCCAGAGGCCGACGATCACGAGCACACCGGAGAGCAGGAAGGGGATGCGCCAGCCCCACGAGGCGAAGGCGGCGTCGGAGAGCAGCGCGGTCAGCGCCGACAGCACACCGGTCGCGAGCAGCTGACCGGCCGGCGCACCGGTCTGCGGCCACGAGGCCCAGAACCCGCGACGCTTGGCGTCCCCGTGCTCGGACACCAGCAGGACGGCCCCGCCCCACTCACCACCGAGCGCGAACCCCTGCACGAGCCGCAGCACGGTCAGCAGCACCGGGGCGGCGGACCCGACGGTCGCGTGCGTCGGCAGCAGTCCGATCGCGAAGGTGGCCCCACCCATCAGCAGCAGGCTGAGCACCAGCAGCTTCTTCCGCCCGAGGCGGTCGCCGTAGTGCCCGAACACCAGCGCCCCGAGGGGCCGGGCGGCGAACCCCACCGCGTATGTCAGGAAGGACAGCAGCGTCCCGACGAGCGGATCGGAATCGGGAAAGAACAGCTTGTTGAACACGAGAGCGGCGGCGGACCCGTACAGGAAGAAGTCGTACCACTCGATGGTGGTGCCGATGAGGCTGGCGGCGACGATCCGCTTGAGCGAACCGGGTGGCGTCGGGGAGGTTGTTGCGGCGGCCATGTGCACCACTTCCAGGCGGGTACGGGGACGATTCGGTGTCGCCACACCGTAGGAAGCCGCAGGTCAGGGGCGTATGTGGTGGGACACCATAGTTCGGCGCCCCCGCATGCGTCCGGCCGCCATGGCCCGCTGTTGCGACCCTGCCGTGGGCCCGAGAGGTGCCTCGAGAGGGGCTGTCCGGGTTGCGCTGATCGGGCACGTTCTGGTGGTGCGGTGCTGACGGGTTTGGTGCTGACTACGCCGCGTTGAACTCCGACATCTCTGGGGGGTCGTGCCACGGCCGTAGCTTGGCCCCTGCGGGACCGAAGAGCGACCGCGGGCTCAGGAGCGTGCGGCGAGAAGGGCCTCTCGGGCGGCCCGGACTCGGGCGAGACCCGACGGGTACGGCAGGGCTTCGGCCCTCGCGCGGGCTTCGGCGAACGCGGAAGCGGCGCGGTCCGCCTCACCGGAGAGACCGAGTGCGAGCGCGAGGACCGCGGTCGCCTCCACGACGAGCAGTTCCTGCCCCGCCTCCCCGGCGCTCGAAGCCTCCCGCTCCATGAGCGCGACGGCCTCCTCGTGACGGCCCGTCCGCAGCAGCGCCCATCCCTTCAGGCAGGCCGCCCGCGGGGCGGCGGGGATACGGCCGAGGAGTTCCAGAGCGCCGTCCGGACGACCGTCGCGCAGGGCGAGTTCGGCGGAGGCCAGCCGCACTTCGTCGAGCGCCTGCCGGTCTCCCGTCCTGCCCGCCCACTCCTCGCCGCTCGCGAGGAAGGCCCGCGCCTCCTCCGGATTCCCGGCCATACGGGTCCGGGCCAGGACGGTCAGAGCGTACGGAAGGGTGCGCGGCGCGTGCTCGCGGGCCGTCCTCTCCGCGGAAACGGCGAACTCCTCGGCCTCCGCGTCCCGGCCGAGGAGCAGATACAGCTCCGCCAGATTGGTGCGCTCGAAGGCGCCGGCCTCCGGGCTGCCGACCCGGTCGGCCAGTCGGGTCGCACGCTCGCCGTAGGAAACCGCCTCGGGAAGCCGACCCATCCTCCGGGCGTTCTCCCGGAGGATCGACAGCACGAGGGTCTCCCCTTCCAGGTCGCCCCCTGCCGTCGCGTGCGACAGGGCCCGTTCCGCGACGCCCTGTGACTCCCGCAGGCGCTGGACCATCCCGAGGGCCGCGGCCTGCTGGGCCAGGGCACGCCCGAGGGCCCGCCTGCCGGTCCGGCCCGGCACCTCCGCGGCGGCCTCCTCCGATGCCGCGGCGGACTCCACCGCCTCGACGTGTCGCCCCGCGACGAAGAGCAGGACCGAGCGGGCCAGCCGGTGGGCGGCCACCGCGTCCGAGGGGGTCGACGGGCCGGGACTCCATGCGTCGAGTGTCTCCAGGGCCTCCTCCTGCCCGCCCTCCCGGTTCAGGGCCTCGGCGAGCCGGGCCGCGATCGCCACGGCGGTGTCGGCCGCCCCGGCCCGGTCCGCCGCGTCGAGCGCCGCACGCAGGACCTCGCAGGCGGCCTTGTACCGGGACATCCGCTGGAGCAGGACACCGTGGTCCAGGCCCACGCCGGCGGCCGACCGGGGGTCGGCGGCGGCGAGGGGCGTCAACGCTCGGTAGTACCCTTCCGCCGCTTCGTTCGCGTACAGCGCGGCGGCCCGTTCGGCGGCTCGGCGGAGGTAGTCCGCCGCCCGGTCGTCCTCGGCCCGCACCAAGTGCCGTGCAAGGGCGTCCACGTCGTCCGGCCGGTGCCGGAGCAGCGCTTCGGTCCAGGCGGCGTGGAGCCCGCGGGAGCGCAGCCGGGTGAGGAGGTCGTAACAAGTGAGGCGGAGCAGGGGGTGGCGGAAGGCGAGTCCGGTGACGGTCCTGCCTGCCGCGGTGACCTGCTGCTCGGTGAGGAGGGACGCGGTCACCGCCTCCTCGAGGGCCGCGGTGGCCTCGGCCGCCGAGAGCGGCGGGTGGAGTCCGTCCCGGGCCACGTCGAGGACCTCGGTCAGCGGGGCCGTGCCCCCGGCGGCGGCGACGACCTCGGCCATGCGCCTGGCCGGGGCCCCCAGGCGCAGGAGCCGCTGGGCGACCAGGTGCCGGACGCCTTGGGGCGCGGGCGGTGCTCCGGACGCCCCGTCGCGGTCCTCGGACCGGGCGTGGGCGAGTTCGACGGTGAACAGCGGATTGCCCAGGGAGAGCCGCCACACCCGGTCCGTCTCCCGGTCGTCGTCTCGCAGCCCCAGCCGCGCCCTGACGTCCTGGACCAGCGCGAGCGCGTCCCGCCTGCCCAGACGCGGTACGGCGATGCGCCGGGCAAGCCCCGTCCGGATCAGCTTGTCCACACGCAGGAGGTCCGCCTCCGGGGCGGGTTCGTCGTCGCGGCAGGTCACGAGGAAACGGCAGCGGAACCCGTCACCCTCCTCGGAGACCCGCCGCGCCACGCGTGCCAGGAGGTGGTACGTACCGGTGTCGGCGGCGTGCAGGTCGTCCAGGACGACGACCACGCCACCGTCCTGCCCGATCTCCGCGAGCAGGCGTTCGATGCCGTGGAAGAGCCGGGCACGCTCGATGTCGGCGCCTTCGCTCCCCATGAGGGGAAGATCGGCGCCGATCGCCGGCGCGGGCCCCGTGACCGGCCGGAGCGAGGGCAGCAAGGGGGCCAGTTCGGGGCAGGCGCCGCCGATCCTCGTCCGCTCGGCAGGCGGGCGGCGGGCGAGCCAGCCGTCCAGAGCCTCGACGAACGGACCGTACGGCATGCGTCCTTCGGCATCGTGCGCCGCGCCCCACAGCACCGTGGTGCCCGTTTCGGCGAGGCGACGGGCTGCCTGGGCAGCCATGCGGGTCTTTCCGATGCCGGCTTCTCCGCTGAGGAGGACCACCGGACGGCGCGTGGCGGTGAGCACCTCGCGCAGCAGATCCTCCCGTCCGTGCAGGGTGCCGTCCGCGGCCGCCCGCACGGCGGCCGGCAGCGCCGTGCCGGTGGTGGCTGCCGGCGGTGTCCCCGCGCCCGTGGTGGAGCGGATGGCGCGTAGCCGCAGCCGTTCTGTCTCCGGCCCGGGGACGATGCCGAGTTCCGCTGCGAGGGTGTCCCGGCAGAGTTCGTACTGGCGCACCGCCTGGGTGTGCAGTCCCTGCTCCAGGCAGGCGCCCATGAGCAGTTGGTGGGCGCGTTCCTCGGCCGGCGCGTCCGCCAGGACCCTTCGCGCCGCGTCCGCCGCGTCCTCGTACGCCCCGGCGGTCAGGCTCCTCTCGGACAGGGCCAGCAGGACCCGCCGCCGCAGTGCGGCGACCTCGTCGCGGCGCTGCTCGGCCCACGGGGCGTAGCGGTCCTCCGGGAGCAGCTCGCCGCCGTCGAATGCGGCGAGTGCGGCGGCCAGGGCGTCGGCTCCGGTCCCGGGACCGGTCCCGGCGAGCGCGCCGGTGGAGAGCCGCTCGGCCTCGTCGGCGTCGATCCACACCCGGTGCGGGTCGAGACGAAGGAGGGTGCCGTCGGATATGAGGTAGGACGAAGCGGCACGCGGCGCGATCTCCGGTTCCAGGGCGTGCCGGGCGGCGTGCAGGGCGACCCGCAGACTGCTGGCGGCCGCCTGCGGGGTCGCGTTCGGCCAGCAGATCTCCAGCACCTGTTCGCGGTGGAGGCTGTGTCCCGGGACGACGGCGAGCAGTTTCACCAGCGTCTGGGCGCTGGGGCGGGGCCAGCGCCGGGGCAGCTCAGGACCGCCGTCGCGGTCCGCGCGGAAACCCCCGAAAAGGCGCAGGCGAAGCAGAGGGGTTCGGTGGCCTTCGTTCTGCTGGACGTCCTGGTCCTGTCGTGCCGCGTTCATGAGGGTCGACACTTTAACCGGGTGACCTGTGGGGATCCGGCGGAGCCCCCGGGGACAGGAGCCCCCGGGGACAGGAGCCCCCGGGGGCGTGGCGCCCCGGTGGCCGGGGCGGCCGGCGCACCACGGGCGGGTCAGCCGGAGGTGATCCTCCCCACCGCCGTCATGTGCATGTCGTTGCCGTTGAGGTAGTAGCCGCCGCCGGACAGGGCGGCCACCCGGTCGTAGCCGTAGTGGTCGGGGGAGAGGGCGACGATCTCGTCGACCCCGTCGCCGTCGAGGTCGGCCGTGAGGGCCCGCTCGGCTCCCTCGGGAGTGAAGCTCGCGATGGGGCTCACGTGCGTCGTCGAGGGAGTGGTGAGCGCGTCGGTGTCCCAGAGGAAGGCGGCGCCGTCCTGACCGGAACCGATGAAGAGGCTCCGGCCGCCGGGGCCCGTCATCGTGCCGCCCATGTCGATGGTGGGCAGGGTGCTCATGACGTTCTCCTGCCCGGCCGTCCACGAGCGGACGATCGCCTTGCCCGTGCCGTGCAGTGTGCCGGGCGTGGTGAAGAAGTTGCCGTGCAGCAGGAACGCGCCGCCGACGGTCGTGTGCAGCAGCTCGCCGGTGCGGCCGTCGCGGATCTCGGTGACCAGCGGCCAGAAGCCGGGGGTGCGGGTGATCCAGGTGTGGACGACCGCGTGCCCGTCGGCGTAGGGGATGTCCGGGGAGGCGAAGACAGCGTTGCGCAGTCCGGCGGCCCAGAGCCTGCTGTCCGCGACCGGGCTGGCCGGCTTGGCCCGCCACAGCTCCGTACCGGTGCGCGCGTCGAGCGCGACACCGTCGATGGACGGCGCGGCGACGGCGAGCGAGCCGCGCGAGTTCCACTGGACGTGGACCCGGCCGTCGGTGACGACGGCGTTCGAGAACACCACGTCCTCGGCCGGAGCCGCGTAGGACCACAGCTTCTCGCCCGTGCCCGTGTAGGCCCGCACCTGGTCGGTCGGGACGACGATCTCGTCCTTGCCGTCGCCGTCCAGGTCGGCGCCGGTGGCGGTGTGGACGTACTGGCCGGCGCTGTCGACGGTCGTACGGATCGTGCCGTCCGCGCTGTTCACGACGGCGGCGGCCGTGTCGGCGGCGACGAGGAGTTCCTCGCGGCCGTCGCCGTCGGCGTCGATGAGTTCGATGCCGTGGACGGCGCCGGGGAGTGTGGCCTTCCACAGCAGTTTCGGCTGTCCGGCGGTCATGGAGGGGCCGTCGTACGCCCACAGGCCGCGGGACTCGCCGCCCATGACGAGGTCCTTCTTGCCGTCACCGTTGATGTCGGTCGCCCGGGCGAAGGACAGGTCGCCGCGCAGCGGCGTCACGGAGTCGGCGGCGCCGTCGCGCAGCCGGTAGCCGAGGATGTTCTGCTGGCCGTCGACCGTGCGGACGTGCCAGGCGCCGCGCTCCTTCCACAGCTGGGAGGACATCCCGGAACCCACCAGTCCCTCGTGGGACCAGTCGATCGTGCCGGAGCGTCCGTCGAGGGTCGCGATCCGGGCGAGGCGGGTGCCGGTGCGGTTCGTCCCGTCGCTCCTCCAGCGGTCCTCCTGGATGTTGAGGACGACCTTCCGGTCGGCGATGTTCACGCCCCAGATGCCGGGGCCACCGGCGAGGCCGGACGGCTTGATCGTGTACGACCACAGCTGCGGGCTTCCGGCCGTGCCGTCGAGCGCACGCACGCTGCTGCTGCTGATCTGGTCGGTGGCACTGATCGTCGACTCGCTGACGACGTACTCGGCGTGCTTGCCCCCGCGCACGTCGCCCACGGCGAGAGCGAGCGGCAGCGCGTTGATCCGGGAGTCCAGGACCGTCCGCGTGCCGTCGGCGGCGTCGTACGCGACGACCTCGTAGCGCACGCCGTCGGTGTAGTCCGCCTGTTCCACGGCGACGACGCGGTTCCGGCCGGCGTCGTGGCGCAGCTGGCGCGAGTAGAGGGGGCTGTCCTGCCTCCAGCGCACCGAGCCGTCGGTGACGTCGAGGAGCAGGGTGTGGCCCTTGCCGGGGGCGCCGGCCATCTTGCGCTCGTTGTACGAGACGGCCAGCAGGTTTCCGGGCAGCTCCTGGAGCCCGCCCCATGATCCGTTGTCGCCGACGCCCGTGTCGTACGTCCAGGCGGTCGCCTGCGTCAGGGTGCCGTCGGCGCCCTTCGTGAACCGGATGGCCTGGAGGGTGGCGGTGGCGGCGGCCGGGGCGCTGGTGTTGAAGCCCGGGGAGTCGCCCACGATCAGCGTGTCGCCCTGGAGGTGGACGGCGCCGGCGCGGGCGTACAGCTTCGTCCACAGCGTCTTGCCGGTGGCGCCGTCGAGCACGGAGACGAACGTGCCGTACTGGAGCGGGCTGTCGGGGCTGGTGAACGGCCGGTACGGGCTCTCGCCGACGCTCAGCGAGACGGCGAGGTCCGCGACGCCGTCGCCGTTGAGGTCCCCGGTGTCGTAGCCGAGGGCGGAGACGGCGGAGAACGGGTCGACGGCGTTGTAGCCCATCACCACGCGGGCCGGGAAATCCTCGGTCTGCCAGGGGCGGATCGGGGTGACGCTCCAGTCGTCCTCGTAGTACGAGGAGTTGGTGCGGGACCAGACGGTCTCGCCGTCGCGGTCGAGGCGCTGGATCACGCCCAGGCTGTTGATCGCGAGGTAGTCGCCGTCCGTGCCCTCCAGGGCGACGGTGTCACCGGTGCCGCGGACGCTCTCCATCGAGGCCGTCTCGGTGATCTTCAGGGCGCCGGTGGCGGTGTCGGTGCCGGTTTCGGTGCCGTCGGCCGTCCCGTCGTCCTCGGCCGGGGTCTCCTCGGTGGAGGCGGTGTCGGCGGAGGCGTACGGGTCGAACCGCGTCTGCTCCTGGAGGAGGTCGGCCTGCTCCTGGGTGAGGGTCAGGATCCCCTGGCCGTCCTCGGCGTGGACGGCGGGCGCGCAGGTCAGCGCGAGACCGGCGGCGACGAGGGCCCCGGCGATGCGCACGCCGCGTCGGGAGGTGGAGTTCATCGGGTGCTCTCCTGGGTGAAGCGGATGGCGGTGCCGCTCTTCAGCACGTTCTGGTCGTAGAGGTAGGCGAGGCCGTCGGTGCCGGACTGGTTCTCGACGCCGACGGTGGCCGAGGCCCCGCCGGGGGCGATGTCCTTGTACTGGAGGGTGATCGCGCCGGTGGCCTCGGCGAAGAGGACCTGGAAGCTGACGCGGACCGAGGGTGTGGCGGTGAGCGCCGCGTTCTCCCACGAGAGGGTGAAGACACGGCTGCCGGTCTTGCCGGTGACCGTCGTCCTCACGGCGGAGGAGCGGTCGAGCAGCAGGTCGTCCCAGTAGGCGGCGATGACGCCGTTGGGCTGCGCGGCAGCCGGCAGGTCGGTGTTGGCGTAGTCGCCGAGGCGCGGGGCGAGGAAGTTGACCAGGCCGTTGCTCGTGACGCTCAGGCTGGTGTAGTCGACGCCGTAGAAGGAGACCGGGAACGGCAGCTGGACGGTCGCGGCGTCCTCGTCACCCGAGAGCGCGACGGTGGTCCTGCCCTTCACCCACGAGTACGGGGCGGGGGCGCAGCTGGTGGTGCCGGAGGCGTCCGTACGGGCCGGCAGGCGGACCGTCAGGGTCTCGGCGCCGTCGACGCCGAGGGCAACGGAGTGGGCGCCGTTGCACAGGGCGGGCACGGCCGGGGTCGCGGTGAGGGAGAAGGAGCCCTCGGCGACGTCGGGCAGGGCGAACGTGCCGTCGGCGGCGGTGGTCACCGCGGCGACGGGCGCGTCCGTCAGACGGACTGTCACTCCGCCGAAGGGGCTGCCCTGGGCGTCGAGGACGGTACCCGTCACGGCGTGGTGCGGAACCGGGTTCAGGGTCAGCGAGCCGTCGGAGGTCTTCCCCTCCTCCAGGGAGAGCGCGGCGGTGCCGCCGTGGTAGCCGTAGCCGCGCGTGGTGAGCGTGTACGCGCCGGGCGGCAGGGTGAGGCGGTAGGAGCCGTCCGCGCCGGTCACGGTGGTGCGGGTGATCTCCGTGTTCGCGGCGGTGACGGTGACGCCCGCCAGGGTCTTGCCCGTCGTGGAGTCCGTCAGGGCCCCGGTCACGATGGCGGAGGTGTGCGGGGCGGCGTCGACGGCGGCGAAGACGTCGAGCTTGCCCTCGCCCCAGACGTTGTTCATGTCGGCGGTGCCGCCGCAGTGGGTGTCGTCCACGTCACGGGCGGAGTCGTTCAGCACCGCTCGGGTGGCGTCGAGGTTCCCGGCGAGCGACGGGGCGGCCGACCACAGCAGGGCGGCGGCGCCCGCGACGTGCGGCGCGGCCATCGACGTTCCGCTGCTCAGCCGGTAGGTGCTGCCGGGCCAGGCGGAGCGGACGTCGACACCGGGGGCGGAGATGTTCGGCTTGGCCGAGCCGTCGACGAGCGACGGGCCGAAGCCGGAGAAGGAGGCGATGGCGCCGGTGGCGGCGTAGGCGCCGACGCCGTAGGAACCGGCCTGGGTACCGGGGGCGTTGGCGGTGGCACAGGTCACGCCGTCGCCGTCGTTGCCGGCGGCGAAGGTCTCGAAGATGCCGGCCGCCCGCCAGGCGGCGACGATGTCCGCGTAGAAGGTGGTCTGGCCGCCGCCCCACGAGTTGTTGACGATGTCCGGGGCCATCTCGGGCCGGGGGTTCTGGCCGTTGCTGTCGGTCGGCGCGAGGATCCACTGGCCGGCGGCGAGCAGGCTGGAGTCCGAGCAGGAGCGGGCCTCGCAGCCCTTCGCGGCGATCCAGCGCGCGCCGGGCGCGACGCCGATGCCGCCGCTGCCGGCCATGGTGCCCATGGTGTGGGTGCCGTGGCCGTTGTCGTCGCAGGGGCTGGTGCCGGAGCACTGGCCGGTGGCGTCGAAGAAGTTGTAGTCGTCGTCGGCCGATGTGCCGTTCCAGCCCCGGTAGTTGGTCTTGAGGGCCGGGTGGTTGCCCTGGACGCCGGTGTCGATGTTGGCGATGACGACGCCCTCGCCGCGGGTGCCGTACTGGGACCAGACCTCGTCGGCCCTGATGTCCTTGACGCCCCATTCCGCCGGCTCGGCGGTGGCATCGGAGGTCGTGGCGGCGGTGGTGTTCGCGGCCGGGGAGGTGACCTCGGTGTCGACCGCGTACTCCTGCTCCGGCAGGATGCGTGCGACGTCGGGGCGGGCGGCGAGCTTCTCGACCAGCTTCGCGTCGCCGGTCACCTTCAGCGCGTTGGTGATCCAGAACGACTCGTAGCCGACCTTGTCCTTGTCGAGTACGGCGCGCAGGGACTTCTGGCCGGCGTCGGCGTGCGACCGCAGGGCCGCGAAGGCGGCCTTGGCACGGCCCTTGTCGCCCTTGGCGGTGCGTGCCGTGGACAGATCGGCGCGGTCCTTCAGGACGACGAAGAAGGTCGCGCTGTGACCGTTCCCAACAGCGGAGAGGACGGCCGGGTCGACCGGCGCGGCGGCGTTCGCACCCTGCGCCGCCATGGTGCGCGAGGGCGCCGCCTGGGAGGCCGGCACGAGGGTGAGGGATGTCAGGGCGGCGCAGGCCGCGGAGACGGCGGCTGCCCGGACGATCCGTGCGGCGCGAGGCCGTGATGAGCTGGCAGAGGGGGGCATGGGGAAGGGCTCCTGCGTGTTTTCCGGGGGTGGGAGAACGGGCGGCCCGCCACCCTGTCGGGACGAGCCGTCCGGCACCGAGGGGAGCTTAGGAAGACCGCGTTACTCGTCCGTTACTGCAGTCATGAGGGAGCACGACGACAGAGGAGGAGGCCGCCCCCGCCCGGGCGCCGGCGCCCTCAGGCCGTCAGCCAGCCCCTGCGCAGCGCCTGCACTCCCGCCTGGAAACGCGTGTCCGCGTCGAGGACCAGCAGGAGGGCCTTGATGCGGCGCCGGACCGTGTGCACGTGCACATCGAGGCGGCGGGCGATGGCCTCGTCCTTCAGCCCCGACGCCAGCAGCGTCAGGATCTCGCGGTCCTGCGGGGTGACGCCGTCCCGCGCGTCCCGCCCGATCGGCATCGCCCGGTCCCACACCGACGCGAACAGCGGTACCAGCACATGGTGCAGGGTGGCGTCCTTGACGACCAGGGCCGACGCGGTGGGGTCGGCCGCGTCCGTGGGGGGCAGCAGGCTGACCCGCCCGTCGACCACGATCAGCTTCGTCGGCAGGTCGGCGGCGACCCGGATCTCGACCCCCCGCCCGGCCAGTTCGTTCAGCCCCCGGACCCGCCCCGGGGCGTCGAGACCGTCGCGGTCCACCACCACCCGTACGGTCACGCCGCGTTCCACGAGATCGGTGACCGCGAGCGGGGCGGGCATCCCCCTGCCGTCGTGGGACGCGTACGGCGGACGGTCGAGGAGGGCGAGCTCGCTGGTGGCCGAGGTCATCAGGGACCGCACCCGCGCGGCGATGGCCTCCCGGCCGCGCACCGTCTCGATGCCGGAGGCCCGTTCGTCGGGGACGCCGCCGGACAGCCGCGCGGCCAGCCGGTCCACAGAGGCGCTGAAGACCTCCAGGCGGGCCGAGCGGCCGAGGAGTTCGGCCTGGCGGAGATGGATCAGGTTGCGCAGTGCGGCGGCGGGCGGGACCACGCCCGGAAGGGTCTCGCCGGGCGTCGGGGGGAGGACGAAACCCTGGTTCGCGAGCGTGCCGAGAGCGGCCGGTAGCCGGTCAGGGAGCAGGCCGGCCGCCCGGGCGAGGTCGGCGATCGAGGCGGGCCGCGGCGACGTCAGGAGGGCCTCGTAGAGCGTCAGTTCATCGGGCCCGAGACCGAGCTCTTCCCAGTCGGAGTTGCTGTCAGGCCAGTTCATGGGCAGGGATCTTCGCCCGAACGGTCCCCGACACACAAGTGAGGGTGTCCACTATTCGGCACGGAGGATCCGTTGTCCGGGCGGCCGCGGCGTACTTCGATGTGCCCAATTCCTCAGGACTCCCGTCACTTCGAAAAGGGAACGCCTTGCGCACCTCACCCACGCGGTACGGCCGCCGTCGTGCCGCCGCCGGCTCCGGAATCACCGCCGTTCTCGCCGCGGCCGCCCTGCTCCTGCCGACCACGTCGGCCCACGCGGACACCGCCCCGTCCGCGGCCGACGAGATACCCGCCACCGACACCCCGGCCCTCGTCACGGGCCTCGACGAGGGCGTCGCCTCCGACGGCAGCGCGGCCGACGCCGCCCGCGGCCACCTCGCCGCCAAGCGTGACCGGTACCACATCGCGGACCCCGGGAAGGACCTCGTGGCCGCGGACACCGAGAGCGAGGGCGGCCGGGAGACCGTACGCCTCCAACAGCGCTACCAGGGCATTCCGGTCCTCGGTGGCGAGTACCTCGTCCGCATGGAGAAGAAGGCCGGCAAGCGGGCCGTCACCGGCACCTCCGGCCGCTACTTCACCCAGCTCGACCTGGGCACGGTGGAGCCCGCGGTCTCCGAGAAGACCGCGATCGACCGTGCGGTGGCCGCCGTCGCCGCGCAGCTCCGCACCGGCCCGCTGACGCGCCCGGCGCAGGCCGGCGAGCAGGCCGCCCCGCTCACCGGCACCGTCCAGGGCCTGACCGTCCTCCCCCAGGGCAAGGGCGTGCTCACCCGGCACATCACCGTCACCGGCGCCGGCCCGGTCGACGGACTGCCGGTGAAGCAGGAGGTGTTCGTCGACGCCCGCTCGGGCTTCCCCGTCATGCAGTACAGCTCGATCAAGACCTTCGGCGCGACGCCGGGTACGGCGGCCGGCACCGCCACGGACGGGACGGCCACCGCCGACGCGCCCACCGCGACCGCCCAACAGCTCGTCGTCAAGGGCACCGGCACCCGCTACAACGGTCAGAAGGCCGAGGTGAACCTGTACCAGGGCGCCGACGGCGTCTACCAGATGATCGACTACAGCAAGCGGCCCGCCTCCAGCCCCTTCAGCGGCGTCCTGCTGTCCACCTACGACGCCCGCGGCCGCGAGGCCTCCTCCGCGTCGGGCCGCTGGCCCAGCGGCATCCAGACCTTCCGCTCCGCCATGACCGACCTGGGCGAGGACTTCACGAACTCGGGCGCCGTCGACGCCCATTGGGGGGCCGGGAAGGTCTACGACTTCTACTTCTCGAAGTTCGGCCGGGACGGCCTCGACGGCAAGGCCGGCTTCGTCAACTCCCTCGTCGGCGTGGTCAGCAACGGCCGCCCCTTCAACAACGCCTTCTGGGACGGGGCCAAGATGGTGTACGGCCAGGGTGGCGGCGACTACCGCACCTTCTCCGCCGACACCGACGTCGTCGGCCACGAGATGACCCACGGAGTCATCGAGCACACCGCGAACCTCGTGTACGTCGGCCAGTCCGGCGCCATGAACGAGGCGATCGCCGACTACTTCGGCAACGCCATCGACGTCGAGGCCAACGGCCTCTCCATGGACGACCCCGACACGGCCCTCCTCGGCGAGGACCTGTGCACCACCATGGCGCCCCGCGACTGCGCGCTGCGCGACCTCGACGACGGCGCGACCACCCAGGACGACTTCATCGGCGTCACCTACCGCGGCGACAACGGCGGTGTCCACCTCAACTCCACCATCTTCTCCGGCGCGTTGTGGGACATCCGGCAGAACCTGGACGACGACTTCGCCGACGAGATCGTCTACCGCGCCCTGTCCGCCTACATGACCCCGCTCGACGGCTTCACCGACGGCCGTGAGGCGGTCCTCGCCGCCGCGCGGGAGCTGGGCGCGACGAAGGGCCAACTGGCGACTGTCAGCAAGGCGTTCGACGACCATGGTGTCGTCGAGGGCTGGGAGCGGGACCTCGGCGTCGACACGAAGACGCTGATGACCGGCGTCAACATCGCCGGCACCGGCGTCGGCGCCGGAAACGGCACGTACGCCGTCTCCCGTTCCAACGCCTCCGGCGAGGAGCCCTACTCGGTGTGGATCGGCCGCACCGACGGCAAGGGAACCCCGGAGCTGGTCAGCGGGAACACCGGCAACTACCAGGTGTACGCCGACACCGACGGAGAGACCGTCGTCTGGGCCGAGTACGGTTCCACGTCCATCGCCATCAAGGCCCGCGCGGTCTCCGGCGGCGTGGTCAGGACCGTCGCCCACGCCGGCATCAGCGCCGCCTCCCTCGCGGTCGACGGCGACGACATCGTCTTCACCGACTTCGACCCGAGGTTCGGCCTGGAGCACGTCGTGCACTTCGACATGAGGACGGGCGTCAGGACCGCCGTCGACCAGGGCCGCGCCGACCGTGCCACCGCCCTGCCCTCCGTCCGTGACGGGAAGATCGCCTACGCCAAGGTGTGGTCGCAGCCCGACGGCTACCACCTGGGCGCCGAGGTCTTCGACACCGCGACCGGCACCACTACCCTGATGCCCGGTGACACCGCCAAGACGATGGGAATCGGCCAGACCGCGATCACCGACGACGGCGTCTTCTGGCTGCGGGACGCCGACGTCACGGACGGCGGCAAGGCCTCCCTGGAGCGGGCCGGCGTCGACGGCTCGAACCCCGTCACCGTCCTGCCCGAGGCCATCGAGGCCCCGGTCTACGGCTACTCCCTGACCGCTTCCGACGACGCAGTCACCCTCACCTCGCTGCCGCCGGCCACGTCCTGGGCCAACGCCACCCTGCCCAAGCTGTACCAGGTGGCGCCCGACGGCAAGGGCGGCGTGAAGCGGGTCTCCTGCAACCGCGGCGACCAGGTCTACGCCGCCGCCGACACCGGCAAGCGGGTGGTCTGGCTGGACGGCACCACCGGCTCCACCGACCTGGTGATGCGCGACCGCCCGGCCGGAACCTGCTGATCCGGACCGGCGCCGGCGCGCGGTAGCCCGTAACCGAGAGGAAGAGCCCGGCGCTCCCCCAGGGGGTGCCGGGCCCTTCGGTGTGCGGCGCTTCGGGTGCGACCCTTCGGCGTGCCAGGACGTCAGGGACGGGTGGCTGCGATCTCCCGCTTGAGGATCTTGCCCGTGGCGCCCTTGGGCAGCGCGTCGAGGATCCAGACCACCCGGGGGTACTTGTACGCGGCGACCTGGCCGCGCACGAACTCCCGCAGCTCCTCGGGGGTCGCCTCGGCGCCGGGGCGCAGCGCGACCGCGGCGGCGACCTCCTCGCCGAGCACGTCGTCGGGCAGCCCGATCACGGCGGCCTCGGCGACGGCCGGGTGCTCGTACAGGACCTCCTCGATCTCCCGCGGGTAGACGTTGTAGCCGCCGCGGATCACGAGGTCCTTCTTGCGGTCGACGATGGAGTAGTAGCCGTCCTCGTCGACGCGGGCCAGGTCCCCCGTGTACAGCCAGCCGTCCTTCACCGTCTCGGCGGTGGCCTCCGGGCGGCCCCAGTACCCCTTCATGACGTTGTGTCCGCGCACGCACAGCTCGCCGACACCGTCGACGACGTCCGCAAGACGCAGCTCGACGCCCTCGATCGGCGTGCCGACCGTCCCGGCCTTGCGCGGGCGGTCCGGGTGGTTGAAGGAGGCGACGGGAGACGTCTCGGACATGCCGAAGCCCTCCAGGAGCAGGCAGTCGAAGGCCTTCTCGAAGCCGTGCAGGACCTCGACGGGCAGCGAGGCGCCGCCGGAGACGCACAGCCGCAGGGCGGAGACGTCGTACGCGTCGGGCTCCTGGACGTGCGTGCCGAGCAGGGCGGCGTACATCGTCGGCACACCCGCGAGCATGGTGACCCCGCGCTCCTGGATGGTCCGCAGCGCGAGCACGGGCTCGAAGCGGGGGAGCAGGGTGAGGCGGGCGCCGACGGTGACGGCGGTGTTCATCGCCACGACCAGGCCGAAGGTGTGGAACAGCGGCAGACAGCCCAGCATGTTGTCCGCCGGTGTGAGGTCGAACAGCGCCCGGGCGGCTATCTCGGAGTTGCGGCCGAGGTTGGTGTGGGTGAGCTCGGCGCCCTTGGGCAGGCCGGTGGTGCCGGAGGTGTAGAGGATGACGGCGGTGTCGTCGCCCGCGCCGACCGAGGTGGTGACGGGCTCGGTGTGGTCGGCGAGCAGCCCGGTGAGCGAGCCGGACCCGATCGGGACCACCGCGACCCGCGCTCCCGCGGCGGCGCGGCCCGCCTCCACCTCCTCGACGAGGGACTCGTGGGCGAACACCAGCACCGCGCCCGAGTCCCTGAGGTAGTGGGCGATCTCGCGCGCCTTCAGCAGCGGGTTCATCGGGACGACGACGGCGCCCGCGCGCAGCGCGCCGTAGAAGAGGGCCGGGAACTCCAGCAGGTTGGGCAGCATGAGGCCGACCCGGTCGCCGGGCACGACACCGCGGGCGGTCAGCAGCGCGGCCGTCCGTCCCGCGAGTTCGTCGAGCGCGGTGTAGGTCAGCGACGTGTCGCCGAGTTCGATCGCGATGCTCGGGCCGCACCGGGCCGCACTGCGGCCGAGGAGGTCGGAGAGGTTCATGAGGGTGTCCTTCTGAGGGCTGGACCGAAGGGAAGGGAGGGGCGGTCGACGTGTGTCAGCCGCGCAGTGCGGAGGCGAAGATGCCGGGCAGCTTCGCGAGGCCCGGGGCCGCGGTGAAGCGGGTGACCCGCTTCAGAGTGGTGGCACCGGTGCGGTTGGTGACGAAGTACGGTGGGCGCGGCGACAGCGAAGGCGAACCGGTGAACAGGCCACGGGGAGCGGGCGCGAAGGGCGCGCGCAGCACGGTCTTCTCGATGTCGTCGTCGGCCAGCATGAAGGCATTGTGGACGAAGCCGACGCCGCTGCCGATGGACTGACGGGTGTGGCCGGGGTGGGCTCCCCACGGGGTGTAGCCGAGCAGGAACCCGATCGCGGACCAGCAGTTGACGCCGACCGTGCCGTACCGCAGGCCCGCGACGGCCGCGTCGACCGCGGCGCGGTGCTCCTTCTCCGTCCTCGGGTGCACGAGGAGCGTCGCGCCGAGGGTGCCGGGGAGTCGGTCGTTGGCGAAGGCGACGGCCTCGCTGAGGAAGGCGTCCGGGGTGTCGCCGGGGAGCCGTACGACGCCCAGCGCGCTGCCGAACACCTCGTCGGTCAGCATCATGTCCCGGCCCTCCGCGCCGGAGACGTCGGAGACATCGGAGATGTCGGGGACCAGGAGCCGGCAGTCGCCCTCCCCGTGGGCCTCGGCCTCCGGGTGCGCCGTCCGCACGGCCGCCAGCCGCCGGTCCGCGCCCGGGTAGTAGTCGGTACGGGCGGGCAGTTCGCGCAGGACCCGCCGGATCTCGGCAAGCAGCCGCTCGGTGCCGTCCCAGTCGCGGGGGAGGACGAGGATCTGGCTGGCGACGCAGTTGTGGCCGGAGTTGTTCATCTTGCTGGTGACGATGTGCTCGGCCTGGAAGCGGAAGTCCGCCGCGCTCCAGGGCCCGGGCGCCACGACGCAGGGGCTGACGCCGCCCAGTTCGCTGCTGAACGGCTTGGTGTTCAGCGGGGTGTCCGCGCGGCGGCGCTCCTCGGCCTGCTCGTCCGTGCCCCAGACGATGGCGTCGTGGGTGCGCTCGCTGCCGGTGACGTGGATGCTGTCCACACCCTCGTGCGTGGTGAGGTGGGCGCCCTCCGCAGCGCCGCCGTCGACGAAGCGCACCCAGCCCCGCTGGACGAACTCGCCGAAGACCCGCTCGAAATGGGGGCGGAGGTAGGCGTTGACCGGGTTCATCTTCGCGAGGACGACCTGGCCGTCCACGTACAGCTTGTGCAGGATGTCGAGGGCGGTGATGGCGGCGACGTTGCCGGCGCCCAGGACGAGGGCGACGCCGGGGTCGACGGGCCGGCCTCGGTACGGGCCCGCCGCCCGCCTCCGTACCCCGTCCGCCGTCGTGCCGGGCCGGGTCCACACCTGGGCCGTGAACCCGTTGAGCAGCAGGCCGTCCCAGCCGCTGGCGGGGAAGACGTCGACGACCGCCCGGCCGTCCCGCTCCCGTACGGCCCCGGCCGCGACCGGCTCCTCGCCGGCCGCGATCCGGCGCAGCACCCGCAGATAGGCGCTCGTGGTCTGGGCCAGCGCCCACGGCGCGCCCGCCCAGTCCTCCGCCGCCCAGGAGGAGTCGGGGCCGTAGCCCTTGGCGCGGGCGCAGGCCGCGACCATGTCCTCGGCCCCGTCGGCGATCCGCGGCAGCAGCCGCTCCAGGAGCTCGACGCGCTCGGGGAGCGGCGTGGCCGTCCAGGTGCCGGCGTTCTCCCGTAGTTCGGCGACGGCGCGGTCCAGCGCCTCGATGTCGAGGATGAGTGAGGTCATGGTCGGGCTCCTTGGACGGCGGGCGCCGGTCGGCGTGGATCGGTGGGGGAGTACGGGGCGGATGTACGGGGGGGCGGGGCGGCCGGGCGCGTCAGGCGCCGGTGCGTGCCGCGTCGCGCGCCGGGTCGATCAGGGCGAAGGCGGCGACGGCGCCGAGCAGGAGCAGGACGGCGGACACCACGACGGCGTTCTGGTAGCCGGAGGCGCCCTGGCGGTCGACCATGCGGCCCACGACGGTCGGGGCGATCAGGCCCGCGGTGGTCACCACGGCGTTCATCGTGCCGAGGGCGCCGCCGCGACGGGTGGTCGGGGCGAGTTCGGCGACGGTGGTGATCGCGACGGTCGCGAAGGAGCCGCCGAGGCCGCAACCGGCGATGAGCAGCGCCGTCTTGGCCCCGGTGCCGTCGGCCGGGGGAACGGCGAGGAAGCACAGAGCGCCGAGGAACAGCAGACCCGCGCCGACGCGGCCGCGCGCCCACCGGCTCCCCACGCCGCGGCGCATCAGCCACCCGGTCAGCGCGGCCTGACCGAGCAGCACCACGGCGCCGAGCGCCCAGGGCAAGGCCACCAGCGTGCCGGCGGTCGCGGAGGAGTGGCCGAGGCCGCTCTTCAGGTAGGACGGCAGCCACACCAGCATCAGGGCCACGCACCAGTAGCTGGTGAAGTACGCGACGGTGGTGCCGATCCAGGTACGGCTGCCGAAGACACGCCGGTACGCGGGCCAGGCCCGGGACCGGGCGGGCGTGGCGGACCCGGTCGACGCGGCGGGCGCGGCCGTACCGCCGTCGCTGTCGCGGAACCGGCCGTCCGCGCCGACCAGGAGCCAGACCACGGCCCAGACCAGCCCCAGGCCCGCGACCACCCAGAGGGCGGATCGCCAGCCGTGGTTCTGGATGACCCAGGTCAGCCCCGGGGCAGCGGTGATCACGCCCAGCGTGACTCCGAGGGTGACCAGGGCTCCGGGCAGATTGCGGCGGTGGTCGGGGAACCAGGACAGCGCGGCCTGCTGGGCGACCGGGAACGCCGGCCCCTCGGCGGCGCCGAGCACCACCCGTGTGCCGATCAGGACGGCGAGCCCGCCACCGAGGGCGGCGGGCACCTGCGCCACCGACCAGAGCAGAGCCATGACCAGCAGAAGCCACTTCAGGGACACCCGGTCGGCCAGCAGGCCCACCACGACGGCGGCCGCCGAGAACAGCAGGAAGAACGCGCTGTTCGCCAGCCCGAAATCGGTCGCGGACAGACCCAGATCCGCCCGTATCTCGTCGGCCGCGAGACCGAACACGGCCTTGTCGGCGAAGTTGATCATCATGAAGACCACGAGCATGCCGGTGACGATCCAGGCGCGGACGCCGGGGTCGTGAGCTGCCTGCGTGGCCCGCGCGAGCGGTGTTACGGCCGAAGTGTCGGCGGCGGTCACGGGAACCTCCGGAGAAGAGGGGCGGCGCGTGCGGATGTGCGGGTGCCGCGCCGGGGAGGGGAGAGAGCGGGCGGAGGGGGACGACGGGGAGAGCGGACGGGCCGCTCGGACCGCCGCACGCCCGGTCGTTGCCGGGCGAGCGGCAGGGTCCGCCGGTCGGAACGCGGACCCGTCGGACGGGTGGGCGCTCCGCCGGTCAGGACGACGGCCCGCCGGTCAGGAGAGTGGCACCCCGGCGACGGCGATGCGCTCCATGACGCGGCGCTGCGGGTAGTAGTCGCTGATCGCGTAGTGCTGGACGGCGATGTTGTCCCAGATCGCGATGGAGTCCGGCTGCCAGCGGAAGCGCACCTGGTACTCGGGGATACGGGCCTGGAGGACGAGCGCGTCGAGCAGTTCGCGGTTCTCCTCGTCCGACAGGCCGACGATGCGTATGGTGAAGGGCTCGTTGACGTAGAGCAGCTTGCGACCGGTCTGCGGGTGGCGGACGACGACCGGGTGCTCGACGGGCGGCAGGGACTGCCGGAAGTGGGCGATCTGCTCCTCGGTCATGACGGAGCCCCAGCTGGGCACCCAGTCGTGGACGGCGGTGAGGCCCTCGACGCGCGCCCTCATCTCCTCGGAGAGGTTGTCGTACGCGGCGCCCATGTCCGCCCACATCGTGTCGCCGCCGGCGGGCGGCACCTCGACCGCGCGCAGGACGGAGCCCAGGGCGGGGGCGGCCATGAAGGAGTGGTCGCTGTGCCAGATGTTCTCCTGGCCGACGGCCATCGCGTCCTTGGCCAGCCGGGAGACGCCGACGGTCTCGCTCTTGGGGAAGAAGGGGTTCGCCTCGGGCACGCCCCAGACGCCCGCGAGGGCGAGGTGGTGCTGGGGGGTGAAGTCGTGCTGGTCGCGGAAGAAGATCACCTTCCACTCCAGCAGGGCCAGCCGGAGTTCGGCGGCGAGCTCCTCGCCGATCCGCCCGGTGAGGGCCACCCCGCTGATCTCAGCGCCGATGTGAGGGGTGAGCGGCGAGACGTCGAGGAGCCGGTACTCGGCGGGGGGCATGTCCGGAGCCGTGCGCTCCAGAACACGCCGCCCATAGTGCAGCAGGGGCTTGTCGAGGACGGGCTGGGGGGTGGTGGCGGGCGTGGCCATGGAGTACCTCCGCAGTGACGACATTGACGACTGTGACGACCGGGAATTCGTTACCGGGAGTATCGATATTGGGCCGCGTGAGGGCAAGGGGTTCGCGCCTATCGATTTCGGCGCCCCCTGGGGAGACTGTTTTCGGTCAGTCCCGCGCGGACACGGCGCGCGAGACGAGGTCGACCACCGTGTCCACCAGCGTGGCGTCGGGTGGTTCCATCTCTCCGACCAGCCGGAACACGAGCGGAGCGGCCACCATCGTGGCCACCGCGCGGACGTCGATGTCCGGTCGTACGTCGCCGCGGGCGACCCCCCGCTCCAGGATGTGCCGGGTCTCGCTCATGACGCGGGCGGAGTAGTCCCCGTAAGCGCCGCGCACGGCGCCGGCCTCGGCCGCCGCCCCGATGACGCCGGCCATCAGCCGGTCGACCCCCGGGGCCCGGTACGCCTCCAGCCGGGTTTCGAGCACGACCCTCAGCTCGGCGCGGAAGTCCCCGAGATCAGGGACGGACAGCGGGCCGACGCGGGACTCGGCGGCGGCGATCAGCAGATCCTGTTTCGTGGGCCAGCGCCGGTAGATGGACGGCTTGCTGACCTCCGCCCGCAGGGCCACGGCGTCCATGGTGACGGCGCCCAGGCCCTTCTCCGTCACCAGGGCGACGACCGCGTCGAGCACGGCGCGATCGACCCGCTCCTCGCGCGGCCGTCCCGGCCCCCGCCCCTCTTCCCGCACCCGCTTCCCGACCATGCGTCGAGCCTACGGGCTGGCCGGCCCTCTATCTCCCGGTGGTAGGTGGTGGCGGTGTACGTGACTCCGGGGATGGATCCGCCGTCGACGCGAACGCCGATCACGATGCGGTAGCGGCACGCCTCGGCCAGGACGACGGGTCCAGGTCTTTTCGTCCCCCGCGCGCTTGGAGGTAGGCAGTCCAGTCGGTGGCGGCGCGACGGCGCCACTGGACGGCCGTGATCGGGTGTGTTCCGGATGCCTCGTTCCTTCGGGTGGGGGCGACGGATTCGCCCCGGGCCCCACGACCTCAGGGCCCCTCGACCTGCGGCTGTGGGCTGAGATGGCGTACAGCATCGTGGGCCCGCGGCCGTCATGTGGGAGTCCTGCCGAGATCAGCCCTCCAGTCCGTGGAGGCCCCAGACGTGGAGGACGTCACGGGTCTCGGACAGCGTCGACCAGGCGCCGCTTCCCAGCGCGGTCGGCTCGCCGGAGACCGGCGTGGGGTAGTCGATCGGCGTGAAACCGCGCGTTCCCGTCGTGTCCACCAGCCAGTGCCGGCCCTGCCCCCACTCCTCGTCGCACTCGACAGTCGAGGCGACAAGGGTCGTCTCGTCGAGGAAGCCGCCGGCCCAGTCCCAGCAGACGTCCAGTTCGTCCTCGTCCTCGTCCTCGGCGGCGTCAGAGTCCGTGGCGGTGGGAGCACCAGGGTGGCGGGGAATCGCTGCCTCGGCGTTCCAGTCCAGCGCCTCGACGACGGCGCCGCGTGAGTCTCGTACGGCGAGGGAGTCCTGGTCGTGGGAGACGGTCATGAGCCGGTCGCCCGACGGGCTGAGGCTCAGCAGGCACAGATCGCCGTCCAGGCAGTCCACGGTCAGTTCCCTCCCGTCCCAGCGGCCCCATCGCAGGGGTGCGCCGTCCTGGCCTTCGCCGATGCTCAGCCCCATCTGGTGAGGATCGGTCGGGTGGGGAAGGTGAACGCTGCCGGCGGCTGCCGCTTCGGCGTCGGCCCGCGCGAGCACGCGACCGTTCTCGGCGTCGATGACCAGCCACTCGTCGGCCGTGCCGGGGCTCAGCTCGCCCTCGGACAACGGGCCGCGTACGTGCGCCCAGACGAGCCTGCCGTCCGCCGAGAAACCGACCGAGCCGCTCTCGGGATACCGATGGTCCTGCCGATCCGCGTACGCGTCGTACGCCTCGTGCATCTCGCGGCACGCGCCGTACCAGCACCCGTGGCGGACCTCCCAACGCGTCGCTCCCGACGGATCCACCGCGCGCACGGCATGGACCCCGGCGAAGACGGCCAGACTCGCGTCCGGCGCCACTTCCCACGTTCCGCGACTCCGGGGCCAGGGCGCGGGGAAGCGAACACTCGCCCCAGCGCGTGCGACGAAGGCGTCGTCCAGGGGCTGGGCCACGATCTCGTCGTCGCTCCGCTGGACGAGCCACCTGCGCCCGGGCAGCCCCGTGATCTCCGGCGGACCGGCCTGCGACGAGGGCATGAGAGCGGGGACGGTGGCACGGAGCCGAGCATGAACGGACAAGCGGATCTCCCGGGGCAGTCGAACTCGGGGAAGAGTACGACGGGCCTCGGCTATCGGCCGCGAAGGGGGGTGCGGTCGGCGGTCGGCCTCACGGCGCCGAGCGGCCGCGGCACCCGTGGCACGCGGGGTGACGGCTGATCAGGTGGGGCCGCCGTCTTCGCGGCAGCCCTCGTGATCGGTGAGGGGACCTTCGTGTTCCGTCGACAGCTGAGGGTCTACGGCCTCAGTGAGCCGCGGCGGGCCCCCTCCAGGCGTGCGCCGTCCAGGATCGTGCCCGCCGTCCTGGCCGCGACCATCACGGCGTCCGACAGGTCCGCGTCCGAGAAGTCCGCGTCGCCGAGTTCGGCCGCGACGAACTTCACCCGGCGCAGGGAGGCGCCGGACAGCCGGGTGCCGACGAGGCGGGCGCGGGAGAACACGGCGTCGTCCGCGTTCGCGCCGCTGAGGTCGGCCCCGCTGAGGTCGCAGAGCCCGGCGTTCACGCGGGTGAGGGTCGCGTTCACCAGCGTGGCCTCGCGCAGGTCGGTGCCCGTCAGGAACGCGTCGGTGAGGTCGCAGCCGCTCATGTCGCATCCCTGCAGGTCGGCGTAGCTGAGGATGACGTCCTTCAGGTCCAGGCCGCCGAGGCCCACACCGGCGAGCGGAATGCCGGCCAGATCGTTCTCGGTGCCCCAGGGCAGGGTCCATTCGCGCACGAGCGCGCGCCAGTCGCCACCGCCGGCGAGGGCGGCGCGGATGCCGTCGAGGGCGGGGGCGTTCTCCGGGCGGGCCCACCGCTCGCGTACCTCGGTGGCGTGGCTGTTCTCGTCGGTCATGGGCGCACTGTTCCGTTTCTGGGGTCGGTCATGGCTGCTGCTTGATCTGGTGCAGGAAGCCTTTCACACGGTCCAGGTGGTAGACGGTCTCGTCGTGCTTCTTGAGGAGCACTTCGAGCCCGCGCTCGGTCATGCCGTCCGGTAGCTTCTCCATCTCCTTCCACAGGGCCTTGCGGACGTTCTCCAGTCCGTTCGCGGCCTGTGTGAGGTCCTGGACGTGGTCGAAGGGGGTGCCGTCCGGCTTGCGGGCCACCACCTCGCCGCCCGCCTCGCGCCGCGCCGCCGAGTAGTGGTTGTGGTTGGGCTCGGAGTTGATGCGGCCGATCGGGTCGGCCTTGATGTTCTCCAGCTTCTGGATGGCGTTCATCGCCTCGTCGCTGAGTCCGAGCCCGCGGTAGGGGGAGAGGCCGAGCGGGTCGGACCAGGTGACCGGGTTGTGGACGTAGGAGGCCGGGTTGGGGGCGGGGAGGAGCCCCAGCGGGTCGGGAGTGAGGTAGCGGGCGGTCTCCGGGTCGTACTGCCGGAAGTAGTTGTGGTGGAGACCGGTCTCGGGGTCGAAGTACTGACCGGGGAACCGGAGCGGGGTGTAGGCGGTGGCGCCGCTGTTCCACGTGGTGGTGCCCCAGAGCGTGGCGCGGCTGTGCCAGGCCACCCGGCCGGTCTCGTCGACGAGTTCGGTGGGGGTGCCGACGAGGTCGGTGGCGATGGCGAAGAAGCGCTCGTCGACGGCCTCCTGGGAGGCGTCGGCGCCGAGGACGCGTTCGGTCTGGGCCAGCGGCTTGGCGTGCCGGTGGTCCCAGGTGAGGGCGACGGGGCGGGGCAGCTCGGGTGCGGTCGTCACCTGTTCGCACAGGGTCGGGCCGTCCCAGGTGAACAGGGTCTCCTCGACCACCGTCTCGCCGTCGTCGGCGAGCCGCTGCTTCGCGGTGCGTCGGCCGAGCGGGTCGTACCGGTAGCGCCAGCGCGTCCCGTCGGGCGTGGTGACGGCGGTGAGGCGGCTCTCGGCGTCCCAGGTGAACCGCCAGGTGTCCGCCTTTCCGGAGAGCGTGACCCGGCGGCGCAGGGTGATCCGGCCGCCGGCGTCGTGCTCGTACCGGACCGCTCCGGCGCGGGTGAGGGTGGTTCCGGTGTAGCTGCGGGGGCCCGTGGCGTCCTGGCCGGGGTGGCCGCCGGGCCAGGACGCGGAGGTCTGGTTGCCGGAGGCGTCGTAGGCGTACGACTCCTTCCAGCCCTCGGCGGTGACGGTGGTGACGCGGCCGGTGGTGTCGAGGCCGTAGCGGAAGGAGCCGCGCAGGGCGTCGTCGAGCGCGGTGAGGTGGCCGTCGGCGCGATAGGTGTAGGCGCGGCGGTTGACGGTGCGGCCGCCCGCGGTCAGGTGCTGGCCGGCCGGCCGGCCGTACTCGTCCCAGGACGTGGTGAGTGCGAGGGTGTCGCCGAAGGCGCGGCGGAGTTCCCGTCCGGCCGTGTCGTGGGCGAAGGAGATCCGCCGGGTGCCGCTGGTGAGCCGGGCGAGCCGGCCCGTGGCGTCGTAGGCGTAGCTGGTGACGTGTCCGGTGGGGGTGATGCGGCGGGAGAGGCGTCCGGTGTCGTCGTAGGTGTAGGTGAGCGGGCGGCCGTCGACGAGTTCTGTCGTGAGTTCGCCGCGGCGGTCGTACTGCCGGACGAGTTCGCTGTCGGGGCCCTCGGCGCGGACCATCCGGCCGGCGGCGTCGTACGCGTAGGAGGTGGCGGCTCCCGCCGCGTCCTTGCGGACGACCCGGTCGAGCGCGTCCCGCTCGTAGCGGACGGTCTGGCCGGTGGGGGTGGTGCGGGCGGTGACCTGCCCGACCGCGTTCAGTTCGTAGGAGACGGTCCGCCCGTCGAAGTCGGTCTCGGCGACCGTGCGGCCGGCCCGGTCGTACGTGTAGTCCCAGGTCAGCCCCTGGGGGTCGGTGACCCGGGTGAGGCGGAGGGCCGCGTCGTGCTCGAAGGCGTGGCGCGCGCCGTCCGGGCCGGTGCGGGCGGCGAGCAGGTCGAAGTGGGTGTACTCGAAGCGGGTCGTGAAGCCGTTCGGATCGGTGTACGCGGTGCAGTTGCCCTCACCGTCGTAGGCCCATGCCTCGACGGTCCCGTCCGTGCGGACGCGCCGGGCGAGTTCGCCGTCCTCGGTCCACTCCAGGGTGGTGACGGCGCCCTGCGGGTCGGTGACGCGGACGAGCCGGCCGTGGGCGTCGCGCTCGCACCGCGTGGTGCCGCCGAGGGGGTCGCCGACCTCGAGGGGGAGCCCGGCGGGGTCGCAGCGGAAGGTGGTGACGGCGCCTGAGGGGTCGGTGGTGGTGGCGAGGTGGCCCCGGTCGTCGTAGGTGTAGCGGGTGGTGCGGCCGGCGGGGTCCGTGACGGCGGTGAGGTTGCCGAGGTCGTCGAACTCCTGGCGGGTCCGCCCCCCGTCGGCGTCGGTGAACTCCACGGGCAGGCCCCGGTCGTCACGGACGGTGGAGAGCCGGCTGCCGTCGGCCCGGAGGACCGTGAGCAGCCGGCCCTCGTCGTCGTACGAGAAGGCGGTCGTCCGGCCGAGGGCGTCGGTGCGGGTGAGGAGGTTCCCGCGGGCGTCGTGGCCGAGCCGGGTGGTGTGGCCGAGCGGGTCGACGGTGGCGAGGACGTGGCAGGCGCCGTCGATCAGATGGCGGGTGACCCGTCCGTCGGCGGTGGTGAGAGTGGTGGTGCGGTGGCCGGTGGCCGGATCGGGGTGGCCGTAGGCGAGGGTGAGCTGGACATGGCCGTCCTCGCCGCCCTCGCCGATGACCCGGTCGTGCTCGTCGTAGGCGTAGTCGTAGCGGCTGCCGTTGGAGTCGGTCCAGGTGATCACCCGGTGCCGGTCGTCGTAGGCGAGGGCGAGGGTGGCGCCGGAGGGCCTGGTGACCGCGGTCAGGTCGCCGTCGGTGTGGCCGTAGCGGACGAGTTCCTGTCCGGTGCCGTCGGGAAGGCGCAGGGCGAGGCGCGTCACCCGGCCGTTCTCGGCCGTGACGTCGACGTGGTAGCCCGCCGTGTGGACGAGGGCGAGCGGGGTTCCGTCCTCGGTACGGTCGACGGTGACGGCGTGGCCGTTGCGGTCCACCGTCCGTACGAGCCATGCCTCTCCGTCGCCGCCCGGTTCGGTGCCGACGGGCGCGGCGAAGTGCCGGGTCAGACCGGTGTCCGGATCGGTGAGCGTGTAGTCGCCGGACTCGTCGCGGGCGAGCGGCCGGCGGCCGGTGCCGGACTCGGGGAGCGTGGGGAGGCCGGGCACGGGGTGCGGGTAGGGGAGCAGGAGGCCGTCGTCCGTGACGTGGACGACCCCCTGCGCGTCGATCTCCAGGTGCTCGTCGACGGTGGAGGACCACGAGGGGCCGAAGAAGCGTCCGGCGGTGTAGCCGGACTCGACGCGTCGGGTGAAGGTGAGCGGGAGGGTGCCGGGGAGGGAGACGTCGGTCTGGGGCAGGAACATCCGGCCCGAGGCGAGGTCCACCGGGTCGGTCTCGTCGACGAGTCGGTGGGCGTCGGGGCGGTTGTGGGTGCCGTTCGGCGATCCGTCGATCAGGCGGCGGGCGCGGTTGGCGTCGGACGCCAGGTCCGCTCCCTCGGCCGCGACCCGGACGCCCTTGACGGCCGCGCCACCGCCGGCGGTGGCGGCGGTGAGCAGCAGGTCGGGGACGAGGCGGCCGAAGCCTTCCGCCGGGTCCTTCATGAAGTTGTCGATCATCTGCTTGCCCGTGCCCCACGGGTCGTTGGCCATGAGGACGAGGCCGGAGGCGAGGCTGTTGAGCTGGGTGAGGTATTCGGCGGGGTGGGTGATGTTGTACGGGTCGGTGGGGTTGACACTCCGGACGAAACTGAGCAGCCCTGCCGTGCCCTTGACGATGCCGCCGCCGAAGTGGGCCTGCATCACCTGGAGTTCTTCGAGCCCGTCCATGGCCTGGTCGGCGTACGAGGGTTTGGGCGGGGCCGCGTCCCGGGCGGCCCGGACGGCGGTGCGGGCTGTCTCGGCGGCGGCGTTGCGCTGCTTGCGGGCCTCGGCGAGGATCTCCTGCGCCTCCTGCATGCCCGCCTTGCCGGGGTCGGTGAAGGCGCCCGGCTTGGGCGGCAGGGAGGCCGGGTTCCGTTTGTCGGCGGGCTGGGCGTTGTAGCCGTCGACGGCCTTGTTGTAGTCGTCGACGCTCTTGTTGTGCGCGTCGGCCGCGTCGGCGGATGCCTTGGTGCCCGCCTTCCACTTGTCGATGGCTGTCTGGGCCTGTCCCTGGGCCCACTCGACGGTGAGGCCGAAGCTCGCCAAGGCGTCGGCGGCCTTGCCGAAGGCGTCCGCGCCCTTGAACCACTTGGGCGGTTCGACCGCGACCTTCTCCCGGAACGCGTCGGCGGCCTCGCCCTTCACGGCGGATGAGTCGAGGCCCTTCAGTCCCTGGCCGACCTTCTCGAAAGAGGCCTGGAGGTCCCGCAGATGGGAGGCGGTGTCCCGCAGCTTGGAGGGACTGCCGTAGATCAGTTTGGTCTTGTCCTCGGTCTGCCCGAGGTCCATCTCGTCGACCTCGGCGCCCATCCGGTTCGCCAGTGAACGCGACTGCTCGCGCACCCAGTCGGCGCCGGACTCCCAGCCGACGTCGTCCAGCCGGTCCGCGGTCCAGTTCCCGGCGTCCTCGACCCGGTTGCCGGCCCACTCGACGCCGTCCTCGACCGCGTCCTCGACGACATCCGGAGTGATGTCGCTGATGAAGTCCCCGATACCCACGGTCAGTTCCCCCCGGTGTCCTGCTGCTGCGCCCGCTCTTCAGGGGACGGGCCGAACGTCTCGTCCACGGCACGGTCGAAGTCGCCCTGGTCCACCCCGAGGAGTTCGTTGAGGATCCGCGCCCGGCTCCCGCCCTGGCCCTCCGTGAGGACCGCCCGCCCGGTGTCCTTCCAGGTCTGGGCGGCCTCGTCCCCGGCGTGCTGGAAGGACTCGGGACTCCAGTCGGGGTTCAGGTAGTCCGGGGTGAACACGTCACCCCAGTCCTGCTTGACGATGTCGGCCTCGGAGGCGTGCGGGTTGCCCACGGCGGAGTTCACGGCGATCTTGAAGGTGCCCTGGAGGTACTGGTCCTCCTCCCAGACGAGTCCGGCGGCGAGGCCCAGCGTCGCGGCGAGGGTGTTGGCGTCCTGGATCTGCGCCCGTACGCCCCATTCCCAGCGCTCGCAGTAGTCCTCGAAGTCCACCGAGAGACCGTGGTGCCCGGCTTCCATGCCGGTCATCGAGAGGTCGGAGAAGCCCTTGCCGAGCACGGCCCCCGTGCCCGTGCCGATGTCCCGGAGTTCGGCGGTGGCCGCGCGGATCCCCTCGGTGATCTTCTTGATGCTCTCCGCGTCGAACCGCAGGTTCTCCTGCCCGCCCCCGCTCATCGGGCGTCACCGCCGGCGGCCGGCCCCGAGGCCGCGGCCGGCCCGTCGGGCGGAGAGGGCGCCGGCCCGTCGGTCGGGACGTCGATCGCCACGTCGTCGGGCACGATGCCCCGGACCGGCGGGAAGGCCATCGCCCCCTCCGGATCGGCGATGTCGACTGCCACCCCGGCGGGGACGCCCAGGGCGGGGACGATCTCGTCGAGCAGCCGCGCCCCGCGCAGCTCCGCGAACTCCCACGCACCGCCCGCCTCGCGCCCGGTGTCCCCGCCGGCCGCGTCCCGGGCCCGGGCGAACCGGGCGAGCGCCGCCTCGTCGGTGAAGGCGCAGATCCAGCGCACCCCGCCGAACTCCGCCGTCCACAGACCCCCGGAGTCCACCGGGACGAGGACGAGGGCACGCCGCAGCTCCCCCACCAGCTCCCTGGGGTCACCTGGCCCGGACCGCCGCTCGGCGATCCGTTCCGCAAGTACCGTCGCTCCGCCCACCGACCCGCCTCCCCGCCGTCGTACCGGGGGCCTCCCCCGTTTCTCGGGTGTACACGCCTGCCCTCCCCGCACGGTTCCCCGGATCGACGGTACGAGCGCTCGCCCGTCGGGATCCGGTTCAGGATCCCGGTGAGGACGCCTGCCCACCGAACCGGATCCGGTGGGGACACGTGCCCCCCCCGCACACGAGGAGCCCCGACGGTACCGAAGCAGCCGCCCACCGGGACGCCGGTTGTCGTCGTCGCCGCCGTTGAGGGGCCTTCCGCCTGCCGAATACCGGGGCGGACCCGCCAGGAAGTCGCCATCACCGGTACACGGGCCTACGGTTGACGAACCGGGGCTCCCCCGTCGCGTCGAGCCGGATCACCTGCCGCCGCGCGTATCGCAGGGTCGCCGTCACCGGGGGAAGCCTCGTGATCACCCCGGGCCCGGACGGCCAGGGACCGACCGTCGACGTCGTCGTCGCTTCCGGTGCCGCCTTCAACCACACGCTCGGCGACGCGGGCTGGGACTGGCTGGTGACCCTCGACGTCCGGTCCGACCAGCTCTGGAACGCGACCCACTCACCCGGCTCCGCGCCGGTCCCTCCGGCCGGCACCGCGACGATCACCGCCACCCGCCAGGGGGAGCTGACCGGCGGCCCCGCCGAAGGCCCGCACGTCTCCACGCACGGCATCGCCATGGGAGTCGCCGTGACGCCCGACGCGCCCGTCGTCGCCACCCCCGGCAGCGGCGCCTACGCGGGAGCCCTGGACATCGACCTCGGCTTCGTGCAGGTCCAGGTCTTCGGCCCGCTGCAACTACCCGTCGACGGGCGGCAGTTGTCCTTCCTCGTCCTGCTCGGGGCGGAGTTCGGCCATCCCGGAATCCAGCTGGGCTTCGGCTTCGCCCCGGACGCGGTCGGCGGCCTGGTCGGCCTCAGCCGACGCGTGGACGAGAACCGGCTGCGCGACCTCGTCCTCGCGGGGAACGCCGACCGGATCCTCTTCCCCGGCAACGTCGTCGCACGCGCCGAGGAGATCGCCGGCTCCCCGTCGGGTTCGGCGCCCGACGCTCGCAGAGGAGCGGCCATCACGCGGCCGCTCCTCTGCCAGGTGCATCAGCGCCTACGCCGACGACGACCAGCGGTCTCGTCTTCGTCCTCCGCGTCCTCGTCCTCGTGCCCCTGATCGTCCTCCCCGCCCTCTTCGTCCTCCCCGCCCTCCTCGTACTCGTCCTCGGCCTCAGGTTCCTCCTCCTCGTCGAAGTCGTCCTCGTCCTCGTCCTCGTCCTCGTACCCCTCCTCAGGCTCCTGCCCTTCCTCGTAGTCGCCGTCCTCCTCCTCGGACTCCCCGCCTTCCTTCTCCGCTTCCTCCTCCTCGAGGGCTTCTTCGTGCGTGCGGACCACTTCGCCGTCGCGGATCTCTCCGCGCCACCCATCCGGCTCGTCGTCGGTGAGAGTGACGAAGCGGCGGAAGTGCTTCGCGTCCAGCCGAAGACGGCGGCCCTGGGCGCGCCAGAGATTGCCCGTCTTCTCGAACAGGCCCGAGGGGTAGTACTCGACGGTGAGAAGGATCCGGGTAAGGGACGGGCCCAGCTCGTGGAAGCTGACGCAGCCTCGTGTCGAGCCCTTGGCTCCCTCGGAGGTCCAGACGATGTGGTCGTCGGGAACCTGCTCCTGGACGGTCGCCTTCCAACTGCGTGTCGAGGGACCTACCTTGACCTTCCAGTCACTGGATACCTCGTCGCCCTGCGAGACGTGTCGCACTCCCTTGGTGAACCCGCTGAAGTCCTCGTACTGGGTCCAGTGGTCGTAGACCCGGCGGAGAGGGGCGCCCACGTCGATCGTCTCGACGATGCTGGTCATCTTCTGGGTGCCGCTCTTGCGCTTGCCCTTGCCCGAGCCACCGAACAGGTTCGACGCGGCATCGGTGACCTTGTCCTTCAGGCCGCCGAACGTGCTGCCCAGCATCGCCTTGGCAGGCGAGTCACCCTTGAGCATGCGGCCGCCGATGTCGGTGAGTTTCCCGCCGTTCTCCGCCACGTCGGTCAGCTGGTCGGTGATGTCGCCGACCTTGTCCGTTGCCTTGTCAGCCAGTTGGCCGACCTGGGCCGAGAGGAAGCCGCCCAGTTCGCCAAGCAGTCGGTCCATCCCGGAGCCGGATTCCTTCTCCTGGCTACGGTCTTCCGTTGCCATGACCTACCTCCGCGTCGACGGCTTGCGCGCTGCCGTCTTCTTCGCCGGCCCGGACCTGGAGGACTTCCTCGCGGGAGCTGACTTCTTGGCGGAAGCAGTCTTCTTCGCGGGAGCGGTCTTCTTCGCGGGCGCCTTGCTCTTGGCCGGCCGCTTCTCCGTCTCCTTCCCCGACGCCGCCTTCTTGGCCGACGTCTTCCTTGCCGGGGCCGCGGACCTGCCGCGCCCCTCGGACGCCTTACTGGCCCGGGACGACGCACGCGTCCGGCGGGTCCGTGGCTTCTCGGGCTCCTCCTCGTCCTCCTCCTCAGGCTCCTCCTCCGGAGGTTCTTCGTCCCCCTCCTCGTCCTCCTCCACGTCTCCCTCTTCGTCCTCCTCCTCGGGCTCCTCGTCCCGGCCCGCCAATTCCTCGTCCTCGCCCTCGTCCTCGTACCCCTCCTCTTCCTCTTCCTCGTCACGCCCTTCGTCTTCGTCGTCGCTGCTGAGCGCCAGCGTGCGCTCGTGAAGCGAGTCGGCGAAGTCGGCGAGCTTGCGGTCGGCCGCTGCGCTGAGCGCCTTACGGCCGGCGTCCAAGGCTTCACCTCGCAACTGATCGCTCAGGTCAGCGAATTGCGGCAGGTCCTGGAGCTTGCTCAGCCCCTGTGTCATGAGTTGTTTGGGATCGAGCCCGAAGCGGCGTCCCGCCAGATAGGTCGCCACCGTGAATGCGAGGCGAGCCTTCTTCGTCCGTCCCAGGACGTAGCCCCCGGCCACTGCTGCAGCCAGGGCCATCTTGGTCGTGTCTTCCATGGCCTGTCCCTTCACTGGGCGCTTGCGGCCTCACTGTCCCCCTCGCAAGGGGCTCCACACCCGGCCGCGCATCCGCACCGTCGCCCGCAAAGGCCGCCCGCTCGGGCGGTGGGGAGCCTTGGCTCTCCGGGATGATATTTCGCCCTATAAACTGGAATTCTATCTTCTGTCGGCGGTAAGTTCTTTGGAAGGGACCTATGGCCTCAGGTCCGGCTCATCCATGAGGGGTTGCTCTCGTGCCTTCGACGACGGACGTCGAGAGCGCCCCTGTCGCTCGTGGGCGATCAGCACCGAGCCGCGTGAGGACCCGGGGGGCGGGTCGAGGTCGTCGAACCCGAGCGCATCCCGGACACGACAAGCGTGTTGGCCGGCTTCAAGGCGTACCGGACGAGGAAGGCGCGTCGATCTCCTTCGAGCGGACGCGTGGCTACAACCGCGGAATGATCGATCGGCCGAGCTGAGACCGGTTGGCCGTGAAGGGAGGCGCCATGACCATGGTGCCGCAGAGCGGTGGCCCCGTCAGCAGGGGCGGCGGCACGGGCAGTCTCTACGACGTCCTGGAACTGATACTCGACCGCGGCCTGGTGATTGACGTCTTTGTCCGCGTCTCACTGTTGGGGATCGAGATCATCAAGATCGACGCCCGGATCGTCGTGGCCAGCGTGGACACGTACCTGCGCTTCGCCGAAGCGTGCAACCGGCTCGACCTCGAAGCGGGCCGGAAGGCTCCGGCCCAGCTCCCCGAGGTCCTCGGAAACATGGTGGACGGCGGCGCTCATGGCAAGTCCAAGGGCGCGCTCAGCGGGGCAGTCGACGCGGTCTCCGAGACCCTGACCGGCACGTCGCGTAGCGACGAGGAACCGGAGGAGGAATCAGAGGAGGAAGCGGAGGAGGAGCCCGCTCCCAGGCGGCGGCCGGCCCGACGAGCGTGACCGCGTGGAGGGCTTGCTGACGGCTGAGTCGAACCTCGCCCGCAAGATCGACGGCGGGGTCGAGTGCCGACTGAACCGGCCCTCTGTCACCGTACCGCTTCGTGTGGTGACGGCTTTGTGATGCACCAAGGGACACAAGACCGAAGCTGCGGGGGAGATCGATCAGTCGACCTTTCGACCAGCGAGAGGACGAGCTGATCGTCCGGCGGACGGAGATCACCGCCTGAAGGCAGCGGATGCCATGACGCGGAATCGAGGACGGTATGTCTGAGCCCCTGCCCGACCGGTCCGTTCCCTCCCGCGCCGCTCCCATGCCGTACGGGCCGCCGGGTTCGTCCGCCAATCTCGCGGACATCCTCGAGCGTGTCCTGGACAAGGGAATCGTGATCGCCGGGGACATTCGCATCAATCTGCTGGACATCGAACTGCTGACGATCAAGCTACGGATCCTGGTCGCTTCCGTGGACAAGGCGAAGGAGATGGGCATCGACTGGTGGGAGCACGACCCGGCGCTCTCCTCGAAGCACACGGGCGGCCCTTTGGCGGAGGAGAACCGGCGGCTGCGCGCCGAGTTGGACGCGTTGCGACGCGACGCGCTCGATACCGGCCGTGCGCCGCGCGACACCGCCGAATTCTGGGCCGCGGACGCGGGCAGTGAGGCCCTGGAGAAGGCGGGCGTGGAGGAGGACACGGGCGCGGAAACCGCGGACAGGCCAGGGCCCCGCCGCCGAGCGCCACGGAAGCGTGAGCCATGAACACGACGACAGCCCACGTACGTGCACGCCGTGGCTCGGGACACGAGAGCGCTGCGCGACTTCGTGTCCAGTCTCCGCAGCAACTCCGGTGTGCCCGTGTTTCTCGTCGGCGAGAACGAGGCGAGCGGACACACCCAGCCTGAGGATGTCGCCCGCGCCTCGGCGCGGCTGCCGGACCTCGTCGGCGCTCCGAAGCCGGCCGGGCCGCGGCCCGCTCCCGCTGATCTGGGGTCGGTCGTGCTCGCCGTTCTGTTCCTCCTCGTGTACGCCGTCATCCTCGCGTTCTGAACCGGCGGGAGCAGAAGGCCCTGATTCGTGCGGCGCATCAGGCCGCCCCGACGGACCGAACTCCGATCGTCTCGAACTCACTCGTCCCCGCCCTTCTCGTTGCCGCCGTTCTCGTCCTTCGCCTCCTGGTCGCCGGCCGCGGAATCCTGCGGGATCGCCGCGGCCGCCGCGCTCGCAGGGGGGTGGGCGCGCAGGTAGCCGACCACGGTGTTGCCCACGGCGACGAGGGGGACCGCCACGACGGCTCCCCCGATACCCGCCACCGTGCCTCCCGTGGCAACGGCCAGGACGACGGCCAGCGGGTGGACTCGGACAGCCCGGCCCAGGATGAACGGCTGCAGCACGTGCCCTTCGATCTGTTGCACCACGAGGACGACCATCAAAGCCATCAGCGCGGTGAAGACGCCCTCGGTGACGAGTGCGACGACCACCGCGAGTGCTCCCGAGACGACGGCGCCGACCAGGGGCACGAAGGAGGACACGAAGATCACCACGGCGATGGGGACGGCGAGTGGCACGCCGAGGAAGTGGATGCCCACACCGATGAAGACCGCGTCGATCATGGCTACGATCATGGTGCCGCGGACGTAGGCGGTGAGGGTCCGCCAGGCACGCGGGCCGGCGCCGGCGACTCCGGGGCGTGCCGCTGCGGGGACGAGCTTGAGCGTCCACCGCCAGACGAGCCTGCCGTCGTACAGCAGGAACAGCGTGGCGAACATGGCCAGCAACAGCCCGGTGATCACCTCCACCAGCACGGTCACACCTTGAAGTCCTGCGGACGTGATCTCGCTCGTGCTGTTGCCGATGGTGTCGCTCAGGCTGTCAGCGATGTCATTGATCTGTTTCTCCGTGACGTGGAGCGGGCTGTCGAGCAGCCATTGCTTGAGTTCGTCGATCCCCTCCTGGACGCGTTCGGAAAGGTTGTCAAGGTTGTCGAGCACCTGCCAGACGACGAACCACCCCACCAGACCGAGCAGCACGAATCCGCAGGTCGCCGTCACCACCGTTGCGGCGCCACGGGAGAGTCCGCTTCGGTGCAGCCGGGCGACCGTCGGCTGGAGCAGAGCCGTGACCAGAAGCGCGACCACGAATGCGAGGACGACCAGCCGTACCGCCCCGATGACCCTCATCAGAACCCAGAGAGTCGCGGCCAGCACCAGAAAGCGCCACCCGGCCTCCGCCGCCACCCGAACTGCCCAGGGCACTGCAGCTGCGGGGCCCCGCGCTCCTGGGGCGTCACCGGGGCGTCGCTCCGGAAGAAGCGAGTCCTCCGCCGCTTCTTCGTCCTCTGCCTCCCGTTGGGCCTGGAGCCGAGCCCGGCGCTCGCTGAGGCCCGCAGCGCCGTACTTCACCCGCCCGAGCCATCCGGGCAGGCGAGGCGGTCGAGGTTGGTCCACCGCGGAGAACCTCCGAGTCGTGCGCGAGGGAAAACTTCTCCCAGGCTCGCGCCTGCCCGGCCGTCCGGCACCTCGGCGCATGACCGCTCACCCGACTGCTGCTGAAAAAATCCACAGCAAGGTGACGAGCCCGGGTCTTCGACCTCGGCATCCTCAAGGGCCACCGGATCGCCCTCGGGCCGGAGCGGCCCCGACCGGCCTGGGCCACCGCACCGGCCGAGCAGCCGGTCGACCGCATCCCGGCGGCCGGCGTGGAGCCAGGTCGCCACTCGCGACCATGGCCGCTGCCCCTCCGCCGAATGCTCCGGCTACGTGCCGAAGCTGCCGCTGGTGACGGTTCAGGCAGTCCGCGGCTTTCTGAGGGGGGCTCCCGCCGCGTGGAGACTGGCGAGGGTCTGCCGGTAGGAGGTGACGAGGCTGGTCTCCATGTAGCCGACCCCGAGCTCCTGGCAGTATCCGCGGACGATGGTCTGGGCCCTGCGCAGGTGCGGGCTGGGCATGCTCGGGAAGAGGTGGTGCTCGATCTGGTAGTTGAGACCGCCGAGGATGATGTCGGTGACCCGGCCTCCCCGCACGTTGCGGGAGGTCAGGACCTGGCGCCTGAGGAAGTCGGGCCGGTCGGCGCCCTTCAGGATCGGCATGCCCTTGTGGTTCGGGGCGAAGATCGAGCCGAGGTAGACACCGAAGAGACATTGGTTGACGAGGAGGAACGCGACGGCCTTGCCGGGCGGCAGCACCAGGAACAGCGCGCCGAGGTAGCCGGCGAGATGCGCGGCGAGCAGGGCTCCCTCCCACGTGCGGTGCTTGAGCGAGCGGTCGAGCAGTGACCGTACGGCGGACAGGTGCAGGTTGAATCCCTCCAGCGTGAGGAGGGGGAAGAACAGGAACGCCTGCGAGCGGCCGAGCAGCCGCGGCAGTCCTCTGGCCGCGCGGGCCTGGTCCTGGGTCCAGACGAGGATGTCCGGGTCGAGGTCGGGGTCGAGATCCTCGTGGTTGGGGTTGGCGTGGTGGCGGGTGTGCTTGTCCTGCCACCAGCCGTACCCCATGCCGATGCCGAGGTTCCCGGCGAAGCGGCCGGACACCTCGCTGGCCTTGCGCAGCCGGAAGACCTGCCGGTGGGCGAGGTCGTGCGCGAGCAGCGCCACCTGTCCGAAGACGAAGGCGAGGAAACCGGCCGCCGCCAGCGTCCGCCAGCTGTCGCCGATCAGGACGAAGGCCGTCCACCCGGCGACGTACAGCGCCGTCACGGCGGACATGCGCAGCGCGTAGTAGCCGGGGCGCCGGGTCATCAGCCCGGCCTCATGGATCTTCCGGGAGAGCCGGGCGAAGTCGCTTCCCGTACCCGCCCGCACGGGAGGGGGGCGCACCGTCTGTGAGGACCTCATGATCAGAAATCGCCTTCCGCGCTCTTCGGACGGAGGAGCAGGCCGGGGAACAGGCGGCGCCACGACCACCCGGCACGCGGGTGACGCCCCTCGTACTGCGCATACCCGGAATAACGGGATCGACGTCCGCTCGGCCGAGCGACCTGCTCGCGCTCCGTGCGCTCCGCCGGGACGAGCCGCCAATCGGTCGGACGCACGCCTCTAACGGGTGAGGTGAGGGCCTCGTCGCGCTCCTCCCCGGTCTGCGGTGTCCGAGGATCGCAGGCGGTCGGTGGACGGCCCTGCCAGGGCCGTACCGTCCACCGCTACCCGGAGGGTCCGTCCATGCGCATCCTGCTCGTCGCCAGCAGCTTCAACAGCCTGACTCAGCGCGTCCTGGTCGAGCTGCGCGACCGCGGGCACACCGTTCCCGTAGAGGTCACCCCCGACGGGGCTGCCGTGCGCGAGGCCGTGGCGCACCACGCGCCCGACCTGGTCGTGGCCCCCCTGCTGAAGGCTGTCGTGCCCCGTGACGTGTGGATGGCGCACCGTTGCCTGATCGTGCACCCGGGGCCCGTGGGGGACCGCGGCCCGTCCTCGCTGGACCACGCGATCCACGACGGGGTCGGGGAGTGGGGCGTCACCGTCCTCCAGGCCGACGAGGAGATGGACGCGGGCGACGTCTGGGCGACCGCCGCCTTCCGCGTCCCGGAGGTCGGCAAGAGCGACCTGTACCGCAACGAGCTGTCCGACGCCGCCGTGGCCGCCGTACTGCTCGCCGTCGAGAGGGTCGCCGCCGGGGAGACACCACGTCCGCAGACCGGCGAGGTCCGCGCCCGCCCGACGCTCCGCCAGGAGGAGCGCCGGATCTCGTGGGGCGAGGACACCACCGAGACCGTCCTGCGCACCCTGCGGGCCGCCGACTCGCAGCCCGGCGTACCGGACCGGCTGCTCGGCGCCGAGTGGTTCCTGCACGGCGGCCACGCGGAGGACGGTCTGCACGGTCGGCCCGGTGCCCTCCTCGCCACCCGGGCGGGCGCGGTCTGCCGCGCCACCGTGGACGGCGCGGTGTGGATCCCCGAGCTCCGCGCCCGCACCGGCCGTGGCAGGCCGCGTGCCTGCAAGCTCCCCGCCACCCTGGCCCTCGCGGGCCGGCTGCCGGAGCTCCCCGAACTGCCGGCGCCCGCCGACCCGGCGCCGGGTCGGCGGACCTGGTCCGACATCCGGTACCGCGAGCAGGGACCGGTCGGCGTGCTGTCCTTCGCGTTCCCCGGTGGGGCGATGAGCACCGACCAGTGTCGCCGCCTGCTGGACGCGTACGAGACCGCCCGCGGGCGTCCCACCTCCGTCCTGGTACTCGGCGGGCAGCGCGACTTCTTCTCCAACGGCATCCATCTGAACGTCATCGAGGCCTCCGCCGACCCTGCCGCGGAGTCCTGGGCCAACATCAATGCGATGAACGACCTGGTCGAGGCGGTTCTCACCACGACCGACCGGCTCGTGGTGAGCGCGATCGGCGGCAACGCCGCCGCCGGCGGGGTGATGCTCGCCCTGGCCGCCGACGAGGTCTGGTGCCGTTCGGGGTCGGTGCTCAATCCGCACTACCGGCGCATGGGTCTGTACGGATCGGAGTACTGGACCCGCACCCTGCCCGGAAGGGTGGGTGAGGACCTGGCCGTGCGCCTCATGGAGGAGGCCCGGCCGGTGTCCGCCGTGGAGTCGCTGGGCGTGGGCCTGGTCGACCGGATCGTCGACTGCGGACCCGGGGAGTTCACCGCCGAGATCACCCGGTTGGCCCTCCGTCTGGCATCTCGTAGCGGGCTTCAGCCGCGGATCGCCTCGAAGAAGGCGGAGCACGAGCGCCGGGAGTCCGTCAGTCCCCTTGCGGCCTGTCGTGAGCAGGAGCTCTCCCGGATGCGGTCGATCTTCGACGACCCCGACGCGAGCTACCACGCGCGGCGCCGGGCCTTCGTCCGGAAGGAGGTCCCCGAGCGGAGTTCCCGGACGCCCCGGGTGCGAGCGCGGGTGGATCGGCCGACTGTTGAGCAAGACCTAGGCCTGACATGAGGCCTTCGCCCCATCCCTCCTCAGGAGGCGACTCATGAGCGCAGTGAAGCCGGTCCCGGTCGAGGACCAGGGTGCCGCACCCGGCAGTGAAGAGAAGCCGATCCACATCCTCTGGATCAACGCGGGTCTGAGCTGCGACGGCGACTCGGTGGCCCTGACCGCCGCCATGCAGCCCAGCATCGAGGAGATCGCCCTCGCGGGGCTGCCCGGGCTGCCCAGGATCGCGGTCCACTGGCCGCTGATCGACTTCGAGTGCGGTCCGGTGGGCGGCGCCGACACGTTCATCGAGTGGTTCTTCAAGGGGGAGCGGGGCGAGATCGACCCGTTCGTGCTGGTCGTCGAGGGATCGATCCCGAACGAGGCCATCAAGCAGGAGGGCTACTGGAGCGGCTTCGGCGACAACCCGGAGACCGGTCAGCCCATCACCACCAGCGAGTGGATCGACCGGCTGGCGCCCAAGGCCCTCGCCGTCGTCGCGATCGGCACCTGCGCCACATACGGCGGCATCCACGCCATGGCGGGGAACCCGACCGGTGCGATGGGTCTCCCGGACTACCTCGGCTGGGACTGGAAGTCGCATGCCGGCATCCCCATCGTGTGCGTGCCCGGCTGCCCGATCCAGCCGGACAACTTCGCGGAGACGCTGACCTACCTGCTCTATCAGGCGGTCGGCTCCGCGCCCATGATCCCGCTGGACGACAAGCTCCGTCCGACCTGGCTGTTCGGGGCGACCGTGCACGAGGGCTGCGACCGGGCCGGCTACTACGAGCAGGGCCAGTTCGCCTCGACGTACGACTCACCCAAGTGCCTGGTCAAGCTCGGCTGCTGGGGCCCGGTCGTCAAGTGCAACGTCCCCAAGCGCGGCTGGATGAACGGCATCGGAGGATGTCCGAACGTCGGCGGCATCTGCATCGCGTGCACGATGCCCGGATTCCCGGACAAGTTCATGCCGTTCATGGACGAACCTCCCGGCGGCAAGGTCTCCAGCACCGCCAGCGGCGTGTACGGCTCCGTCATCCGCCGCCTGCGGACCATCACGGCCAGGACCGTGGACAAGGAGCCGAAGTGGCGGCACACCGGCGAGCGCATCACCACCGGCTACCGGCCGCCCTGGTGACCGTGACGCCATCGCACCACCCCCGCAGGCCCCACCATCCATCCCACTGTTCGCGAAGTCGAAGAGTTGACGAAGGGCATCACAGCGACCATGGCATCTCCGGCGAAGACGACGGGTGACGGCTCCGGCCTTGTGGAGATGGCCTGGGACCCCATCACCCGGATCGTGGGCAGCCTCGGCATCCACACGAAGATCGATTTCAAGCAGAAGCGCGTCGCGGAGTGCTACAGCACGTCCTCCGTCTTCCGCGGCTACAGCGTCTTCATGCGGGGCAAGGATCCCCGCGACGCGCACTTCATCACCAGCCGCATCTGCGGTATCTGCGGTGACAACCACGCGACCTGCTCCGTGTACGCGCAGAACATGGCGTACGGCGTGAAGCCCCCGCACCTCGGTGAGTGGATCATCAACCTCGGCGAGTCCGCGGAGTACATGTTCGACCACAACATCTTCCAGGAGAACCTGGTCGGGGTCGACTACTGCGAGAAGATGGTCCGCGAGACCAACCCCGGCGTCCTGGAGCTGGCCGAACGCACGGAGGCGCCGCACGCCGCCGAGCACGGCTACCGGACGATCGCGGACATCATGCGCTCCCTCAACCCCCTCGAAGGCGAGTTCTACCGCGAGGCGCTCCAGGTCAGCCGCTACACCCGGGAGATGTTCTGTCTCATGGAGGGGCGGCACGTCCACCCCTCCACCCTCTACCCCGGCGGTGTCGGCACGGTCGCGTCCGTGCAGCTGTTCACCGACTACATGAGCCGCCTCATGCGGTACGTGGAGTTCATGAAGCGGGTCGTCCCGCTCCACGACGACCTCTTCGACTTCTTCTACGAGGCACTGCCCGGCTACGAGGAGGTCGGCCGCCGCCGTGTGCTGCTCGGCTGCTGGGGCGCTCTCAACGACCCCGAGCACTGCGACTTCACCTACGCCAACATGAGCGACTGGGGCCGGCGGATGTTCGTCACCCCCGGTGTCGTCGTCGACGGCAAGCTGGTGACCAACGACCTCACCGAGATCAACCTCGGCATCCGCATCCTGCTCGGCAGCTCGTACTACGAGGACTGGCAGGGCCAGGAACAGTTCGTCACCCACGATCCGCTGGGCAACCCGGTCGACCCGCGCCACCCGTGGAACCAGCACACCATCCCGGCCCCGCAGAAGCGGAACTTCGACGACAAGTACAGCTGGGTCATGTCCCCGCGCTGGTTCGACGGCACGGACCACCTGGCACTGGACACCGGGGGCGGCCCCCTCGCGCGCCTGTGGTCCACCGCGCTCTCCGGCCTCGTCGACATCGGCTACATCAAGGCCACCGGGCACAGCGTCGTCATCAACCTCCCCCGGACGATGACCAAGCCGGAGACCACCTTCGAGTGGAAGATCCCGAAGTGGAGCAACGCCCTGGAGCGCAACCGCGCCAGGACCTACTTCCAGGCGTACGCGGCCGCCGTCGCCCTGCACTGCGCCGAGAAGGGCCTGGAGGAGGTCCGTGCCGGACGCACACAGACCTGGGAGAAGTTCGAAGTGCCGGACGAGTCCATCGGCGTCGGCTTCACCGAGGCCGTACGAGGCGTCCTCTCGCACCACATGGTCATCAGGGACGGAAAGATCGCCAACTACCACCCCTATCCGCCGACGCCGTGGAACGCCTCCACACGGGACACGTTCGGGACCCCCGGCCCGTACGAGGACGCGGTGCAGAACACCCCGATCTTCGAGGAGAACACGCCCGAGAACTTCAAGGGAATCGACATCATGCGCGCCGTGCGCAGCTTCGACCCCTGCCTGCCGTGCGGCGTCCACATGTACACGGGCAACGGCAGGACCGTGAAGCAGATGCACGTGCCCACCGGCCTGAGCGGTCTGGCCGGATGAGCACGACCACCGCCGAACAGGCGGGCCGACGCGTCGAGGAGGTCCTGGACCGGCTGGCCGACAACGGCGATGCCGAGGCCTGCGCGGCCGCGGAGGAAGTCGTACGCGTCCTCATGGAGTTCTACGGCAGCGGCATCGCCCGCATGGTCGAGCTCCTCGGGAGTCCCGCGGCCCGTCCGCCGGCCGACCCCCTGGACCCGCTGCTCGCGGACGAACTCGTCGCGAGCCTGCTGAATCTGCACGGACTGCACCCCGACGACGCGCCGACCCGCATCGACCGCGCCTTGTCCCACCTGCCACAGCCCGTGGAGAACGCCGGGTTCGACACCGTGACAGGCGTGCTGCGGCTGCGAGTCACCGCCTCGACCGGCTGTGGCTGCTCCGGCACCCAGGAGTCCCTCCGCCAGGCGGCCGTCGACGCCCTCGCCTGCTTCGCCCCCGAGGTCACCGGGGTGGAGCTGGAGACCGGCGCCCCGCGCGAACCGGCGCTGCTCCAGATCGGCACCCGTCCCTCCCTCGCGGGCGCGGACGGCCGCTCGTCGGCGGCCCTGTGAACGGGCCGCCGAACGGGGCCGTGCGGCCCCCGCGGCCCACGGGCCTGCGCCGGTTCACCACCCCGCGTCCGCCCCGCGAGGAACGGTGTGAGCTGTGCGGGGCGGCGCTTGCGGCCGAGGTGCGTCATCCGCACCTCGTCGACACGGACAAGCGGGCCCTGGTCTGCGCCTGCGGCCCGTGCGCGCAGCTGATGGACCGCTCCGCCGCCTCCCCGGGCCGCTTCCGGACGGTGCCCGGCCGCTTCCTGAGCGACCCGGGACACCGGATCGACGACCAGGCATGGGAGTCGCTGCGGATCCCGGTCTCCGTCGCGTTCTTCTTCCGCAACTCCGCCCTCGACCGCCCGGTGGCGCTCTACCCGAGCCCAGCCGGCGCCACCGAGAGCGAACTGGAGGAGGACGCCTGGCGGTCCGTCCTCGACGCCACCCGGCTGGCCGCCCACCTCGAACCCGACGTGGAGGCCCTGCTGCTCCGTCGCCACGAGGGCCGCACCGAGTGCTTCCTCGTACCGATCGACCTCTGCTACGAACTGGTGGGCCGCATGCGACTGCATTGGCAGGGGTTCGACGGGGGCGCGGAGGCGCGGGCCGACCTCGACGCCCTCTTCACCCACGTACGAGGCCTGGCACGCGAGCCGCAGGGGAGCCGGCCGTGACCGAGTTCTCCTTCAGCTGCACCGACGTCCGCGCCGATCCCTACGCGGCCGGACCCACGCTCGTGTTCCGGCTCAGGATCACCGCCACAGGCGGCACCCGGGTCCACGCCATGGCCCTGCGCTGCCAGATCCGTATCGAACCCGCCCGACGAGGCTACGACGACCACGAGGCCGCAGCCCTGGGCGATCTCTTCGGCGAACGCTCCCGGTGGGGCAGCAGCCTCAACCCGGTGCAGTTCGCCCAGGCCTCCGTCATGGTGCCCGGCTTCACGGGCGAGGTCGAGACCGACCTCGTCGTGCCGTGCACCTACGACACCGACATCGCCGCGTCCAGGTACTTCCGGGCGCTCTCCGACGGTGACGTCCCGCTGCTCCTGCTCTTCTCCGGCACCGCGTTCACCGGCGCCGGAGGCTTCCACGTCGAGCCCGTTCCGTGGGACAGGGAGGTCTCCCACCGCATGCCCGTGAAGGTGTGGCGCGAGATGATCGACCAGCACTTCCCCGGCTGCGGTTGGATCCGGCTCCCGGGTGACGCGATGGACGCCCTGCTCGCCTACCGCTCGCGCCGGGCCCTCCCGTCGTGGGAGGCCACCGTCGAGTCCCTGCTCGAAGCGGCGGGGGAGAGGACAGCATGACCACCGTCGCCTTCACCCCCGGCACCGAGGCCCGGTTCGCCGTCGCCCGGCACGTCGCCGACGCCGTCCTCTTCGAGGGGTACGTCCTCTACCCGTACCGAGCGTCCGCCGCGAAGAACCGGCTCCGCTGGCAGTTCGGAGTCCTGGTCCCGCCGTCCTGGAGCGCCGCCGCCGAGGAGCACGACGTCCAGCTCACCGAGTGCCTCATGGAGCCCAGGGCCGGCGCCGAACTCGCCGTGGAGGTGCGCTTCCTGCACGCCCAGCGACGTACCGTCGAGGAGCTGCGCAGGGACGGGACCTTCGCTCCGACCGGCGAGATCCGCCTGCCCGAACGGGTTCTGGTGGCCTGGGACGAGGGCGTCGAGGAGCGCGTCACCCTCGTCGTCCCCGTCGCCGAACTGCGGGGCGACGGCATCGCCCTGCCCTTCACCCGCCCTGCCGCCGAGGAGACGGAGGAGGTCACCGACGCCGACGGACGCGTCCTCGGCCGACTCGTACGCCGCCGCGAGGAGCTCAGCGGCACCGTACGGATCTCGGCGGCAGAACTCGACGGCCCGTACCGTGTCGAGCGCCTCTCGGTCACGGTGGAGAACACCAGCACCTGGACCGCCGAGCCGGACACCGACCGGCACGCGGCACTGCCGTACTCCCTCGTCGCCACCCACACCCTGCTCCGCCTCGACGGCGGTGCGTTCCTGTCGATGACCGACCCACCGGAATGGGCCAGGGGCGCCGTCGCCGCCTGCCGCAACCTGCACACCTGGCCCGTGCTGGCCGGCGAACCCGGCCGTGACGACCTGATGCTGTCCTCGCCGATCATCCTGGAAGATCATCCGGCGATCGCGCCGGAGAGCCCCGGCGCCCTCTACGACGCGACCGAGATCGACGAGATCCTCGCCCTGCGCACGGCGGCCCTCACCGACGAGGAGAAGCGCGAGGCCAGGGGGACCGACGCCCGCGCGGCGGCGGTGATCGAACTGGCGGACACCATGCCCCCCGAGGTTCTCGAGCGTCTGCACGGAGCGGTCCGGAGCCTCCAGAGCGCCACCGGGTCCCCGAAGCCGGCCGGAAACATCCTCGAACCGGAGACGCCCTGGTGGGACCCGGGCGGCGACACCGGCGTCGACCCGGGCAGCGACCACGTCCTCGTCGACGGACGCGCGGTCCGCGCGGGCAGCAGGGTCGTCCTGCGCCCGCGGCTCCGCCGCACGGACGCCCAGGACCTGTTCCTCGACGGGCACAGCGCCCTGGTCGAGGCGGTCCTCCACGACGTCGACGGAGGAGTCCACATCGCGGTCACCGTCGAGGACGACCCGGGCGCCGACATCCGTCGCGAACAGGGGCGGTTCCTCTACTTCCAGCCCGACGAGGTCGAAGCCCTGGAGGGCAGGTGAACGGCCCGGCGCCCGAAGCCGGGGTGCCCGGTACGGCCCGCACCCTCGTGGCAGGGGTGGGCAACATCCTCCTCGGCGACGACGGCTTCGGCGTGGAGACCCTGCGGCGGCTCACCCGCGAGGAACTCCCCGCCTCCGTCGAGCTGGCCGACGTCGGCGTCCGGGGGGTCCACCTCGCCTACGAACTCCTCGACGGCTGGGACACCCTCGTCCTCGTCGACGTCACGGCCCGCGGCGGTGCACCGGGGACGCTCTATCTGATCGACGCCTCGGCGACCGGCGACCGGGGCAGCGGTATGGAGCCCGCGCCGCTCGACGGCCACCGGATGACGCCCGACGCCGTCCTCGCCCTGCTCGACACCCTGTGCTCGGGAACCGGAGCCGCGCCGCCGCGGCGGATCCTCGTCGTCGGCTGCGAACCGGCCTGCCTCGAGGAGGGCATCGGGCTCAGCCCGCAGGTCGCCGCGGCCGTACCCGAGGCCGTGCGCATGGTGACCGAACTGGTCCGCCAGGAAGCCGCCGTATGAAGACCGAAACGGAGAGCACCATGCACAGGAACGTCCTCGGCGCCGCAGCCGCCGCCATCGCCGCCCTGGCCGCCCTGGCCGTCGTCGTCGGAGTCCTACCCGACGTCCGGCGCTACCTGCGCATCAGCCGGATGTGACCCCCGCCTGCTCGGTGGTGGCGGGCTGCACCGAATGGACGACACAGCCGTCCGGTCCCGGCGCGCCGGGCGCCGGCCCGCCACCCCCCGTTCTCTAATGGCGCCCGAGACCCACCCCGGCGCCCAGGACGGAGACCGATGCACGAGATGTCCCTCGCGGTCGCCGTCGTCGACCAGGTGGAGACCGCGGCGAAGGCCCGCGGGGCCGTCGGTGTCAGCAGCATCGAGCTGGACGTGGGCGAACTGGCCGGCGTCGTCGCCGACGCCCTCGCCTTCTGCTTCGAACTCGCCTGCGCCGGAACCGTCGTCGAGGGCGCCGAGCTGATCACCCGTACCGTCCCGGGCACCGCGCGCTGCGCGGCGTGCGGCGAGGACTGGGCGGTCGGCATGCCGCCCCGGCTGCTCTGCCCCGGCTGTGGCGCCGCAGCCGACGGACTCGTCTCCGGCCGCGAACTCCAGATCCGGGAGGTCCGCTGGGCCGACCCGGGGGCGCCGCGCGAGGAACATCGCCAACCGATCACCGAGGAGAGCTGAGCATGTGCCGAGCCGTCGATCTCCAGCGCGCAGTCCTCGCCAAGAACGAGGCCGCGGCACACATTCTGCGCACCGAGCTGAACGCCCGCGGCACCACCGTGATCAACCTGCTCTCCAGCCCCGGCAGCGGCAAGACCGCCCTCCTCGAGCGCGAACTGCGCCTCGCCGGCGAACGGGGCGTCAGCGCTGCCGCGCTCACCGCCGACCTCGCCACCGAGAACGACGCCCGCCGCCTGGCCCGCTCGGGCGTCCCCGTCAAGCAGGTGCTCACCGACGGCCTGTGCCATCTGGAGGCCGACATGGTCGCCCGGCACCTGCACGACTGGCTGCCGGAGTCCACCCGGCTGCTGTTCGTCGAGAACGTCGGCAACCTCGTCTGCCCCGCCGGCTACGACCTGGGGGAGTCCCTCCGCGTCGTGCTCGCCTCGGTCACCGAGGGGGAGGACAAGCCGCTCAAGTACCCCACCGCGTTCGGTCTCGCCCAGCTGGTGATCGTCACCAAGACCGACATGGCCGAGGCCGCGGAGTTCGACGAGAGGGCGTTCCGCGCCCACGTGCAGCAGGTCAACCCCGGCGTCGAGGTCGTTCTCAGCTCCGTACGCGACGGCCGAGGGGCCGGCGCCCTCCTTGACCGGGCCCTCGCGACGGCCGAGGGCAACCGTGTCCACACCCCGGTGATGGCCCAGGCCGGCGCGTGACCACGGCACGGCCCGGACCCGCCCCCGCCATGGCCCCGCGGCGCAGCCGTGTGGTCGTCCGCGGCGTCGTGCAGGGCGTGGGCTTCCGGCCCTTCGTCTACGCCCTCGCCACCGGGCTGCGCCTGTCCGGCCACGTCACCAACACGGCGGACGGAGTCGTCGCGGAGGTCGAGGGAGACCCCGCGGACGTCGCGTCCTTCTGCGCCCGCCTCGCGCCCGACGCCCCGCCCCTGGCCCGGGTGGAGTCGGTCGAGGCGGCCGAGGTGACCGCGAGCGGCGGCAACGGATTCACCATCGTGCCCTCCAGTCAGGGCGACGCCGGCCGCACCCTCGTCCCGCCGGACACCGCCACCTGCGACGACTGCATCGCGGAGCTCGCGGACCCGGCCGACCGGCGGTACCTGCACCCCTTCATCACATGCACCGACTGCGGCCCGCGGTTCACGATCGTCACGGGACTGCCCTACGACCGGGTCCACACCACCATGGCCGGCTTCCCGATGTGCCCGGACTGTGCCCGGGAGTACGAGGACCCCGCCGACCGGCGCTTCCACGCGCAGCCCGTCGCCTGCCCCCACTGCGGCCCCCGGCTGCGGCTGGTCACGGCGCCAGGCGGCCCCGCCGCGCAGGGTTCCGCTCCGGCCCCCGACTCAGGCTGGGCCGACCCCGGTCGCGAACCCGGTGCCGATCCGGTCGCCGCCGCACGCAGGATGCTCGCCTCCGGCGCGATCCTCGCCGTCAAAGGCCTCGGCGGCTACCACCTCGCCTGCGACGCGACGAACCCCGACGCGGTGGCCGAACTGCGCCGCCGCAAGGCGCGCGGTGACAAACCGTTCGCGATGATGGCCGCGGACCTCGCCGACATCGAGCCCCTCGTGCACCTCGGCACGCTCGAACGTGAACTCCTCACCAGCGGCGCCCGGCCCGTCGTCCTGCTGCGCCGCCGCCGCGACGACGCCCGCCCGCGCCACAGTTCCGCGCCGGCGCGGGCGGTGGCGCCGGGCAGCCCGGACCTCGGCTTCATGCTCCCGTACACCCCGGTGCACCATCTCCTTCTCGGCCTCGGTAGGCCGGACGGGCAAGGGCCCCGGCTCCTGGTGATGACCAGCGGCAATCTCACGGGCGAGCCCATCGTCACGGACGACGCGGAGGCACTGACCAGACTCACCGGCCTGGCGGACGCCTGGCTCCTGCACGACCGGCCGATCCACGTCCCCTGCGACGACTCCGTCGTCCGCGTCTGCGACGGCGAGCAGCTGACGCTGCGCCGCTCCCGGGGCTATGCGCCGCTACCGGTCTCGCTGCCCGTGGAGGTCGCCCCCGCCCTCGCCGTCGGAGGGGACCTGAAGAACACCTTCTGCCTCGGCGACGGACGCCAGGCCTGGCTCTCCGCCCACATCGGCGACATGGGCGACCTCGCCACCCAGCTCGCCCTCGCCTCCGCCGAACGGCAGCTGGAGTCCGTCACGGGGGTACGGCCCGGACTGGTCGCCGCCGACCGCCACCCCGCCTACCGGTCCACCCGCTGGGCCCGCGAACACGCTTCGGGGCGGCCCGTCGTCCCCGTACAGCATCACCACGCGCACGTCGCGGCGGCGATGGCCGAGAACGGCCTCGACGGCACGGATCCCGTGATCGGCGTCGCCTTCGACGGCACCGGCTACGGTCTCGACGGCGCCGTGTGGGGCGGTGAGTTCCTGCTCGCTGACTACGCCGGGTTCGAGCGGTTCGCACACCTCGCCTACGTACCCCTGCCGGGCGGCGACGCGGCCGTACGACGGCCCTACCGCATGGCGCTGGCCCATCTGCGCGCCGCAGGTCTGGACGCCGACCGCGCTCTGCCCTGCACACGAGCCTGTGGGCCTGAAGAACTGCCCCTGCTGGCAAGACAGTTGGAGCGCGAGCTGAACTGCGTTCCCACGTCGAGCATGGGACGCCTCTTCGACGCCGTCTCCTCCCTCGTGGGGATCTGCCACCACGCGGGATACGAGGCGCAGGCCGCGATCGAGCTGGAGGCCGCGGCCCTGCGCGCACCCGGCGTGGCGGAGGACGAACGCTATGTCTTCCGGCTCGGTTCGCCGCAGCCCGGCGCCCCGCTCACCGCAGACCCCGCACCCCTCCTGGCGGCAGTGGTCGCCGACGTGCTGGACGGGGCCCCGGCAGACGTCGTCGCGGCGCGGTTCCACCATGCCGTGGCCCGACTGGTGCGCACGGTCTGCGCCGCCGCCCGCGGCGAGACCGGAGTGGAGAGCATCGCCCTGACCGGGGGAGTGTTCGCCAACACGCTGCTCTCCTCGGCCTGCGCCGAAGGCCTGCGGGAGGACGGCTTCACCGTGCTGCGCCACCGCCTGATCCCGCCGAACGACGGCGGTCTGGCCCTCGGCCAACTCGTCGTGGCCGCCCGGACGACGGACCGAGCGGCCCCCGCGGCGCCGCGACGAGAGCGACAGTGAGGAGACACCCATGTGCCTGGCGGTACCCGGAAGAGTGCTGGACGTCGAGGACCGGGACGGCACCCGGATGGCCACGGTCGACTTCGGAGGTGTGGTCAAGGAGGTGTGCCTGGAGTACCTGCCGGACCTGCAACCCGGCGAGTACGCCATCGTGCACGTGGGATTCGCCCTCCAGAGACTCGACGAGGAGTCGGCCAAGCGGACGCTGGAGCTGTTCGAGACCCTCGGCCTGCTCCAGGAGGAGTTCGGAGACCCGTGGGAGGCCGCAGAGGCCGCGGTGAGCGAGTGGCAGACGCAGGACGACGTCCACGGAGAGGTGCGGCCGTGAAGTACATCGACGAGTTCCAGAACCCTGACCTGGCACGTCGGCTGCTCGACGAGATCCGGGCGACGGTGACCCGCCCCTGGGCCCTGATGGAGGTGTGCGGCGGACAGACCCACAGCATCATCCGGCACGGCATCGACCAGCTCCTGCCACCCGAGATCGAGCTGATCCACGGCCCGGGCTGTCCGGTCTGCGTCACCCCGCTGGAGATGATCGACAAGGCCCTGGAGATCGCCTCCCGGCCGGGGGTGATCTTCTGTTCCTTCGGCGACATGCTCCGCGTGCCCGGCACGGGCCGCGACCTGTTCCAGGTCCGCGGGCAGGGCGGCGACGTCAGGGTGGTCTACTCCCCGCTGGACGCGCTGCGGATCGCCGAGCAGAACCCGGACCGGGAGGTGGTCTTCTTCGGCATCGGTTTCGAGACCACGGCGCCCCCCAACGCGATGACGGTCCATCAGGCGCGCAAGCGGGACATCCGCAACTTCAGTCTCCTCGTGTCCCACGTCAGGGTTCCCCCCGCGATCGACGCGATCATGCGGTCCCCGGACTGCCGCGTCCAGGGATTTCTCGCGGCCGGCCACGTCTGCAGCGTGATGGGCACGGCCGAGTACCCCGAGCTCGCACAACGCCACCAGGTGCCGATCGTGGTCACCGGTTTCGAGCCGCTGGACATCCTGGAAGGCGTACGCAGGACCGTGCTTCAGCTGGAGCGGGGTGAGCACACGGTCGAGAACGCCTATCAGCGCGCCGTGACGGCCGAGGGCAATCCGGCGGCGCAGGCGATGCTGAGCGATGTCTTCGAGATCACCGACCGGGCCTGGCGCGGCATCGGCGTCATCCCGGACAGCGGCTGGCGCCTGTCCGATCGCTACCGGGATCACGACGCCGAGCACCGCTTCTCCGTCGAGGGCATCGACACCCGCGAGCCCGCCGCGTGCCGCAGCGGCGAAGTCCTCCAGGGCCTGCTGAAGCCGAACGAGTGCGAGGCGTTCGGCACCACCTGCACACCCCGCTCCCCGCTCGGCGCCACGATGGTGTCCAGCGAGGGCGCCTGCGCCGCCTACTACCTCTACCGGCGGCTCGACGGCGGAACCCCGGGGCAGCGGCCTCCCGCGGAGACCCGCGCGGCCTCCGGAACCCCGCCCCAGGTCACCGCTCCTCTGGAGGGCAGCACCCGTGCCTGACACCGTCAGCACCACACCGGCGGTCGACGCCGTCGACGCCGCACAGCCTGCACCCGACATGCTCGCCTGGACCTGCCCGGCGCCACTGCGCGACCAACCGCGCATCGTCATGGGCCACGGCGGCGGAGGCGCGCTGTCCGCCGAGCTGATCGAGCACGTCTTCGCGCCCGCCTACGGCGGACCGGCCCTCGCACACGCCGCCGACGCGGCCGAGATCCGCATCGGCGGCGCCCGCCTGGCGTTCTCCACGGACTCCTTCGTGGTGCGCCCCCTGTTCTTCCCCGGCGGCAGCATCGGCGACCTCGCCGTCAACGGCACCGTGAACGACCTCGCCATGAGCGGAGCCCGGGCGAGCTACCTCTCCTGTGGGTTCATCCTGGAGGAAGGCGTCGAGACCCACGTGGTCGCCCGAGTAGCCCAGGCCCTCGGCGCGGCGGCGCGCGTGGCAGGCGTCCAGGTCGTCACCGGCGACACCAAGGTCGTGGAGGCCGGTCACGGCGACGGCATCTACATCAACACCTCCGGGGTGGGGCTGATCCCCGACGGAGTCGACCTGCGGCCGCAACGGGTGGTGCCCGGGGACGTGGTGATCGTGAGCGGGCCGATCGGTATGCACGGCGTGGCGATCATGAGCGTGCGGGAGGGCCTCGAATTCGGCGTCGAGATCACCAGCGACTGTGCACCGCTCGGCGGCCTTGTGGAGGCGATGCTCGCCGTCACACGGGACCTGCACGTCCTGCGCGACCCCACACGCGGGGGCCTGGCCGCCTCGCTGAACGAGATCGCGGCGGCGTCGGGCACGGGCGTCGTCATCCAGGAGCGTGCCGTTCCGGTCCCCGAAGCGGTCGGCAACGCCTGCGCGGTGCTCGGACTCGACCCCATGTACGTGGCGAACGAGGGCAAGCTCGTGGCCTTCGTCCCGCGAGACCACGCGGACGCCGTACTGGCCGCGATGCGCGCCCACCCCTCGGGTGCCGGGGCAGCGGTGATCGGCGAGGCGGTCGAGACCCATCCGGGCATGGTGGTGGCTCGCACCGGACTCGGCGGCACCCGCGTCGTGGACATGCCGCTCGGAGAGCAGCTGCCGCGGATCTGCTGAGCTCAGGCCCGGCGGCCGTGACGCTCACGGGAGGTGTCGAGGGTCCACATGTGAGTGCAGTGCGGACACTGCAGGTGGACCCTGGGTCCGTTGTTCCCGATCAGATAGCGCCAGTGGCTCCGGCAGTTCCGGCGCTCAAGGCAGGTCCCGCAGTCGCGGGCGTCGTCGCAACCGGGGCACGCGACCCAGGCCCGCCGAGCCGGGTCGGCGTGGGGATCAAGCGGAAGACGCACGGCCCGGCTCCTCCCCGGGCAGCACACCGGCCGCGACCAGCATCGCGTACAGCCGCTGCTGCTCCTCGTCCAAGCCCGAGTACAGCAGGGCGTGCGCCGCCTCCTCCTCACGCAGAACCGCCGCGGGATCCCAGTCGGGCCCCAGGGCGGCCACGACCTCGGCACGCCGACGTGCCTCCTCGACGGTGAGGTCGATACGGAAGTCGATCAGGGCGGAACGGGGGCCGGGGCCGTGATTCATGGCGGAGCCTTCGGGATGAATCGAACACGTACGCCGCCACGTCTACCAGAGAGGTCACTGCGTACGGAAGCGCCCGACCTGCCTTCCACGCCCGCTGTGGCGCACGTCATCCCGAACGCGCAGATGCGCTGCCTGCATGAGGGCGCATGACACCTCGTGCGATGGCCGGCCCGGCCATGGCCGCGCCGGAAGCGGTCCCTCCAGGCCGAGCAGGGCGGGTCGCGCGCGCTCGGGACGCGTGAGATGCGGCGCGATCGGGGCACGTGCACCATGACCGTGACGCCACCTGTCGAGGGAGGTCGCCGTGCCCGAGGAGCCGTGGGACCGACCGGTTCGCCCCGCCGGGGCCCTGCCGAGCGGGTTCGCCGCGTCCCCACCGCACCGGTTGGAGGAGCATCCTCATGGCCGTTCGTCATCAGCTGATCCATCGTCCCCCGCATGCCGTGTGGGACGTTCTCGCCGATCCGACCCGCTACGGCGAATGGGTGGTGGGCCCGTCCGAGTCCACGCCCCTCGACCGTTCCTGGCCGGAGGTCGGCTCACGGCTCCGCTACACCGTCCGTCTCGGCCCCTGGTCGACCGACGGGACCACCACGGTCCGCCACACCGTCCCGGGCCGGGAGCTGGAGCTGGAGGCGGCGTTCAAGGCCCTCGGCACGGCGAGGATCTTCCTCCAGCTCAGGCCGTGGGGAGAGGAGACCCTGGTCGTCTGCGACGAGCACCCGCTCCGAGGCCTGGGCGGGAATCTGCACAACTCCGTCAGCGAAGCCGCCATCCAGCTCCGGCACCGTGGAATGCTGGCCCGCCTCGCCAGGGTCGTGGAGCAGGACCGCACGGGGAGCCGGCATGCCTGACGCGGTGGTGATCGGAGCGGGGCCGAACGGCCTGGTGGCGGCGAATCTGCTGGTCGACGCGGGGTGGACGGTGGAAGTCCTGGAGGCGCAGGAGGAGCCCGGAGGGGCTGTGCGCAGCGACCGCGGGGTGCACCCGGACTACGTCTCGGACGTCTTCAGCGCCTTCTACCCGCTCGCGGCGGCCTCCCCGGTCATCGCCCGTCTCGATCTGGCCGCCGAGGGCCTGCGCTGGAGCCACGCCCCGCGCGTACTGGCGCACCCCCTGATGGACGGCCGGTGCGCGGTCCTCGAACGCCGGGTGGAGGACACCTCGGCCGGGCTGGCGGAGTTCGCGACCGCCGACGCCGACGCCTGGGAAAGCATGTACCGGACATGGCGCCGGATCGGGCCGGACCTCGTGCAGGCCCTGTTCACGCCCTTCCCGCCGGTCCGCGCCGGGCTCCGCCTGGCCGCGAAACTCCGCGCCACGGGCGGGCTGCGACTGGCGCGGAACCTGACCCTGCCCGTGCGGCGCCTGGGCGAGGAGGAGTTCGCGGGGGAAGGCGGGCGGCTCCTTCTGACCGGAAACGCCCTGCACGCCGACCTCACCCCGGAGGCGGCGGGAAGCGGAGGATTCGGCTGGCTGATGTCGATGCTGGGCCAGAGCCACGGCTTCCCCGTTCCCGCCGGAGGTTCCAGCGCGCTGACCGCCGCGCTGGTGAGCCGCTTCCGGCGCCGCGGGGGTGTCCTGCGCTGCGGTGAGCGCGTCGCGTCGGTCGTGGTGCGTGGGGGCACGGCGGTCGGTGTCAGGAGCGCGGGAGGTGAGACGGTCGACGCGCTCCGTGCCGTACTGGCCGACACCTCGGCCCCGTCCCTGTACCGCGATCTCGTGGGCGAGGAACACCTCCCGCCCCGCCTCGTACGGGATCTGGAGCGCTTCCACTGGGATCTCGCGACCTTCAAGGTCGACTGGGCGCTGAGCGGTCCGGTGCCGTGGACGGCGCGGGGAGCGGTCGGCGCGGGCACGGTCCACCTGGCCGACGGCGTGGACGGCCTGACCCGGTTCGCCGCCCAGCTCGCCACGGGGCACGTCCCCGACGAGCCGTTCGCCCTCTTCGGGCAGATGACGACCGCCGACCCCCGGCGCTCACCCGCCGGTACGGAATCGGCATGGGCCTACACCCACCTCCCTCAGCGCATCACCGCCGACGCGGGCCCCGACGGCATCACCGGCCGGTGGGACGCCGGCGAGCAGGAGGCCATGGCCGATCGCATGGAAGCTCAGGTGGAACGCTACGCGCCCGGCTTCCGGACGCTGATCCGTGCCCGCCGCATCCTGGCCCCGGCCACTCTCCAGGCCCTGGACGAGAATCTGCACAACGGCGCCATCAACAACGGAACCACCGCCCTGCACCAGCAGGCGATCTTCCGTCCGACACCCGGCACAGGCCGTCCCGAGACCCCCGTCAAGGGCCTCTACCTGGCCTCCGCGGCCGCCCACCCGGGCGGCGGTGTCCATGGCGCGCCGGGCGCGAACGCCGCCCGGGCTGCGCTGCGCCGGCATGGACTGCACGCCCTCTTCCACCGCGCCCAACACGTCTGAGGGCCCGAACTCGACGAGTTCGGGCCCCACACCCCCACACCGCGCCCGGTGATCAGAGCGGGTGTCCGCCGAACGGCGGGAGGCCGTAGTGCGTGCCCAGCTCCTCGCGGTACCCCGAGTCGCCGAGGTGCTTCTCACGGTGGAACTCGGGGGCGTCCTTGACCTGCTCCTTGGTCAGGTCGACGAAGATCTTCCGGTCCTCCGGATCGACCCGGGTCACCGTGCTCGCCGGCAGGAGGACCTCCTTCCCGAAGATCCACACGCCGGTGTCCACGACCAGGTAGGCGTCACCGACCTCGTCGGAGTGCTTGTCGACCTTGCCGATGCTCCCGTCGGTGGCCTCCACCTTGTAGCCGGTGAGATCGGCACCGGCCAGGTGGCCCGAGGTCGACTTGAAACTCCACCCATGCTCAGTCACGCGAAAACAACTCCTCCGGTAAAGGGAGGACGGCGAGGAGATTCCCGCCGTCTCTGCTTTCCGTACGTCGTGCGCGACGCACTTCACGTCTCGTCGAAATTCCGCCTACCCGGCTTTCATCCCCCTATTCGCCTCATCCGGAGGGGATTCCGGCGCGGATCGGTCGAACGGATCCCTACCACCGATACCACCTGCCACTACCGGACTTGGGGCGGGCGACGAATCCGAGCAGCCAGACGACGAGCAGGGCGATCGCGATCCACCAGAGAATCTTCAGTGCGAATCCGGCACCGAAGAGAAGCAGGATCAGCAGAAGAACGAGAAGCACGGGAACCATGATTGTCACCTCCGGAACACCGTGTGCCCCGGTCTCCTCCCCACATGCCGGCGAAAGGCCCGGCGCCGAATCTTCCCTACGAAGCGGGCCTCACCTCCGAGAAGGAGATGGACGGCTTATTCGTGGCGGCGGCACACCCCACGTGTGTGCCCTTCCGGGGCCCGGCTCGGCACGCCACCGCCCCACGGGCAACCCCCGTGCCCTCCCGGAACCCGACCCGGCCGACGGCGAGGTGCACAACCACTGCATCGGCCACTGCCTCGGCAGTAGGGCCGGTAAGGCTCTCCCCGCCCCCGTCGGCGCCTTCCGGCGCGACCGACAGCCCCGACGGCCCTACGATGCCGTTGAAGGCTTCGGGACGAGCAGGGGTCCGGAGGTGGGATGCCGGAGCAGGGCCGGGAACCTGAAGCGGACCCCGTCGACGCCCAGCAGCGGGCATTGCGCTGGGCCGGTCTGACGGCCGCTTCCGACACCGGGATGGATCGGTTCGCCCGGCTGGTCTCACGGCTGCTCCGCGTGCCGGTGGCCTTCGTTTCGCTGGTGGAGGAGGACCGGCAGATCCTGCCCGGCCTGATCGGCCTGCCGGAGCCATGGGCGGGGAGACGCACGCTGCCACTCTCGCATTCGTTCTGCCGTTACGTGGTGGCCTCGGGGCGGCCCCTGACCGTGTCGGACGCCCCCTCGGACGAGCGGTTCGCCACCCACCCAGCCGTGACGGACCTCGGAGTCGCCGCGTACGCGGGAATGCCGCTGACCGACGCCGACGGGGTCGTGCTGGGCTCCTTGTGCGCCATCGACCATCAGCCACGAGCATGGGGGCCGGGGGAGCTGTCCGACCTGGAGGACCTGACCGCGGCGTGCTCCGCGGAGCTGTGTCTGCGCATCCTGTCGGCCCAGAGCCGGTCCGCGCAGCAGGTGCTGGAGACCGCGCGGGCCGCCGCCGAGCATGCCCGGAGTGACGCCCAACGCCTGGAACATGAAGCCCAGGCCGGATTGGACCATGCCGAGCTGCTGCTGAGGGCGTCGGAGGAGCTGGCCCAGACGTCCGGTCTCGAGGACGTGCGACGACGCCTGAGGGACCTTTTCGGCGGTGTCGGCAAGCCCTCCTACGTGGGGCTGCTGGTCGCCGGGAAGGACGACCTGCACTGGGTCCCCGACCCCGACGGCGCTCGTGCCGTGGAACGCGAAATCCTCGACCTGCCCGCAGACGGGGCTTTCCTCCCGAGCACCCAGGCCCTGCGTGAGCGGCGTACGGTGTTCGTCGCCGACCGCGCAGCAGTGGCCGCCGGCTACGGCGCCGAGGCAGCCGACCTCTTCGACCGCACGGGCTTCACCACGATGCTGTGCCTGCCGCTCTGGGGCAGCCGCGCCCTTCTGGGCGTCCTCGCGATCTGCTGGGCCAAGCGGCACCAGGTGGGCGTCACCGAGCGGGCCACGCTCACCGCCGCGTCCGGCTACATCGCGCAGGCGGTGGAACGCGCCCTGTACCTCGACGAGAGGATCTCCGTCGCCCGGGAGCTCCAGGCCGCCCTGCTCACCGACCTCCCCCTCACCGACCCCGTCGAGATCAGCGCCCTCTACCAGCCGGCCGCGGACGACCACATGATCGGCGGAGACTGGTACGACGCCTACCACCTGCCCCGTGCTCACGCCTCCGACGGTGAGGCCACGGCACTCATGGTCACGGTGGGTGACATCACCGGCCACGACATGCACGCCGCCACGATCATGGGGCAGGTCCGCAGCATGCTGCGGCAGGCGACCCTCGACCATCCTCCCCACAGCCCGGCCACCGCGCTCACCGCCCTCGACGCGGCCTGCTCGGTGCTGCCCATGGAGACCAGCGGCACCCTGGTACATGCCCGACTCGACCCCGCCGACGGCAGCCCCGACTGGATGCTGACCTGGTCCAACGCCGGCCACCCGCCGCCCCTGCTCCGCACGCCCGACGGACACGTGACCCAGCTGCTCGAGCACGACGTACTGCTGCACCGGTCACTCGGCCCGTTCGCCCGGACGGAGCACCGACGCCCCCTGTCTCCCGGCTCGACGCTCCTGCTCTACACCGACGGGCTCGTCGAACGTCGCGGCCATGACATGGACCAAGCCGTCGCGCAGCTCATCGCCCTGCTCGCCCGCCACGGGCACCGACCACTGAACGAACTGCTCCACCGGATCAACGACCGGCTGACGCACCCGGTACCCGAAGACGACATCGTCCTGCTCGCCGTGCGTACCCCCGCAAGCGCCCAGCCGTAGAGTGCCGGGACGACCTCGGGCACGACGCCCCTGCCTCGTTCGCCGACGCGTGAGCGAACCCAACCTGCTCTCCGGCCTCAGACGATGGCAGAGCCCCGTGACAGCAGCTGCACGACGGCCAGCCCCGCAACCACGATCGCGGCCCGGAACGGCCATCGGCTTCCCTCGCGCCACCTCGGGACAGTACCGATCGCCGCGACACATCCCGCTGCCGTCGCACACGCCCAGCCTGTCGCCCCTGCCGTCCCGGGCGGGCACACGGTGACGATAACGACCGCGGCCAGCATCGTGACCAGTGAGAGTCGGCGACAGGCCTCGGGGCCGAGGCGCTGGGGCAGACCGCGGACGCCCGTCGCGAGATCGTCCGCGATGTCCGGCAGCGCGTTCACCCAGTGGGCGCCGACGCCGAGCAGGGCACTCGTGACCACGGCCCACCAGGCAGGCCAGGCGTGCGTCGGCGGGCCGAGCGTCACGAATGCGGGCAGGGACGCGAACCCGACGGCGTACGGCACGGGGGAGACCGCGGTTCCCTTCAGGACCAGGTTGTACGCCCACCCGCCGGCGATCACGCCCGTGAGGTGGACCGCCGCGGCGGCAGGGCCGCTGAGCAAGGAGAGCGGCACACAGGCGACGAGCGCCACCACGGCGGCCGTGGCGGCCGTCCGTGGGCGCAGAGCCCCGGCCGCGATCGGTTTGTCCCGCCGACCGCTGGCGGAGTCCCGGCCGGCGTCCACCGCGTCGTTGCACCATCCGATCGAGAGCTGACCGGCGAGCACCGCCGCTCCGACCGCCATGACAGCCCCCGGTCCCCGCCCTGACGCGGCGGCCAGGGCGGTGACGAACACCGTCACCGCGAGCGTCGGCTCCGGGTGGCACGAGTGGAGCAGCGTCGCGAGCCGGTGTGTCGCTCGCACCGGAAGACCAGGGAGGTATAGAGACACGGGAGCAAGGTAATCGCGCCGTCGGTCGTGAGGAGACATCCCGGATGCGTGTCCCCACAGCCGACCGGCTCGCCCCCGTCACGCCTCCGGCGGTGCATGCCGACGGCGCCGGAGATGCGCGGCCCTATCCCGACGGGCGGCAGAGCGTCGTCGCCGCCGTCCGAACGGCCCTGCCGGAGCATCGGTACGCCCAGGACGAACTCACCGAGCTGATCGGCGACCTCTGCCTGGCCCCCGGAGCGGACCGCACAGTGCTGCGCCGCCTGCACGGAGCCGCCGGGGTGCGGACCCGTCACCTCGCTCTACCCATCGACCAGTACGCGTCTCTGGGCGACTTCGGCGAGACGAACGCGGCATGGATGACGGCCGGTCTGGAACTCGGGGAACGGGCTCTGACGTCCGCGCTCGAAGCCGCCGGGCTGGCACCCTCGGAACTGGATCTGTTGGTGTGCACCTCCATCACCGGAATCGCCGCGCCGTCGCTCGACGCCCGGCTCGCCTCACGCATGGGCATGCGGCCGGACGTGAAGCGGATCCCCGTGTTCGGGCTCGGCTGCGTTGCGGGAGCGGCCGGTCTCGCCCGGCTCCACGACTACCTGCGCGGCCACCAGGGCGAGGTGGCCGCGCTGCTCAGCGTGGAGCTGTGCTCACTCACCCTGCAGCAGCGTGACGACTCGCCGGCCAACCTCGTCGCCGGTGCCCTGTTCGGCGACGGCGCGGCGGCGGTCGTCGCGCATGCCGCGCGGGCCGGCGACCACCGGTCCGGTCGCCCGGTGGTGGTGGCCACCCGCAGCCTCCTCTACCCGGACACCGAGCACCTACTGGGCTGGACGATCGGTGCAGGAGGGTTCCGACCGGTGGTGGACGCCGCCATCCCCGACGTCGTGGGAGCCCGGATCGGCCCGGACCTCCGGGACTTCCTGGCCGTCCACGGCCTGACTCCGGACGACATCGGGACCTGGATCTGCCACCCCGGGGGACCGCGGATCCTCACAGCGGTGGCACACGCCCTGGACCTTCCCGACGATGCCCTCGAATCGGCTCGCCGGGCCCTGGCCGTGTCGGGGAACATGTCCTCCGCCTCGGTACTGCGGATCCTGGAGGACGTCACCACCAACGCCCCTCCTTCACCGGGCTCGTGGGGCCTGATGATGGCGATGGGCCCCGGCTTCTGCGTCGAGTTCGTCCTCCTGCGCTGGTGAGGAATCACGGAACATGCTCTGGTACACGCTTCTCCTGGCGGCCGTCGCCGCGGAACGCCTCGTCGAACTCGTCGTGGCCCGACGCAACGCGGCCTGGACCCTGGCCCGTCTCGGGGTCGAGTACGGCAGCGGTCACTACCCGGTCATGGTGGCCCTGCACACTGCTCTGCTCGCGAGCTGTCTGACCGAGGCCTGGCTGGCCCACCGGCCGTTCCTGCCCGCACTCGGCTGGACCATGCTGGTCGTGGTCGTCCTGGCCCAGGCGCTGCGCTGGTGGTGTGTCACGACCCTGGGCCCGTACTGGAACACGCGGGTCATCGTGGTCCCCGGAGCCCGTCTCGTGCGGGCAGGACCGTACCGCTTCGCGCGCCACCCGAACTACGTCGCGGTCGTGGCGGAGATCGTGGCACTGCCCCTGGTGCACTCCGCGTGGCTGACAGCGACCGCCTTCACCGTGGCCAACGCGGCGCTGCTCACCGTCCGCATCCGGTGTGAGAACACCGCCCTGGGGCGGGTGGGCGTGGCGTGAGCCGCATGCACGATCTGCTGATCGCGGGCGGCGGCCCCGCGGGTCTTGCCACCGCGCTGTACGCGGTGCGGGCGGGGCTGGACGTCGTCCTGGCGGAGCCGCGACGCCTGCCCGTCGACAAGGCCTGCGGAGAGGGGCTGATGCCTGGGGCGGTGAGGGAACTGAGCGCGCTGGGACTGGACGTGCCGGGCCGCCCGATCGTCGGCATCCGCTACCGGCAGGGCCCGCACCACGCCCAGGCGGAGTTCCGGCTCGGCCCCGGCCTCGGAGTGCGGCGCACCGTCCTGCACGCCGCCCTGCACGCGGCCGTCGTCGCCGCCGGAGTCCCCGTCCTGCCGGTACGCGTGCGGGACGTGCGTCAGGACACCGCCGGCGTCTCCGACGGTGCCACGGGTGTGCGCGCCAGGTGGCTCGTCGCCGCTGACGGACTGCACTCGCCGGTGCGACGTTCGCTCGGGCTCGGCATGCCCGGCGAGGGTGTCCCGCGCTACGGGCTGCGCCGGCATTACGCCGTGGCGCCGCCTTCCTCGTACGTCGAGGTCCACTGGGGTCCCCACGGCGAGGCGTACGTGACCCCGCTCGGGCCACAGCTCCTGGGCGTGGCGCTCCTGACCTCACTGCGTGCGCCGTTCGACGAACAGCTGGCCGGCTTCCCCGAACTCGCGGCCGCCCTGCCGCGACAGGCCGCGGTCGGCGCCGTGCGTGGTGCGGGTCCCCTCCGCCAGAAGGTCCGCGCTCGCGTCCAGGGGCGGGTCCTGCTGGTGGGCGATGCCGCCGGCTACATCGACGCGCTGACCGGTGAGGGCGTCTCACTGGCTCTCGCCGGTGCCAGGGTCCTGGTCGATCAGCTGCGTCGCGGCTCGCCCCGCGCGTACGAGGCTGCGTGGAAACAGGCGACCCTCCGGCATCGGCTGCTGACCGAGTGCCTGTTGCGAGCTCGACAACGCCCTCGACTGGCAGACAAGATCGTGCCGACCGCGGCCCGGCTTCCCCGGGCCTTCGCCCTCGCGGTAAACGCCCTCGCCTGAGCCTTGTCCCCGCCGGCCGACCCGTCCGTGCCCGTTCGGTGGGGCCCGGTCATCGACGGCCCGATGTCTCACCGCCTGCCGTGCACGAGCTCGTGAGTGGGGCAGCGCGCTGCGTGCGACGGACGGTTCGACGGGCGTTGCGACGGGCGGTTCGACGGGTGTCAGGTGTCGGCGGCCGCGTGCCGGATCGCGTCGAGTGTGCGGGCCACGTCGTCGTCGGTGGTGGACCAGTTGCTCACCGAGATGCGCATGACGCGTCTGCCGTGCCAGGTGGAGCCGCTGATCCACGCGGTGCCGTCGTCGAGCAGCCGGGCGAGTACCCGGTCGGTGCGTCCGTCGCTGCCGAACTCGGCGCAGACCTGTGTGAACGCGACCTCGTTGAGAACGGTGGCGCCGTCGATCCCGGCGATGCCGGCGGCGAACGCGGAGGCGTGGCGGCACAGCCGCTCGACGAGGTCGGAGACGCCTGACCGGCCGAGGGACCTGAGGGCGGCCCACACGGTGAACGCTCTTCCGCGCCGCGAGAGTTCGGGCACCTTGTCGATGGGGTCGCCGTGCTCGTGCTGGATGAGGTAGTCGCCACGCTCGCCCATCGCCGCCCGGAGCGCGGACGCGTCGCGCACGATCGCGAGTCCGCAGTCGTAGGGGACGTTCAGCGTCTTGTGGGCGTCCGTCGCCCAGGAGTCCGCGTGCGCGCAGTCCGCCGTCAGATGGGCGAAGCGCGGTGAGGCCGCTGCCCACAGTCCGAACGCGCCGTCGACGTGCACCCAGGCGTCTGACGCGCGCGCCGCGCGGATGCTCGCGGCGAAGGGGTCGAAGGCGCCGGAATGGATGTCGCCGGCCTGGAGGATCACGATCGTGGGGGTCTGTCCGCCCGCCGTCAGCGCCTCCCGCAGGGCCTCGGGCTCGATGCGTCCTTGATCGTCCGCCGCCACCGGCTCGGGCCGACCGAGCCCGAGGTAGCGCAAGGCCAGATCGACGGCCATGTGCCGGGACTCGCCGGCGACGACACGCACGGGCGGGCCACCTGCGAGGCCGTCGCGGGCGACGTTCCAGCCGACGCGCCGCAGCACCGTGTCCCGCGCGGCGGCCAGGCACGTGAAGTTCGCCATCGTCGCACCCGTGGTGAAGCCCACCGAGCTGTCCCTCGGCAGGCCGAGCAGATCGAGCAACCAGGCGCCGGCGATCTCCTCCGCCGCCGCGTACGCGGGCGAGACGGTGCGCATCACGCAATTCTGGTCCCAGGCGCTGACCAGCCAGTCGGCAGCCAGCGCGGCCGGCTCGGTGCCGCCCACCACGAACCCGTAGAAGCGGCCGCTGGGGAACGCGGTGAGCCCCGGCTCACAGGCCGTGGCCAGCAGGTCGACGACGTCCGCGGGCCTGCCGGGGCCGGCAGGCAGTTCGGCACCGAGCGCGCCCACGATCTCGTCGACCGAGGCGCGGGCGGGAATCCGGCGGTCGGGCAGGCTCGCCAGCCACCGGACAGCATGGTCGTACGCCTGCCGGAGCGCCGCCTCGCGCGCGTCCATACCTCGGACTATGCGACGGTCGCCGCCGCCCTGCAAGCCGACCGCGGTCGGACGGCGGGAGCAGCGCGGAACTGCCACGACTGCGTCGCCGGCCCGACCTAGCCGAACGCCCAGGTCGCCGCGCCCCGCTCCCGTCCTCGGCCGCCGCCGGTGAGACCGCGAGGCCCGCCATGACCGGGCTGTCACGCAGTGGGCCGGGAGAACCTCACTCGTCGTGTTCGCTCCCGACGGCGGGCACACCGGACGAGGGGAGCAGCTGCGGGATGCCGTCGACGATCGGGTAGTGCCGGCGCAGGCGCGGGTTGTAGAGCGCGCCGCCGATCTCGTCCAGGATCAGCGGCCCCTTGTCGAGCGGGCAGGCGAGGATCTTCAGCAGCGGGCTGTCGGGCTTCATGAGCGGGTTCCTTCGGGAGTGGGGGTGTGCGCCTCGTGTCGTGGCAGGGTGAGCAGGACCGTCAGCGCCAGTACGGTGCCGCCGAGACGCAGTAACAGCCGCAACGGGTCGTCGGGCAGCGGCTCGTCGAACGCGATCGTGCCGCTCACGATGGAGAACACGCAGCTCACGGTCGAGCACACCGGGACGATCAGGGACGCCCGGCAGCGCTGCAGAGCGGTCTGCGACAGCACCAGTCCGCTGACGCCTGTCAGCAGCAGGAGGTACGGGTACGGGGAGGCCAGCACGGCGGGCACGGAGCTCACGAGGTCCTCGGTGTCCAGCTGTCCGGAGACGCCCTTGATCGCGAGCGAGCTGACGCCGTAGATCAGACCGACGGCGACCGCGTAGGCCACTCCGGTGGTCGGCTGCCGATGCCGTCGGCGGGCGCGCCGCTCCGCGGCCGCGTAGAGCACGAGACCGGCCGCGAGGGTCGGAAGGCACAGGGTCAGCAGGATTCCGGTGGGAGCGGTACGGCTGATCTCCTCGCTGGTCTCGTACAGCGAGGCCACCACCATCGCAAGCGCCAGACCGATGACGGCCACCGCACGCCGCTCGCGGCCGGAGGGCCGCTCGCCGAGCACCACCGACGAAAGCACGATCAGGAGGACGAGACCGGACAGGAACAGACCCTGGGCGGCGGCGATCGGCAGGGTGCGGTAGACGGCCAGCTGGGCGGCGAACCCCAGGCCGAGTGCCACGGCCCCGCAGATCCACAAGGGCCGGCCGGCCAGCAGCCGGAGGGCCCGGCCCGGCTGTGCGGCGCTCAACGGCGGCATGCCGGCCAGTGCCCGCTTCTCCAGGACGAAGCCGGTGCTGTACAGGACGTTCGCCACCAGCGCGGCGGCCACACCCCACACCACGGACTACACCTTTCTCGCATGCACGAGGAGGATGGACGCGAGGGACGGCACCCCGCAGGCCAGCCTGTCCAGCGGCCGGAGCGGGCGCGGGACTCCGTGGAACGGCGCGCCGGCGAACGTCACCACCTCGAACCCGGACGCGGCCACGAACTCGCGCAACGCGCGTGCCGTGTACAGCCGCAGATGGCCCACGACCTCGCTGCCCGGTCTGCCGTGGATGCGCCGCAGACTCACCTCGGAGAACACCGGCTGGACTCCGGCGAGCAGCAGCGCGCGGTTGTACCAGGCGCCGAGGTTCGGTGTGGAGAGCATGAGATGCCCGCCGGGGCGCAGGACCCTGCGCAGTTCGTCGAGGGCACTGTCCGGGTCGACAAGGTGTTCGACGACCTCGCTGAACAGGACGGCGTCGGCACTGTCGGAGGCGAACGGCAGCCCGCTGCCGGTCAGCTCGCCGCGGACGACCTGGCTCAGGCGCGGGGCCGCCCGGCACAGGGCGTCCTGCGACCAGTCGATCCCCACGATGCGGTGCCCGCCGAGTACGCGAGCCGCGATCGCGCCCGCCGAACCGTCCCCGCAGCCCACGTCCAGCACGGTCGCGGCCGGGCGGCCGGGCCCCACGGGGCCGAGCGCGTCGGCCAGCATCCGGGCCTGCCGCAGGGTCCGGGCCTCCCCGGAGGCGACGGGAACGGTGGGGTTCTCGTAGAAGTCCCGCAGCCCGGGGGTGGGCGGGGACGGTGAAGTCTCCTTCTTCGCTGGCGACTTGTCGGCTCCTTCCGAGCCGGCTCCTTCCGAGCCGGTGGCTGCCGGGTCGGTGGCTGCCGGGTCGGTGGCTGAGATGGTCATCACGGCCTCTTGTGGTTGTCCTGTGGAGCGGGTTTCCGTCGGTGTGGCGTCCGGACACGGTGTGTCGTCCTGCGGGAAGGACGTCGCCGACAGCGACTCCGCGAACAGGACCGCCAGTTCCGCGCCTGCCGCGTCACCGAGCAGCGCCCGCGACCAGCGCAACGTCACGTGCAGTCGCCCGCCGGTGGAAGCCGCCGCCACGCTCAGCCCCCTCGGCATTCGCGCCGGTGCGGAGAACCACAGGGCCGTCGCCCGTCCCGCGTCGCCGAAGTCGAGCGCGTACGGCACGCGTCCGATGTTGGTGACCAGCGCCGTCGACGTCCAGGACGCCGCCGCCCGCCGTGCGCCACGGGTGAGCACGCCGCGGACACCGACCGGCAGCAGCGGTGCGGTCAGCAGGCTCGCCCCCGCGCCCATGGGGGTGCCGTCGGCCGACTTCAGCGCGCCGGTGCGCCGTGCGGTGGTGCGCAGCAGCCGGGTCACGGCCTCCGGGTCCGGCCGGTCGCCGAGCAGCAGTTCCGTGTCGCGCGGGTCCTCGGAGGTCATGGCCACCTCGACGAGCCGGGTCCCGTTGCCCATCGGCATGTCGGTACCGCGCGGACGGTCGTCCACGGGCATCGTGAGCCGCACCGGACCGGCCGGCCGGCCCTGCGAGAGGTTCCAGCGCCCCACCATCAGTGAGGTGGCGACGAGGAGTTGGTCGTTGACGGTCCAGGGCGGCAGGCTTCCGTCTCGCGCCGCACGCCGCGGAACGGGCAGGTCCGCCTGGACCATGTCGTTGCCCACGGCACGCGCGCGTACGAACCCGGGGCGGGAGTCCGGCGCGACCCGTACGGGCCGTGCCCGTACGGTGCGGCCGGTGGCACCGGTCCCGCTCGGAGCCGGACCCGAGGGCTCCGGCCGGACCCGCCCGGGAACCGGGAGGGCTGCCGTGCCGCCGTACCGTTCGGCGGTCGTGGCGAGCACCCGCAGCCCCGAAGGGGCGTCGAGAGCGGTGTGATGCAACGTCAGCAGCAGTACGGTCCCGCCCTCTTCCACCTGCACGACTTCCAGGCGCATCGGCGGCACCAGGGTCAGCGGCGGGCATTCCGTCAGGGCGCGGGGGGGGGGGGGGGGGGGGGGGGGGGGGGGGGGGGGGGGGGGGGGGGAAGGGGGGGGGGGGGGGGGGGGGGGGGAGGAAGGCAGCGGGG
>NZ_JBVHZJ010000007.1:82702-234513 GCF_055574655.1 Streptomyces sp. NPDC029956 | reverse complement strand
CACCGGGCCGAGGAGTTCAAGAAGTTCCTCATCAAGCTCGACAAGGAAGTCCCGGCCGCTCTCGAGATCCATTTGGTGCTGGACAACTACGCCACCCACAAGACCCCGGCGATCAAAACCTGGCTCCTGGCGCATCCCCGGTTCCACCTGCACTTCACGCCCACCGGATCGTCCTGGCTCAACCTGGTCGAGCGATGGTTCGCCGAGCTGACGAACAAGCAGATACGGCGAGGCGTTCACAAGACCGTTCAGGCCCTGGAGCAGGACATCCGGACCTGGATCGCGGCATGGAACACCGATCCAAAGCCCTACGTCTGGACCAAGACCGCAGACGAGATCCTGGAACGCCTCGCCTCTTATCTGAACAGAATTCCTGACTCAGAAGACTAGGTCCTGTCGTCAAACTCCCGTCGTCGCCCGAAGGGCGGCCCCGCGGCGTCAGGTGCGTGCTCTCGGCGCACCGGGCACAAGTCCTCGTACTGGAGTACCCGGGCTTGCGCCCGGTGCGGCGAGAGCGCGTGCATGGCGTCGCGGGGCAGGCGGGAGTTTGACGACAGGGCCTAGACCCGCCTGGTTGCCGATGCTTGCGGTGAGTGGCCCGGCCCTGGCAGCCCCGCCTCCTGCGGCTCCGCCCTTTCGCCGCCGCCCAACTCGTCGCCGCCGGCCGCCGCCGCGTCCTTCTCCTTGCCGGACACCGGCCCTGGACCGACGTGATCACCGACGCCCTGGGCCGGCTCTACGCCCTCCCGGCCCCGGCTGACCCGCACCTACCCGCCCCTGCGGGCAGAACAGAGGCCCACCGCAGCTGTGGAACCCGGCGCCCACCCGACGCGACAGCCGCGTGCCCAGCCGTGCCCGGACTCCGATGTCACGACGAGAACTCGCCACAGGGCGCGTGGCGAGCTGACGGATCCTCATGAACGCTGGAGGCTTGCGGTCGAGAACCATGCACCTTCCAACGATTCACTCGTTCCCGATCTGTTGAATGAGAAGAGGGACTCTTGTTCCGCCGATTAATCTCCACAGTGGCGGTGATGGCCGGGTTGACGGCGTCGCTTGTCGTTCCGGCCGCCGCCACCGACTTCCCTCCGGCCACCACGCCCCTGATCACCTGGAACATGCAGGGTGCCGACAACAAGGCACAGAGCGGCAGCAAATGGACCACGGTCCAGCGGCTGGCGTTGCAGGTGCCGATCCTGATGCTTCAGGAGGTCGGCCCGCACCCGCCTGAGAACAGCGACGCACAGCCCGACCAGACCTTCACCACGACCGACAGCCAGGGCGGTACGCATCAGTTCACCGTGCTGCACCGGACCTGGATCGTGGACAGCGGTTACCGCAGCACCATCCCGACCCGTGAGGTCTACTTCCTGCAGACCGCCGACGACGCGACCAACCCGCGCCGGATCGGCGGCCGGGTCAACAACGCGCTCGTCCTCAGCGAGGCGCCCGACGAGTTGATCGTCGTCGGCAACCCGATCGACGCCGGCCGGAACGCGCTCGGCGCGCGGTTCGGCAACGAGTGGTATTTCACCGTGCACGGCCTGTCCGGCGGTGGCGGCGACTCCGGGACGCTGCTGGACGCCATCGACGACCGGATCGAGAGCCTCGGGAACCAGCGTGGCGTCACCTACAACGCGACGGTCGGTGGCGACTTCAACGTCGAGCCGGAGGTCCTCGAGGAGCGGACGAGCTTCCCGCCGACCATGCGGATCCACGGCTCGGGGCAGGGGACCCACCAGGAAGGTGGTGAGCTGGACTACTTCGTCACCACCCACTTCGCCCACGCGCTGACGGTCTCGGTCCGGCCCGAGGGCAACTCCGACCACCGGCCGACCCAGTCCGGCCGGCTCAACGCGGGCGGCACCAGCCCGCCGCCCGGCCCCAGCCCGTCGCCCGGCGCGATCGACGAGCTCCGGGTGATGCCGACCGGTGACGGGATCACGGCCGGCGTGCACAGCACCGACGACGGTGGCTTCCGGGACTACCTGAAGGCCATCCTGGGCGGCCTGACCACCGTTGCGGTGATCGGTGGCACCGTGGCCGAGCTCGTCTTCAAACGCACGGACTTCGTCGGTGAGCTGAAGAACGGCAAGCGGGGCGACCCCGACCACATGGGGTTCGACGGCAAGGGCGTCGACGCCATCAAGGCCGAGTCGATCCCCGCGCTGCGGACACTGCGGCCGAACCTGATGACCCTGGTCGCGGGCACGGCCGACCTGGCCGGTGGTGCCGACGGTGCGGCGACGGCCGGGAAGATGCGGAACTTCCTGGACGAGATCCACCGGGCCTCGCCGACGACCACGGTCCTGCTCGGGACCCTGCCGCCGTCGACGAACCCGACGTACCAGGCCCGGATCGACGCCTACAACAGCGAGCTCCGCACGATCGCCTACGCCAAGATCAAGGGCGGCGCACGGCTGGTGCTGGTCGACCTCGGGGCGGTCACCCCGCAGGACATCACCCACGAGATCTACCCGACCGACGCCGGCCACCGGAAGATCGCGGACGCCTTCGCCGAAGGCGCTCGGATCGCGGTCCTGCAGCGCATGATCAGCGGCCGCTCGTACGTCTGGGAGCCGATCGGCAAGATCCGGGACGCCGCAGCGGCCGGTTCGAAGATCGCGTTCCCCGACCTGAACGGCGACGGCAAGGCCGACTACGCGGTGGTCGGTACGGACGGCAGGGTGACCGGCTGGCGCAACGACGACCCGCGCAAGGCCGCCGTCTCGCTGGGCGACATCAGCCCGACCGACCGCGGGACCGACCCGGACCGGGTCTACTTCGCCGACCTGGACGCTGACGGCAAGGACGACTACATCCGGATCCTGTACCCGCCCGACTCGCCGACCGGCATCCCCGCGATGCGGATGGCACGGAACACCAGCAGCGGCGGCAAGATCAGTTGGGACAGCCCGACGATCGTCGCGAACAACCTCGTCTACGAGCCGGAGCTGTACTTCACCGACATCGACGGTGACGGCCGCGACGACCTGATCACGCTGGACCGGATGAGCTTCCCGACCGCCTGGCAGAACAAGGGCAAGGGAATGCCGACTCCGGGCGGCTGGGAGAAGGTCGAGGGTTTCGGCACTCCCGGGGAGGCTCGCGGCGCGCAGGTCGCCTTCGCCGACATCACCGGTGACGGCAAGGCCGACACGGTCCGGGTCGAGTTCACCACCGGTGAGGTCCGGGCCTGGCAGAACACCGGCGCTCCGTGGAGCGTCACCAAGGGCTGGAAGTCGCTGGGCGTGATCCGCGCGGACGATCCGTTCCAGGGCACCGTCGGGACCTTCGCCGACCTGGACGGCGACGGGATCAAGGACTTCGCCATGATCCGCTCCGGTACGACGGCGAAAACCGCCGTCAAGGCGGCCGTGGCGAGTGATGCCGGTGACATCGAGGGCTGGCTGGTGCCGAGCTACGGCGATGGCAGCCGCAGCGACGGCGGTGCCGGTGATCTCGGTGTCAACGGTGGTGCCGGTGACCCGATGGAGTCGCACCCCGGTGGCGACGACGGCGGTCCGCGGCCGGGTGCGTCCGGCGACTGCCGGCCGGACGGTCTTGCGGCCACACCGGGTGTGGCGACGCCGTACTGCAAGGTCTATCAGAGCGACGGCCGGGAATGGCTCGGCCAGGGCCGGGACCGCCGGGTCGTGGGCTACTTCAACGGTGGTCGCACGGGCGCCGACGGCACGCCGCACTACCTGGTGAAGAACATCCCGTGGTCGAAGGTGACCCACCTCAACTACGCGTTCGCGTCGGTGGAGAACAACCGGATCGAGGTCGACTCGAACGCCACCCAGAGGGAGTGGCCAGGCGAGGTCGGCGCCGAGATGGATCCCTCGTTGCCCTACAAGGGGCACTTCAACCTGCTGACGAAGTACAAACGCCTGCACCCGCGGGTGAAGACACTGATCTCGGTCGGTGGCTGGGCCGGTTCCGGTGGCTTCTACGCGATGACCACCAACGCCGACGGCTCCGTCAACCAGGGCGGGATCGACACGTTCTCCAGCTCGGTCGTGGACTTCCTGCGGACCTACGGGTTCGACGGCGTCGACATCGACTTCGAGTACCCCACAGTCCTCGAGGACACCGGCAATCCGACCGACTGGGCGGTGTCGAACCCGCGTCGCAAGGGTCTGCCCACGACGTACGCCGCGTTGATGAAGACGCTGCGGGACTCGCTGAACAGGGCTTCGGTCGCGGACAACAAGTACTACCTGCTCACCTCGGCTTCGTCGGCCTCCGGCTATCTGGCCCGCGGGATGGCGAACCAGACCGCTCTGGACCACCAGGACTTCACCAACCTGATGGCCTACGACTACCACGGCACCTGGAACGACGTCGTGGGTCCGAACGCGGCGCTGTTCGACGACGGCAAGGACCCGGAGCTGTCCGATCAGTACGCCACTCCGGAGTACGGGAAGATCGGGTACTTCAACACCGATTGGGCGATGAAGTACATGCGTGGCGCGATGCAGGCCGGGCGCGTCAACATCGGCGTGCCCTACTACACGCGCGGCTGGCGGAACGTCACCGGCGGTACGAACGGTCTGTGGGGCACGTCGCGGAAGCCGAGCGGCTGCGAGCCGGGAACGGGCATCAAGCGACCGTGTGGTGACGGTGCCTTCGGCATCGACAACATCTGGCACGACGAGACCAACAACGGCAGCGAGCTCGGCTCCGGGACGAACCCGCTGTGGCACACCAAGAACCTGGAGAGGAACATCACGCCGGTCTACGCACGGAGCGTCGGGCTGAAGCCGGAGACCGACGTCACCGACCGGCGCACGGGCCAGTACACCCGGTACTGGGACGACACCACGAAGACGTCGTGGCTGTGGAACGCCGAGAAGAAGGTCTTCCTGTCGACCGAGGACGAGCAGGGCATCGACGCGGTCACCGATCTGGTCAAGTCGACCGGTGCGGGCGGCGTGATGATGTGGGAGCTCGGCGGCGACTACTCCTGCCCGGCGGACGTCCAGCCGGACACCCCGTGCGGGATGGGTTACACGCTGACCACCCGACTGAACGAGAAGCTGGGCAATATCGGCGCCTATGACAACAGTCTGCGCACCGGCAGCAGTGGTGCCGCGCCGACGGTGACCGCCAACCTGAGCGTCGAGATGGTCGACTACCCGACCGCCACGGCGAACCTGTGGCCGTTGCAGCCGACCGTCCGGATCACCAACAACACCGGGCGCACGCTCGGGGGCGGCAAGGACACGAGACTGTCGTTCGACATCCCGGCTTCGACGTCACCGCTGGTCAAGGACGCCGCCTGGCAGACCGGTGCCCAGGGTGGCCAGTGGAAGCTGGCGCCCGGTACGACGTTCCACCGGGTCAGCACGACACTGGACTACTGCCAGATCATCCCGGCCGGGAAGTCGCTCGACCTGCCGATCATCTACTTCCTCCCGATCACCGGTCCGGTGAACACGAGCCTGTCGATCGGCGGTACGGCGTACGCGCCGGTGAACGACAACCTCAAGGGACTCGGTACGGCGACCCCGCCGACCGGTGGCTGCAGCGCCGGGACCTGGGATGCGACCAAGGTCTACTCCCCGGCCGGCCAGCCGATCGAGCAGACCACGGTCACGTACAACGGCAAGGTCTGGAAGGCCAAGTGGGAGACGAAGGGCAGTGCCCCGGGCACCGGGGCCGACGCCGACCACGAGCCCTGGAAACTGATCGGCAGCGCCGGCTGACCGTTCTCAGCCACCCAGCCTGACACTCCACGGCTTGATCAAAAAGACGGAGAGTGCTTCTGACCTGAACTGATGGAACTCCTATGGGGTCCTGTCGGCTGCACGGGCAGAAGCACTCTCCAGGTGAGCAAGCGTTTCGGCCTGTACCTGCGTGTTCGTGTCGAGGACGGTGGCTCCACGGCACCAACGCCTAGAGCGAGGCCGTGGAGAAGGCCCTCACCCTGGCCTGTGCCACCGCAACCCTCATCTTTGGAACAGTCACGTGCGGCTGGTCCCCAGCTGGTCCCCGAAAACGATCGAGGGGCCATTTCAGATTGCTCTGAAACGGCCCCTGACCTGCGACTACGAGGCGAACCTCTAGTCGGGACGACAGGATTTGAACCTGCGACCCCTTGACCCCCAGTCAAGTGCGCTACCAAGCTGCGCCACGTCCCGATGCGCGTCTCTTCGGGGTTTCTCCCGCGTCGGCGTGCAGGGAAAACATTACCTCACTCCGGACGGTGGGCTGACGCACGGGCTGTCACCGCGCCGCGGGCGGTGGCCAGGGACGTTGCCTCGGCGAGAGCGGTGGCCGAGCCCGTCGCGTGGGCGAGCTCCAGGCCGGCCCGGGACTCCTCACCCACAGGAGCTGCAGCCATGACCGGCCCGCGCGACCCACGCGGTCCGACGTGCGGTGGACCGCCGAGCCCGGGCCCTGTCGGCCCCGGGAGCGACAATGGACGGGTGAACCGGACAGCGAGTGACCGCGGCAGGGATCGCGACGAGGAGGGGCGGGCCCGTAGCGCGCGGCCCCGCGACGGGCTCGGCCGGCCGCTGCCGTACGGCGCCGAGGGCGTGCCCCGGCAGCCCGAGGGTGTCGTCCGCACTCCCGCGGAGACCCTGCGCGAGGCGCAGCGGCTGCTGGACGCCGGGATGCCCTTCCACGCGCACGAGGTCTTCGAGGACGCCTGGAAGTCCGGCCCCGAGTCGGAGCGTGACCTGTGGCAGGGCCTCGCGCAGCTCGCGGTGGGCCTGACGCATGCCGCCCGCGGCAACACGGCGGGCGGGGCGCGGCTGCTGCGGCGCGGCGCCGAGCGTCTCGCGGGCGGGTCGGGAAGCCTGGAGGCCGCCACGGCGTACGGGATCGATGCGGGCGGACTCGCTTCGTGGGCACGGGAGTTGGCCGACCGCGCCTCGGCGGACAGCGAGGCCGCAGGAGGGGATGCGTCCGGAGCCGCCCACCCGGCCGTCGTCGACGCCGCGTCGGAGGCGCCCCGGCTGCGACGCGACCTGGCCTGAGGGCTACGCCCGCACCTACGCCTAAGCTCCCGCTCCCCTTCCCGCCCCCGGGTCGAGTTCCCGCAGCAGGACCGACGTGTGGCTCACCGACGGGTCCTTGGCCGCCGTCAGGAGGGTCACTGTCTCCTTCGCCGCGAGGGTCTTCAGTCGGTCGAGGGCCGCCGCCGCGTCGGGGGCCTCGAGTTCGGCCTCGTAGCGCCGGCGGAACTCCTCGTACTCGCCCTCGGTTCCGTGGTACCAGCGGCGGAGTTCCGTGGACGGCGTGAGCGCCTTCGGCCATTCGTCGATGTGGGCGTCGGTCTTGGCGAGTCCGCGCGGCCAGAGCCGGTCGACGAGGACCCGTACGCCGTCGTCCGGCGAGGGGGTCTCGTAGATCCGGCGGACACGGACACGAGGGGCGGGCCGGACGGACCCGGTGGGCTCTGCGGGCTGTGTGGGCTCTGCGGGCATGGGTCCAGCCTGACGGACCGGCCCGCGACTCACCCCTCGACGCGCAGTGCCGGAAGGAGGACGGCGTCGACGAAGGTCCGCATGGTCGAGGCGTCCGTGAAGCGGTCCTCGAAGAGCCGCTCGATGCGGAGCATGCCCAGGAAGCAGGGGGCGACGAGGCCGATGGCGGGGTTGTCGGCGTCGATCTCGCCCCGCTCGACCGCGCGTGCCATGACCGCGTCGATGGCCGCGACTTCGGGGGCGATGACGGTCTCGCGGAGTGCGGCGCGCAGGTCTGGGTGCTGGATGAAGGCCTGGGCGACGGCCTCCATGAGTTCGGCGTCGCGCTCGCGGTGGGAGGCGGCGATCCGGCCCGCCTCGCGCAGGTCACCGGCGAGGGTGCCGGTGTCGATGCCGGTGAAGACGGTGCAGCGGCGCTGCGCGAGCGCGGCTGTGACGAGCTGCGGCTTCGTGCCCCACTGCCGGTAGAGGGTGGCCTTGCCGCACTTGGTGCGGGCCGCGACGCCCTCCATGGTCACCGAGTCGTATCCGCCCTCGCGGAGCAGGCAGAGCACGGCGTCGTACAGCTCGGTCTCGCGCTCCGGCGTGATCTTGCTGCGGCGGGCGGCCGCGGTGGCGGCCTCCGTGGACGCGGATCCCGGCGTGGATGCGGACCCTGGCGTGGACGCCGACGCCGCCGTGGACGCCGACCCCGACATGGACGCTGCTGTGGACGCGGACGTGGACATCGATCCCTCCCGGACACCTCTGTCTCTGCACATACGAGAGTAGGGGGTGCACAATCGAGACGCAAACGTATCGAGACGCTTGCGTCTCGATGAAATCGGATCTAGGCTCACTCCGTTTGTTGGCGATTTGACGGATTAGAGGGCCGCGCGATGGCTGCCGGGATACGCGGGATACGAGGACCACGTCCTGCCGGGTCGGGGCTGCCGCCTACCCCCGCCCCCTCCGCGCTCGACGGGCACGGGAGCGGCGAGGGGGACGGAGGCGAGTCCGCCAGACCGCCCCTCCTGCGCGAGCTCGCGCTCGTCACCGCGCTCTTCCTCGTCTACAAGTTCGGCCGGCTCTTCGCCAACGGCCACGAGTCCCGCGCCTTTCGTAACGCCGACCGCGTCTGGGACGCCGAGCGCGCGGTCCACCTGCCGGGCGAGGGAACGATCCAGCAGCTGCTCCTGCACGGCGAACCGCTGATACGGGCTGCGAACACGTACTACGCGGCCGTGCACTTCCCGGCCACGCTCGCCTTCCTCGTCTGGCTGTATCTGCGCCGCCCCGCCCACTACGTGTGGTCGCGCCGCGTCCTGGCGCTCGTCACCGGCGCCGCGCTCGCCCTGCACCTCCTGATGCCGCTCGCGCCGCCGCGGATGCTCGCGGCCAGCGGGCTCGTCGACACCGCCCGGGTCTACGGCCCCTCGGTGTACGGGGCGACGCCGGAGACCGACTCGATGGCCAACCAGTTCGCGGCCATGCCCTCGCTGCACTTCGGCTGGGCCCTCATGGTCGCGATCGGACTGATCGCCGCCACCCGGTCCCGCCTGCGGTTCCTGTGGCTGCTCCACCCGCTGTTCACCCTGCTCGTCATCGTCGGCACCGCCAACCACTACTGGTTCGACGCGCTCGCCGCCGCCGCGCTCCTCGGTCTCGCCCTGCTCGCCGTCCGCGCCCCGGGCCGCCGGACGGCGCCCCCACCCGTACCCCGTCAGGCCGGTACGACCCCTCTCCCGGTCGGAGCCCTCCGATGAACCCCGCCACCGGCACCGTCGTCGCGGTGCTCCTCTCACTCGTCTCCGCCGCCGGTTACGCGCTCGCCGCCGTCGCCCAGTCCCGGCTCGCCGCCGCCTCCCCCGTCCAGGACGGACGCGGGGCGCTGCGCGCGCTGCTCGCCCGCGGGCAGTGGTGGTCGGCGGTCGGCCTCAACGCCGCCGGAGCCCTCGCCCACGTGGCCGCCCTGCACTACGGGCCGCTGACGCTCGTCCAGCCGCTCGGCGCGCTGACCCTGGTGGCGGCACTGCCGCTCGGCGCGTACGCGGCACGGCGCCGGGTGACCCGCACCGAGTGGCGCGGGGCGCTGTGGACCCTGGCCGGCCTCGTCGGACTGGTCGCGGTGACCGGCCCCACCGAGCCAGGCGAGGCGCTCAGCCTGCGCGAGTCCCTGGTCGTCGCCGCGGCGACGGCGCTCCTCATCGTCGCGCTCGCCTCGGGCCGACACGCGCCCAAGGGCCACGCACCTCGCGGACTCGGGCACGCCACGGCCTCCGGGATCGCCTCGGGCGTCGCCTCCGCGCTCACCCAGACGCTGACGGCCGCGTTCGCGCTCGAACTCCCGGGCGGCAAGCCGGCCTGGTGGCAGACCGCGCTCCTCGCGGTGCTCATCTCGGGCTTCGCGACGGGCGGTCTCCTGCTCTCCCAGGCGGCCTACCGGGGCGGCCTCGCGGCGCCGCTCGCCGTGGTCAACCTCTCCAACCCGGCCGCCGCCGCCATCATCGGCGTCGCGTTGCTCGGTGAGTCGTTCCGCGCGGGCGCGTGGGGCTGGCTGGTCGCGGCCGGCGCGTCGCTCGTCGCGGCGCGGGGCGTGGTGCTGCTGACGAAGGGGGGCTCCCCGGAGGCGGCACCGGCCACCCACCCCGAGCCGGAGGCCGTATCGGCGCCGGCGCCTGTGCCGGTGTCGATTCCGGTGCCTGCCCCCGTGCCTGTGCCGGCGCCTGTGCCGGTGCCTGTGCCGGCGCCTGTGCCGGTGCCTGCGCCCGATCCCGCCACGCCGTCCGGGCCCGGGAAGGCGGAGTCCACGCGCGCGCGTACGGCTGCCCGGTGGACCGTCCGGTCGGTGCCGGCGCCTCGTTCGACGGACCTCTCCGGCCACCGTTCGACCCGACCGGATCCGGCCACGTCCGAGCCGAGCGCGCCCCGGCTCGACCTGCCCGACCTGAACGCACCGGACGCCGAGCCGGCACACGCGCCGGCGGCGGGCTGAGGACCGCTCACACACCGAGGCCGCACACCGAGGCCGCACCCCGAGACCGCACGCCACGGCTGCACACGGAGGACCGGCAGGACCCGCGGATCGACCTTGAATTCGTCATCTTGACGAAAACCCGGCGATCCCCCTATCGTCAGCATGACGACAAGGGGGTTTCTTCATGGCCGACATCACCCGGCGGGCCGGCTGGCGCCATCTGCGCTCCGCACCCACCGCGCACATCCGCCACCAGCGCGGCGGCAGGCTCGTGCACGACGGCGAGGGACTGAGCTTCTGGTTCCGCCCGCTCACCGCGGCCCTCTCCGAGGTCCCGGTCAACGACCGCGAACTGGCCATGGCCTTCCACGCCCGGACCGCCGACTTCCAGGACGTCAGCGTCCAGTCCACCGTCACCTACCGGATCGGCGACCCGGCGGCCGCCGCCACCCGGCTCGACTTCTCCATCGACCCCGACACCGGCGCGTGGCGCGGCACTCCGCTGGAGCAGATCGCCACCCTCCTGACCGAGACCGCCCAGCAGCACGCCCTCGACGTCCTCGCCCGCACCGCGCTGGCCGAGGCGCTCGTCGACGGCGTGGCGGCGGTACGGGAGCGCGTCACGGCCGGGCTCGCGGCCGAGCCCCGCCTGCCGTCCACCGGCATCGAGGTGGTCGCCGTCCGGGTGGTCGCGATCCGCCCCGAACCCGAGGTCGAGCGCGCCCTGCGCACGCCCGCCCGCGAGCAGATCCAGCAGGAGGCCGACCGGGCCACGTACGAGCGCCGCGCGGTCGCCGTCGAACGCGAGCGCGCCATCGCGGAGAACGAACTGGCGAGCCAGATCGAACTGGCCCGCCAGGAGGAGCGGCTCGTCGAGCAGCGCGGCACCAACGCCCGTCGCGAGGCCGAGGAGAACGCCGCCGCCGACGCCGTACGGGCCGAGGCCGAGGCCGTACGGAAGGTCCGCCTCGCGCGGGCCGAGGCGGAGGCGGCGCGCGAGGTCGGACAGGCGCGCGCCGGGGCGCAGTCCTCGTGGCTGCGGGCGCACGCCGAGGTGGAACCGGCCACCCTGCACGCCCTCGCCGTGTCCCGCGCCGCCGAGAACCTGCCCCGGATCGAGCACCTGACGCTCTCGCCCGACGTCCTGACGGGGCTGCTGGCCAAGCTCGGCGAGGGCGGGGCCCGGTCGTGAGCCTCGCGCCGCGCGCGGTGCTCGTGCACCGGACCACGGAGTACGAGGAGCTGCTCGCCCGGCACGGTACGCACGGCCAGGCCGCGTTCTTCCTCTCCGCGCGCGGCCGCTCGGTGGACGCCGTGCGCGAGCGCCACGAGCGCACCCACCGGGCGCTGGCCGAGGTGGCGGCCGCGGTGCCCCTGGCCTGGCGGCAGACCAGGGTGGAGCGCGCCGATCTGGACCGGTTCCTGTTCGGGCCCGAGGACGTGGTCGTGGTGGTGGGGCAGGACGGCCTGGTCGCCAACGCGGCGAAGTACCTCACCGGGCAGCCCGTCATCGGGATCGACGCCGACCCGGGGCGCAATCCGGGCGTCCTGGTCCGGCACCGGGCCGACCGGGCGCGGCGCCTGCTGCCGTACGCGGCGGGGGCCGGGGCGACGGTGGACGAGCTGACGATGGTGGAGGCCGTCACCGACGACGCGCAGCGGCTCCTGGCGCTGAACGAGATCTACGTCGGGCCGCGCGGCCATCAGACCGCCCGGTACACGCTTGATCTCGACGCGACGGAGCTCCCGCCGGAGGCCCAGGCCTCGTCCGGGGTGCTCGTCGGCACCGGCACGGGAGCCACGGGCTGGCTGCGGTCGCTCTGGGAGCAGCGGTCCAGCGCGCTCACGCTGCCCGCACCGGCGGATGCCCGGCTCGCCTGGTTCGTCCGCGAGGCGTGGCCGTCCCCGGCGACCGGAACGAGCCGCGTCGAGGGCCTTCTCGACCCGGGCCAGGGGTTGCGCCTCACGGTCGAGTCGGACCGGCTGGTGGTGTTCGGCGACGGCGTCGAGTCGGACGCGCTGGAGCTGACATGGGGTCAGACCGTGTGCCTCGCGGTCGCGGGGCCGCGCCTCCGCCTCGTCCACTGACGGCGGCACCCGGGCCGCCGACGACAGGGCACCGAGCCCGCGGCCGGAATCGATCGGCCGCGGGCGGGGGCGGTCGCGAAGGGAGCTATGCTCGGCGCGCTTTGCCCGATTTTCCGCAGGCCTTCTGTGCGCGTTTCACCCGGTTACGCATCATGCGCCGTCTCCAGTGCCCCCTCCTCCAGCTCCTCCTCGCAGTCCCCCCGCTTCCAGGTGTCCGGGCCCGCCTCCCCGGACCCGGTTCCCGGGGACCCGGTCTTCCGGCCTCCCCGTCTCCCGATCGAGTACGCGTCCGCTCCCGGCTGTTGAAGGGATCCCCATGACCTCCGCCTCCTCCGGCCGACTGTCCGTCTCCCCCGCCACGGAGCGGGACTGGGCGCTCGTGCGCACCTGGGCGGCCGAGGAGGGGTGGAACCCGGGGCTCTCGGACGCCGCCCCGTTCTTCGCGCAGGATCCCCGGGGGTTCTTCCTCGGCCGGGTCGACGGGGAACCCGTATCAGCCATTTCGGTCGTCACCTACGACGACGCGTACGCGTTCCTGGGCTTCTATCTCGTACGCCCCGAACTCCGTGGCCTCGGTCACGGTCTGGCCACCTGGCGGGCCGCGCTCGCGCACGCCGGTGACCGGTCCGTCGGGCTCGACGGGGTTCCGGCACAGCAGGACAACTACCGGCGCTCCGGCTTCGCGCCGGCGTACCGCACGGCGCGTTACGTGGGCGAGGTCCCGGCCCCCGACGCCCCGGTGACCGGTGTGGTGCCCGCCGGGTCCGTGGACCCGGCCGCCCTCGCCGCGTACGACAACGCCTGCCATCACGCCGACCGGCCGCGGTTCCTGGCCGCCTGGCTGGCCACGCCCGGCCATCGTGCGCTGGTACGGATCGTCGACGGACGTCCGGCCGGGTACGGGGTGGTCCGGCCGGCGCAGGACGAGGCGCGGGTGGGGCCGCTGTTCGCGGACTCCCCGGCCGACGCGGCCGCCCTGCTCGACGCGCTCGCCGCCGAGGCGCGGGAGTTCGGTGCGGCGCGGATCGCGGTCGACATGCCGGAGTCGAATCCGGCGGCGGCGCGACTGGCCGAGGAGCGGGGCCTGGAGCCGACGTTCGAGACGGCCAGGATGTACACGGGCCCGGTCCGCCCGGTGGCACGCGAGCGCGTGTACGGGGTGACGACGCTCGAACTCGGCTGAGGCCGTGCCCGTCCGGGCCGCGCCCGACCCCGCCTCGCCACCGGCCGACCTGCCGTCTGCCGTCTGCCGTCTGCCGTCTGCCGTCTGCCGTCTGCCGTCTGCCAACCGCACCCCACCTGCCACCCGCCGATCGCCACCTGCCGTAGACGGCCCTCGGCGGCGCTCGGAGCCCTTCGGCGACCTCGTGGTGGGGGCACCCTCGGACTTCCGTCGAGAGGTGTGTACCTTTCCCGTTGAGCAGGTACGTACCTGGCCGCTGAAACGCGCCTGCTCCGGACTGCCGACCGGGCGTACTCCCGCCGCTCGGTACGCGTGTGACGTGGCGCCGACCCACGTGCCCGCACCCCCGGTCGCACCTCCCCTCACCGGACCCCGCCGCCCCGTGAGGGGTGACAAGGGTTTTCCCCGTATCGGGTTCACCCCCCCGTTCCCTACTGTCCTCCGCACCGGCAGATATCATCCCCCGACCGCACCCTGTCAGGTGCATGCGGAGGGCGGCATCCGCCGGGGACGGCCTTGACCCGGGCCGTCGCGCCGGTGGCGGCGCACGGGCCCCCCAGCCCAGGGAACACCGGTTCGCGACCCCACTTCGCCCCTGTGTCCCGCGCCGCCGCCACTGCTCCGCAGCTACGTCGTACTCGAAAGGGCCACACCTTGAACGGTTCCAGGCGGAGAGTCATATCCGTGGTCGCGAGCGCCGCGATCCTCGGCGCCGCTGCCACGACCGGGGCGATCGCCGCCGCCCCGGGCGCTGCCACCCCGAAGCCCGCACCGGCTTCGCAGACCATGCGGGCGCTCCCCAGCGCCCCGGTCGAGAAGGTCATCGTCACCTACAAGAGCAAGGCCGCCGAGGCCGGCTCGAACACCGCCGCGAAGAGCGACACGGCCGAGAAGGCCGCGAAGACGGGCGAGAAGCTCTCCTTCGAGCGTCGTCTCGCCGGCGGCGGCGCCCTGGTCGACCTGGGCGACAGCGCCACCAAGCAGGACGTGACGGAGGTCATGGCCGCGTTCCGCGCCGACCCGTCCGTCGCCTCGGTCGAGCCCGACATCCGCGCCTACGCGATGGCGGTCACGCCGAACGACACCGACTACGCCAAGCAGTGGGACCTGTTCGAGCCCACCGGTGGCATGAACGTTCCTGCGGCCTGGGACAAGACGACCGGCTCCGGCGTCACCGTCGCCGTCATCGACACCGGCTACGCGGCCCACTCGGACCTCGCGACCAACGTCGTCTCCGGCTACGACTTCATCTCGACCTCCGCCGACGCCCGCGACGGCAGCGGCCGTGACGCGGACGCGAAGGACGAGGGCGACTGGAACGCCACCGACAACGAGTGCGGCACCGGCTCCAAGGCCTCGAACTCCTCCTGGCACGGCACCCACGTGGCCGGCACCATCGGCGCCGTCACGAACAACACCAAGGGCATCGCGGGCATCGCGTACAACGCGAAGATCCAGCCCGTGCGGGTGCTCGGCAAGTGCGGCGGCTCGTCCGCCGACATCGCCGACGCCATCACGTGGGCCTCCGGCGGCACCGTGCCGGGCGTCCCGGCCAACGCCACCCCGGCGAAGGTCATCAACCTGAGCCTGGGCGGCGCGAGCGCGACCTGCCCGAGCGTCTACCAGACCGCGATCAACGGCGCCGTCTCGCGCGGTACCACCGTCGTCGTCGCCGCGGGCAACAGCAACGCCAACGCCTCCGGATTCACCCCCGCGAACTGCGCGAACGTCATCAACGTGGCGTCCACCAGCCGTGAGGGCAACCGGTCGTACTACTCCAACTTCGGCGCCATCGTGGACGTGGCCGCGCCCGGCGGCGAGACCCGCCGCTCGACCGACACGCCCGGCACCGTCACCACCCCCGAGAACGGCATCTACTCCACGCTGAACTCGGGCGCGACCACCCAGTCGGCCGAGAACTACAAGCCCTACCAGGGCACGTCGATGGCGGCGCCGCACATCGCCGGCCTCGCGGCCCTGCTGAAGTCGGCCAAGAGCACCCTCACCCCGGCCGAGATCGAGTCCGCGATCAAGACCAACGCCCGCCCGCTGCCCGGCACCTGCACCGGCGGTTGCGGCACCGGCATCGCCGACACGGCCAAGACGGTCGACGCCGTCACCACCACCCCGCCGGCCGGCACCGTCTTCACCAACGCGACCGATGTGACGATTTCGGACAACGCCACCGTGTCGTCCTCGATCGCCGTCACCGGCCGCACCGGCAACGCTCCCGCCGCCCTCAAGGTCGGCGTGGACATCAGGCACACCTGGCGCGGGGACCTGGTCATCGACCTGGTCGCCCCCGACGGCACGGTGCGCAACCTCAAGGCGTCCTCCTCCTCTGACAGCGCCGACAACGTCCTGACCACGTACACGGTCGACGCGTCGAGCGAGGTCGCCAACGGCACCTGGAAGCTCCAGGTGCGCGATGTGGCCACGGGTGACACCGGCTACATCAACTCGTGGAGCCTGACCTTCTAAGGCACCACCGCTCCACCACCGAACCACCCCCCACATCAGCATCATTGCTGGTCAGCGACGCGCTCGTGGTCTACACCACGGGCGCGTTCTGGCGTTTCGGGGTGACGGCCCGCCGGGGTGCCCTGTCCGTATGCCGGACACAGGGCCTGGACTCCACCGGTGGGCTCCGTATTCTCTGCCCACGGGGCTCATGGGCCGGGGGCCCGAGCGCGCCGGAGGTGATGGACAGTGACGACAGCTCCGTACCTCGCCCTGCGCCCCACGGGTCCGGGGGGACCCTCGGCGCCGGTGGGCCGCGAGGAACTCCTCGCCCGCCTCGAACGCGCCCTCCACACCCGGGGCCGTGCCCTGCTCACCGGGCCCGCCGGTGTCGGCAAGACCGAGCTCGCGCTCGCCGAGGCGACCCGCGCCGAGGCACGCGGCGAGACCGTGCTGTGGCTGGCGACCCTGCCGTCCGACCGCAAGATACCCGGGGCGTCGGCCGCCGCGCTGGTGGCCTCCGTGGCGGCGACCGTGCACCGGCTCGAACCCGGCGGCGGCAGACGCCGTGAGCCCCGCGCGGCCGACAAGGCACCCGCCGGACCCGAGGCCTCCGCGGTCTTCGACGAGCTTCCCGGGCCCCAGCGCACCGCCGTCGCCATGCTCTGCCGCGAGGCGCCGCTGGACGCCGGCGGCTGGGACCCGATCGCGCTCCGGCTCGGCATCGCCCAGATCCTCCGCACCCTGACCCGCCGCGGCCCCGTGCTCCTCGTCGTCGACGGGGTCCAGCACGTCGACGCGGACAGCGCGGACCTGCTCCGCTTCGCCCTCCACCTCGCACCGCCCGCGCTGCGCGTGGTGGCCGTCGAGACACCGGAGCCGTACGGCGAGGCGGGCCAGCCCTACCGGGCGTCCCACCGCCCCGACGATCCGCACGCCGCCCACCTCTGGGTGCCCTCCGAGGCGGACGTGCTGCTCGTGCCGCCGCTGCACGCCGACGAGATCGCCGAACTCCTGATCCACCACCGGCTGCCCTCCCGGATGGCCGGCCGGATCCATCGCGCCAGCGGCGGCAATCCGCGGCTCGCGCTCGCCGTGGGACGCTCGCTCGCCGACGCGCGGACGCCCGTGCACCACGCCGAGGCGCTGACGCTCTCCGGGCGCGCCCGCGACCTGGCCCGCCAGCTGCTGGGCGCCGCGCCCCTCGCCGTACGGGAGACGCTGCTGCTCGCGGCCCTCGCGCTGCGTCCCTCCTCGACGCTGGTGCGGCGGGCGGGGCGGCCCAACGCGGAGGCGGACCTCGCGGCGGCCGAGCGGGCCGGACTCGTGTCGCTCGCCGAGGACGGGTCGGTGACCTTCACCGCGGGTCTGCTGCCCTCCACCCTGGTGCACGACGCCTGTTGGGCCGAGCGGAGCGCCGGGCACGCGGCCCTCGCGGAGGTCGTGGACGACCCGGTGGAGGCGGTACGGCACCGGGCGCTGGCCACCGACAGCCCGGACGAGGACCTCGCGGCCGAGGTCGCGGCTGCCGCCGACCTGGCCCGGCGGCGCGGCAACAGCGCGCTCGCGGCCGAACTCGCCCTGCTGGCGGCCGAGTCGACGCCCGGACGGCACGGGACGCGGCGGATCGCGCGGCTCGTCGACGCCGCCGAGGAGGCCGCCCGCGCGGCCCGCGCCGACCTCGCCATGCGGGCCGCCACCGACCTGCTCGCCCGTGACGCGGTGCCCGCCGACCGGGTCAGGGCGCGGCTCGCCGTCCTCGACACCGCCGGGCAGGGGCTGACCGGGCTCGACGAGATGTACGTGCACGCCATGGAGGACTCGGAGGGCGACACCGCCCTGCGGGCCGCCGTACAGCTCCGGCTCGCCGTCAAGTACGTGCTCGCCGACGGCGATCCGCAGCGCTCGCGGACGGCGGCCGTCGAATCGGCCGCGCTCGCCGCCTCCATGGGCGATCCTCGGACGGCGGCGCAGGCGCTGACCGTGCAGGCGCGGATGGAGCGGGCCCTCGGGGAGCCGGACGCGGAGGCGGTGCTCGCGCAGGCCCGTGCCCTGGAGTTGGCCGAGCGGCCCCTCGGGATCCGTAACGCCGCGCAGATCCTGACGATCCGCCACGCCCTGTTCGACGACCGGCTCACGGACGCCCGCGACGAACTGAACGCGCTTCTCCCCCTGGTCCAGCGACGCGGATCGGTGGAGGACACGATCGAGCTGTTCTCCACCCTGGCCGCCGTCGAGTCCCGCAGGGGCGCCTGCGCGGCCGCCCTCGCGCACGCCGGGCAGTCCCTCGCGCTCACCCTGGAGGCGGGCCTCTCCCCCGGCCCCGCCTGGTACACGCTGGCGCTCGCGGAGACGGCCGGCGGCAGCTTCGCCCGGGCTGCGAGCTACGCCCGGCGCAGCGTCCAGGCCTCGGAGGAGGAGGGCGACCGGGTGTTCCTCTCCCGCAGCCGGTACGCCCTCGGCCGAGTCCAGCTGATCAACGGGGACGTGGCCGCCGCCCTGGAGACCCTGCGGCGCGTCCAGGCCGACGAGCGCGCCCAGTCGACCGTGGACCCGTCGATGCTGCGCTGGCACGAGGAACTGGCCGAGGCCCTGCTCGCCCATGACGCGGCCGACGAGGCCCTGGCACTCCTCGACGAGGTGCGGCCGGTGGCGGCCCGGCTCGGCCGGTCCACGGTCCTGCTCGGCTGCGACCGGGCGTACGCCCTGTGGCTCGCGGCGGAGGGGCGCACGGACGAGGCGGCGCAGCTGCTGACCCGCACGGCCGAGGCCTTCGGCCGGTCCGGGCTGCCGCTGGAGCGGGGACGGGCACTGATCGCCCTGGCCCGGGTGGAGCGCCGCAGACGGCGCCGGTCGGCGGCGCAGAGCGCGCTGCAGACGGCGGCCTCGGTGTTCGAGCGGGCCGGAGCGACGCCGTGGCTGGCCCTGGCGTGCGAGTCCCCGGCGGGCGCCGTGGGCGAGAGCCCCGGCGCCGGCACCGGGGGCGAGGAGGCGCTGCCGGCGCTCTCCTCGCTGACGGAGGCCGAGCTGCGGCTCGCCCGACTGGTGGGGCAGGGCGCCAGCAACCAGGAGGCGGCGGCGAAGCTGTATCTGAGTGTGAAGACGGTCGAGGCACGGCTGACCCGGATCTACCAGAAGCTCGACGTCCGCTCGCGGGCGCAGCTCGCGACGGCGCTCAGACCGTGAACGGCCTCTGGTCCACGAACTCCTGGTCCGGGGTGCCGGTCAGGTAGAGGTTCGGGCTCTGGGTCGGGGGCAGTCTGCGCTGGATCGCCCGGTGGAAGTCGCGGTAGCCGCCGCGGAAGGCACCGCCGTCCCACACCCGGAGCAGCGCCTCGGTGAAGGCGCCGTTGACGTCGCCGTCGGAGGCCTCCTGGTTGTCCTGGCAGGCCGACACGAGGAGCGCGTCGGGGCCCGGTCCGTCCGGGGATCCGGACTCGGCGAGAGAGCGCCGGAGCTCGGCGTAGAAGCCGCGGTCGCGGTCGTGGAGCCGGCGCTGCTGGTGCTCGGGCATGAAGCGGGCCGTGGCTCCGGCCCCCGGCCCGCCGGGGATCTCGATGCTGCTGCCGCTGTGGCAGCAGTCGAAGAAGCAGACGATCCGTACGTCGTCGGCGAAGGCGCTGAAGGCGTGCCGGACCTCGTCGTCGAGGAACTGCCGGTCGTAGAGGACGAGGGTCTCGTCGAGCGCGTCCGGCTCGTTGTCCGAGGAGGCGGCGGAGGCGGAGGTGGCGGCGGAGGTGGAGGTAGCGCTCGCGGTGGCGGTGGAGGTGGCGCTCGCGGTGGCGGCGGAGGTGGCGGTCGCGGCGGAGGCGGTGGCTGCGGTCGAGTCGCCGTTCGCGTCGGGCAGCTGGCCTCCGTGGCCCGAGTAGCTGAAGAGCAGGATGTCGCCGGGGCCGAGCCGGGCGGCGGCCTCACCGAGCACGGTGGTGACGTTGGCGACGGTCCCCTCGGGGGTGAGCAGGACCGTGCTCTCGAATCCGGCGGCCCGGGCGAGCCGCGCCATGTCGTGGGCGTCGTTCTCACAGGCGACCAGGGTGCCTTCCCAGCCCTCGTAACGGGCGGGGTCGACGCTGTTGAGTCCGACGTGCAGGGCGAGTCCGGTGGCCATGGGGTGCCTCCTGGCGGAAGAGGAGGAAGGGGGGAGAGCGGAGAGGGACCGGGGCGTCTGATCGAGTGGCCTGGGGTCCGGCGCCGAGCGCGCCCCTCTCCACGCGGTACCTACATCGTATGAAGCCTTCCGATCCCCCGCCCCCTCCGGGCACGGCCGACGCACGCCGCGCGGCGCTCGCCGACCGCACCGGCTACGACGAGGCCTTCCTCGGACCGGTCGTCCCGCTGCCGCTCCCGGTCCGGCCTTCGATCGGGACGGTGATCCTGCCGTACACCCACTTCACCGTGGTCTTCCGGCCCGACCGTCGGCTCGCGGCCTCGACGGCCGTGTGCGTCGAGGGGCGGGGGCTCGTGGAGGACCTACCCCGCGACGGCGTCTGGCGGTTCGACCCGCGGCTGCCCGAGGAGCAGCAGGCGGGCGACGAGGTCTACCGGAACAACAGCCTCGACCGCGGCCATCTGGTCCGCCGGCTCGACCCGGTCTGGGGACCCCAGGCCCTGGCGGTCCGCGCCGAGGCGGACACCTTCCACTTCACCAACGCCGCTCCCCAGGCGGATGTCTTCAACCAGGGCAGGCAGGTCTGGCAGGGGCTGGAGAACCACCTGCTCGACCACGCCGCCGCCCACGACCGGAGGCTGACCGTCCTCACGGGCCCGGTGCTCCACGACTCCGACCCGCCGTACCGGGGGATCCAGGTGCCGATGCGCTTCTGGAAGGTGGCCGCGTTCCTCCAGGACGGGGTGCTCGCGGCGGCGGCGTACGTGCTCGACCAGAGCCCCGACCTCAGCCGGGACGCCGAGCGGGCGCTCGCGGGGGCGACGACCGGCGCGCCGCCGCCGCTGGGCCCGTTCCGTACGTACCAGGTGCCCGTCTCGGACGTCGCCGAGCTCACCGAGCTGGAGTTCGGGGCGCTGCCCGACGTGGACGTGATGCCGTCGCCGCGGGCGCCCGAGGAGCGGTGGCGGCGACTCGAGTCGTACGGGGACATCGTGCTGCACCCCTGAGTCGGCGAGCGGTACCCCTGAGTCCGCGGGCAGCGCCCCGCACCTGATCCGCACCCGATCCGCGCCGCTCCTGCCCTCCGCCACAGCGATTGCGACCCCTTCCGGCCGGTGAAACGATGGGAGGGACGGGCCGTCCGGCCCGATCAGTCACGTCCCGGCGCCGGAGCGACCGGCGCTGCGCCAAGAGCGCCGGGCAGGTGCGGTATGCCGCTCACCGAAACCGAGTGGGGACTCGTCGCCAGATGGGTGCGGGATCACCTCCTCGACTCTCCCGATCCACGCGAGAAGCTCCTCAGGTCCGGCCTTCCTGCCGATTTCGTCGACGACCTGCCGCTCACCCCGGAGGCAGACCGCAATGCCCGGCTGGTGGTCTCGGCCGCCCGCCAGGACATCGCCCATCAGCGACGGCTGCTCAAGGTGCTCACGAGCCTCGAAGCGCTGGCCGCCATCGACGCCCCGCACGCCTACGAGCAGGGCGCCGAGGCCCGGAACCTCCTCACCCGGCTGCGCGAGGACGAGAGCCTGCGGCGCTCGCCTCAGGACCCCTTCCACAGCCACCTCCTGAAGCACGGAACGGCGGTCTTCCTGGACCGGTCCGAGCTGCGCGAGAAGCTGCGCGGCTTCCTCGCCGACCCGGAGCAGACGGTGCTGATCGTCGACGGTCCTCCGGACAGCGGCCGTTCCTACACGTACGAGTTCATCCGTCATCTCGGCCAGCACGAGGACTTCCGTCCGGTACGGGTGACCCTGTCCCGCACGTCGACGGCGGCGGGTCTGATGGAGCGGCTGGCGGCCTTCGTCGCGGGGCCGGAGGCCGAGGGATTCCCGTTGAACCCGACACGGTTGAACGATCCACTGCCGTGCTTCGAGGACGCGGCGCACCGGATCGTCGCCCGCGCCAGTGCCGCCGAGGGCCGCTTCTGGCTCGTCCTCGACGACTGCGACCGGCTCGACCCGCACTCGGACGTGTGGGACGCCATCGGCGTCCTGGCGCGGGCGATCTACGAGCACACCCCGGTGCGCACCGACAACGTGCCCCGGCTGGTGCTGCTCGGGTACGCCACGACGATGCGCCAACTCCCGTACGAGATACGCAAGAACGAGTGCCGTGACACCACGCGCCTCGCCGACGAGGACGATCTCCGCGTCTTCTTCGAGGAGTTCTTCACCGACTCGACCTTCCCGGGACAGGAGGACACCGTCCAGGCGCTGACGGAGACGGCCGTCGCCGAGGTGCTGCGTTCCGTGGAAGCCCCTTCGAACGGCGACAGTTACATGCGCCGGCTGTGCACGGCAGTGGAGGACGTCGTACGAATCCACCGGACGCTGCCACCGATGACGCCGCGGTCCAACGGGGCCGCGCACCTCCTGCGCGACGCCCTGCGGGCGAGTCTCGCCGCTCCCGCGGCCACTCTGCCCGATCCGCGCCGCTCCTACCGCGAAGCCGCCTGTCTGCTGCAGGAGTTCGATCCGGCGCTGCTCCGCCTCCCCGGCGAGGAGCGGTCCACCGGGCGGGCCGTCCTCGAGCTCGTCGACGACTGCACGGCGCTGCCCTCCCCCGGAGCCACGGTCTGGACGCTCAAGCCCGAGGTCCGCGAGGCAGCCCTCACGCGCCTCGCCGGCCCCGGAGCGGCGCTGGACGCCCTGCGGACCAACATCGGCCTGCGACCCGCGGGTCCCGGCCCGGAACGCACCGCCCTCGCCCTTCTCACCGACACCGGAACGGTCCTGCCACCCACGGACCCGCACCCCCGGGCTCAGGCCCAGGCCCACCACGACGACGTCGAGGAGCTGTCCCACACCCTCCAGGCCGTGCTCTGGCTGAGCCGCGTGCCCGGCGTGACCGGACTGCCCCCCGTCGACGAGGTCCAGCACCGGATCGAGACGGCCCGGCTGCTTCAGCCGATGCACCGGCTGATCCGGGGCACCTTCCACGGCCGCACCGCCGAACTCGACTCCCTGCACGCCTACATCGCGCTGCCCGAGGAGCCGGCCGAGCCCCCGGTGCTCCTCCACGGCATCGGCGGCATCGGCAAGAGCACCCTGCTCGCCAAGTTCCTCGTCGACGCCCTGGCCGCCTCGCCCGCCGGATTCCCCTTCGCCTACATCGACTTCGCGCGTCCCACGCTCTCCGTCCACGAGCCCTCCACCGTGATCGCGGAGATGGCCCGGCAGCTGGGCGTCCAGTACCCCGCCCTGCACTCCGACTTCGAGACGCTCGCCGACGCGTGCGAGCAGACGGCGGCGGCCCATCGCGGGGAGCGCAACGAGCTCGACGAACTCCATCAACTCGCCGGCACCCGGGCCACTCTCGCACGCGACTACTCGGCCGACTTCCACGCCCGCGCCAGCGCCCGGGAGCAGGAACTCGCGCGCCGGATCGCGTCCCTGGTCGCCGAGGCCGTCCGGCCGGCGCCCGGAGGGACACCGCCGCCGATGGTCGTCGTGCTCGACTCCGCCGAGGAGGCCCAGTACCGGGGCTCCCCGCTCATCTCCCGGATGTGGGCCATCTGGGCGGCCCTGCGAGCGGACTACGCCCGCCTCCGGTTCATCGTCTCCGGGCGCGCGCCGTTCGACCATCCCGCCCGGGTCCTCACCCCGCGCACCATGGAGCTCACCGAGCTCGACCACCAGGCCTCCGTGGACCTCCTCCTGTCCTCCGGAGTCGCCGACGAGGCGCTCGCCGAGGATCTCGCGGAGCGGATCGGCGGCCATCCGCTGAGCCTCAAGCTGGCGGCCCGTACCGCGGTCACCGTGGGCAACGACTCCCCCGCGATCGGCGGACTCCTGCGTGGACTCCCGTCCAGGCGCCGCTACTTCGACCGCCAGGTCGACCAGATGCTCATCCAGGGCACGCTGTACGACCGCATCCTCAAGCACATCGCGGAGGACGACGTCCGGGCCCTCGTCCAGGCGGGGCTCGCACTCCGCTTCATCACCCCCGACCTCGTCCGGGAGGTCCTCGCCGGCCCGGCCGGACTGGAGGTGGAAACCGCCGCGGAGGCCCGGCGGCTCTACGGACTGCTCACCTCGCGCGTCGACCTGATGGAGTCGGCCGGCCCCGACGCCATCCGGCACCGGGCCGATCTACGGGCCATCATGCTGCGCCTCTCGGACAGTGCACGGACCGATCTGATGCGGGCCGTGGACCGCAGCGCCATCGCGTACTACGAGGTCCGCGAGGGGGCCAGGAACCGCGCCGAGGAGATCTACCACCGGCTCCGGCTCGGAGAGAACCCCCGTACGGTGGAGGAACGTTGGAATCCGGGCGTGGCCGCCTACCTGGGCGGCAAGACCCATCTGGAGATGCCGCACCGCTCGGCCGCCTTCCTCCTCGGCAGGATCGGCGGCCATGTGCCCGACCAGATCATGACCGACGCCGACCAGGAGGACTGGGAGCGGATCGCCGCGCGCGAGGTCGAGGACCTGCTCACCCAGGGATATGTGGAGGCCGCGGCACAGCGGCTCGCCGAGCGGCGCCCGTGGACGCCGTGCAGCCGGCTGCACGCGCTGCTCGCCGAGACCCTCGCCCGCTCCGGGCGGACGGCCGAGGCGCGTGCGAGCGCCGAGCGGGACGCGGACCGGGCCGAGGAGGCGGGTTGTGCGGAGACCCAGCTCGAACTGCTCCAGCTGTCGGCGCGGCTCGCTCAGGACACCGGCGACTTCGAGGACGCCGACCGGGACCTCCAGGAGGCCGAGGAGATCGCGGCGGGTCTGGGGCTGCGGTTCGAGTCCCTGGGCATCCTCGTCGCCCGGTCGCGGCTCGCCGACCTCTCGGACGTCGACGCGGCTCCGGCGCGGGAGCGGCTCGCCCGGACGCTGCGCGGGATGCCCGACGCCGACCTGGCCCGGCAGCCGTCGCTGGCCCGTACGGCGGCGGCCACGGCCTGCGCGGAGGACCCCCGGCTCCTGGAGCACACCCTGCGGCTGGTGGGCCTGCCCGCGGACGAGGAGGCGGTGGTGACCGAGCTCGCCCGCTGGATCGACACCACCCTCACCGACGAGCCCACACTGCGCCGGCCCCTGACCCGCATCCTGGAGACGGCCGCCGGACGGGCCGCCGTGTACCCGGACGACGCGACGCGCCTGGACCGTGAACGGATCGAGTGGGACCTGCGGGAGGCACGACGGCGCGGCACCCTGGACAGCGTCGCCCGGCAGGCCCTCACGCTGCGGGACGACAGCGGGGTCCTGCTGCTCGGGGTCGCCTCCGCCATGGACGCGGGCCCGCACGTGCGCGGGGCGGCGCCGGAGGATGCGGCCGGAGCCGTACCGGAACACGATTCCACCGGCCACGGCGTCCCCGCCGGAACACCGCCGGAGCCGTGGGCCGGCCCGCGCCCCCGTCATGGCGGTACGGGCCTGTGGACCCGGCCGCCGCCGACGGCCGCCGGGGCCGCGCTCCGCAAGGAGCCGTTCCTCCGCCAGGAGGAACTCGTCCGGGTCCGCAACGCCGCCATGGAGGCCGGACTCGCCGACCGGACCGTCCGCACGTCCCTCCTCAAGGGCATCCCCGGCTACTTCACCGCCACGCTCGAACCGCTGGCCGACCCCCGGGAGCAGATCCACGCCGACCTGAACGCGATGAACCAGGTCGAGCGGCTCATCGACGGTCTGGTGCCGCTGGAGATCTGGCTGCACAACGCCATCGAGCAGACCCGTGAACCCGGCCCCCGTGCCGTCCTCCAAGGTGCGCTCGACACCGTCGCCCGGGTGATCACCGGCGAGGCGGAGCTGCCGGCGGAGATGATGCCCGGGGAGATGAAGGAGGAGATCGTCCTCCAGGACGACACCGTGCCGTACGAGTTCCTGCACGGCGGGATCCGGGCCGGCGCCTCCGTCGCGCTCCTGCGCATCCCCCCGTACGAGTCGGGCGCGCCGCTGCTCCCGTCCTACCCGCACGGCGGGACGGGCTGGATGATCGCCCCCGATCTGCTGATCACCAACCACCACGTGGTGATGGCCCGTTCGTCCGAGCAGCCCGGCGTGCGTCCGTACGTGAGCGACGAGGACCTGCACCTCCAGGCGCGCATGTCCCGCTCCCGCTTCGACTTCGTCGAGAACGCGGCGGGCGCCCCGGAAGCCACGATCGGTGAACTCGTCGCCTGGGACGCGGGCCTGGACTACGCCGTCGTCCGGCTCTCCTCCGACCAGGAGAGCCGCCCCACGCTCCGGGTCGCCACCCGGCCGCTGCTCGTCCGCGAGCGGCAGCGCGTACCGGTCAACATCATCCAGCACCCCGGCGGGCTGCCGAAGCGGGTCGCGCTGCGCAACAACCTGGTCTACCGGGCCGACGAGCACGACCTCCTGTACTTCACCGACACCCGCGGCGGCTCGTCCGGCTCGCCGGTCTGCCTCGACGACTGGACGGTGGTGGGGCTGCACCGCGGGACGCGGAAGGTGGACGAGGTCGAGTTCCAGGGTGCGCGGACGCGGTTCGTGAACGTCGGCACCCAGATGAGCGGGATCCTCTCCCATCTCCAGGAGTTCACGCCGGAGTTGTACGAGGAGATCATGGCGGCCCAATCGGGTCGGCCGGCTCCGGGGCGCACGGCGGACGGAACCAACGGAACCAACGGAACCAACGGCAACGGGAAGCCGAGGTGAGTGAGCCATGCCGAACGGATCACGGGGCGGGTCGCCGGTCGCGACCGCCACCGAGCGGATCTTCGGGGATCTGCAAGAGGTCGCCGCGCGGGTGCGCGGCCGGCTGGAGGCGGAGATCACCGAGTCCACCTTCGAGCTCCCCGCCGACGTGGCACCGGCCTCCGAGATCTCCCGCTTCGCCCGCGAGGAGCGGGCACGCGTCCTGGAGGCCGGTGTCAGCGGTCTGGAGAAGCTGGCCACGCACCGGGAGGACGAGCTCGACGGCGACGAGTCCTTCGGCGTGGAGGCGATCGTCCTCATGGAGGGACGCCCGGCGATCCTGGTGCAGCGCCAGGACTTCGCCCCGCAGCACGACGAATGGGCGGTCCTCGACGGCCAACGGCCCGCGATCCGGGAGTCCCTGTCCCGCGTCGGCCGGGTCGAGGTCACCGGCCATCCACGCCTCGACTGGATCGGCACCGCGTTCCTCGTCGGCCCGAGGGCCGTCATGACGAACCGTCATGTGGCGGTGGAGTTCGCCCGGTCGGCGAACGGCGACGGCCGGTGGACCTTCGAGCACGGGATGTCGGCACGGGTCGACCCCGCGGAGGAGCTGCCGCTCGCGGGTGAGCCGCTCGGGGCCTCGGTGCCGTACGAGATCACGGAGATCATCGGCATCCACCCGGACGTCGACATGGCGCTGCTGCGGATCGAACAGTCGGCGGACGGCGCCCTGCCCACCCCGCTCGCGGTCGCGGCGGACGCCCCGGCGAGCGTCCCGGGCCGCCAGGTGTACGTGGTCGGGTACCCGGCCTGGGACGGCCGGCGCAACGAGCCGGAGTCGATGCGCCGGATCTTCATGGACGTCTACAACGTGAAGCGGCTCCAGCCGGGTGCGGCCACCGAGTTCATCCCGGGCGGCCTGGTCCTGAAGCACGACTGCTCGACCCTCGGCGGCAACAGCGGGTCCCCGGTCCTCGACCTCACCGACCACCGCGTCCTCGGCCTCCACTTCGGCGGCCGTTACGGCACGGGCAACTTCGCGGTCCCCCTGTGGGAGCTGGTGGACGACCCGCTGCTGACCGCGGCAGAGGTCAACTGGGTCTAGTCCTGTCGCTCGGGCCGGGACCGGACCGGGTGCTCAGCCGAACCAGACCACCAGCCGGACGTGGTCGTCGCCGTACTCGGCCGCGAGGGCCCGCATCGACGCCCACACCGGGGCCCATTGGCCGTCCGGGGGAACGATCGCCCCGGGCGTGAGGACCACCGGACGGTAGACGACGCCGTCCAGCCGGACCTCACCTCCCGGTGGCCATTCGTCGGGGAACAGTTCCTCGCCGAAGAGCTCCGCCGCCGCGGTGTCCACCTCGGCGGGCGTCCGGAGCACGTCGCACAGGACGAGTTCGCCGTCCGGCCCCGGGCGCCACTCCCCCACCCGGTTCCCGTCGGGGGCGTCGCAGACCGGCGCGTCCCAGTCGACCGCCGCGATCTCGGCCCAGGTGGCGTAGGAGTGACCGTGGTTCAGCTCGTCACACCGCTTCGGCACCTCGTCGCAGGAGTCCTCGGGCCATCCCCGCGCGTCGAACAGCGGCCGGTCCACGGTGAGTCCGCCGCCGTAGCCGAAGAGGCACGCGCGCGCGTACCGCTGCTTCCCGAGGTCGAAGCCGAGCAGGTCCACCTCCATCTCCCAGGCCGCGCCCGGCGTTCGCACCTCGATCACCCCGTCGATGGACGCTCCCACGGAAGCCGTCGCCCGCCCTGGCCTAGGACCCGAGCCCGTGGACCGCGACGGCGAACACGCCGCGGACGGAGGTTCCGTCGGGGAGTCGCCACTCGGCGGTGAATCCGCCGTCGGCGCCCGGGGCCAGGTCCGAGCCGGCGTCGAGGACCCGCTGTACGCGCAGGGTCAGCGGGGCGGGCGCGCCGGAGGCCCGCACCACCACGTCCGTGTGGTCCTGGCCGTCCTCGGCCCGTACGAGCTCCGCCTCGGCCGTGTCCTCCGCGCCCTTCACCGTCACCGTCACCGGCGAGACGGCGACGGTGAGGTCCGGCGCGTCGGTGAGGGACTGGTCCTGCGCCTGGGTGCGGCCGGTCAGGAGCGCGTACAACTGGGCGGCCAGAACCGGGTCGTGGGTTCCGTCGTAGATCCAGCGCTTGCCGAGGACGCCGTGCTCTGACGTGCCGACGAGGGCGTGCTCGGCGCCGTCCAGCGGCTCTCCACGGTACGTCAGGGGGACGAGGTACGTGGTCGCACCCTGCCCCTCGCCGTCGGTCACCGCCATGAACTCGATGCCGACCTCGCCCGCCGGGTCGTCGAGCCGGAATCCGCCGACCCGCGCCGGTCGTGCCTCCTTGCCCGTGTGCCACGCGCGGGTGGGGAGCCACTCGGTGAGCAGTTCCAGCTTGGTGGGCTGCATCGTGGTCTCGTGGATGACGGCCATCGTGCGGGTCTCCCTCTCGTTCGCGGGTCCGGGCCCACCTCCTCCGTGGCCCGGGCACCGGCAACGTAACAGACCGTGCCGCGGAGCCACCGTGCGAGGCGTGACGCCCCGGCCTAGCCTGGAGGTGGAGTGTTGTCCCCGGCCGGCAGGAGGCCCGCCGTGAGGTACTCACGCACATGCCGCAGGCGTCTCTGCGCGGGAATCGCGGCTCTCGGGATCTTCGCGGCCCCGCTGGGCGCGGGCACCGCCCTCGCCGCCGAACCGCCCGTCCCCGGCCCCTACGCGGCCGCGGCCCAACCACTCTCCCTCGGTGCCTACTTGGCTCCCTCGGCTCCCTCGGCAGCTTCGGCTGCCTCGGCGCAGGACGACTTCCCCGAACTCACCCCGGCCGTCGCCGAACGGCTGGACAAGGCGATCCAGGACGTCATGAAGGAGGCCGGCGTCCCCGGTGTCACGGTCGGCCTGTCGGCACCGGGCAAGGGAACCTACATCCGCTCCTTCGGTGTCGCCGACAAGGACACCGGGCAGGCCATGCGGCCCAACCTGTACATGCGGATCGGCAGCGAGACCAAGACGTTCACGGTGACCGCCATGCTCGAACTCGTCGACCAGGGAAGGGTCGACATCGACGACCCGATCTCCCGGTACGTCGACGGCGTACCGAACGGCGACAGGATCACCCTGCGCAACCTGGCGTCCATGCGCAGCGGACTCTTCAACTACTCGGCGGACGAAGGCTTCTACAAGGCGTTCACCTCGAATCCCGATCGGCCTTTCACGCCGCGGGAGTTGCTCGATTTCGCGTTCGGGCACCCGATCCAGTTCCAGCCCGGGGCCGAGTTCGACTACTGCAACACCAATCTGATCCTGCTCGGTCTCGTCGTGGAGAAGGTCAGCGGCACACCACTTCACGAGTTCATCCAGAAGAACGTCCTGGATCCGGCGGGCCTGGACCGCACCGTCTTCCCGACCGACGCCGCGTTCCCGGACCCGCACGCGCAGGGCTACACCATCCAGACCGCCTCGGGCCAGGTCGAGAACGCGACGAACTGGAACCCCTCCTGGGCCTGGGCGGCCGGCGCGATGATCTCGAACCTCCAGGACCTGCGCACCTGGGCCCGGGTCGTCGCCACCGGGACACTGCTCACTCCGGAGACCCAGGCCGAGCGCCTCAAGGTCTACCCGACGGACATCCCGGGCGCCGGATACGGGCTCGGCATCTTCAACGTCCAGGGCTGGATCGGGCACAACGGCTCCCTGCCCGGGTACGAGTCGCTGACGATCTACCTGCCGGAGTCGCGGGCCACCCTGGTCGTCCTCCTCAACACGGACACGCTGCACGACGGCAACGAACCCAGCACCCTCTTCGGCCAGGCCATCACGCGCATCGTGACCCCGGACCACGTCTTCGACATCCCGGTCACGGCGGCCGCCCCGAGCAGCCCGAGCCCGAGCGGGAGCTGACCCGGAGACCCGGCGGGTTCTTCTGTGACGACGGCCGCCGACCTGGCTGATACTGTCGGAAATGCCGCTTTTGACCTGCGACACGTCACCGTGCCGCCGCACCACGGGAGCAGGAATGACCGGTGGACCCGAGCCCATCAGTGCCGTCGCCCGCGAGGCACTGGAGCGGGAGATCGACGACCTCCGCACCGAACGAGAGGCCGTCGCCGTCACCCTCGGGGACGGGGGCGGCGACCAGACGGGCGACCGGGCCGACCAGGCCGACGAGCTGGAGCGCGCCGCGGAGCTCGACCGGCTCGACCGGCGCATCGACGACATCACCGGACGGCTGCGCGAGGCGGACGCGGCGGGCGCACCGCCCAGCGACGCGGTCGGCGTGGGCAGCACCGTGACCGTGCGGTTCGACGACGGCACGGAGTCGACCGTGCAGATCGGCGAGGTCGCCGCCGTGCTCGACCGGACGATGGTCACCTCCGACAGCCCCCTCGGCAGCGCGCTGCTCGGTCACCGCGCGGGCGACACCGTCACCTATGTGACTCCCGAGGGGCCGGCCACGGCGGTCGTGCTGTCCCTCGGCGAGACGGCTTAGGTCCTGTCGTCGGTCTCCCGTCCAGCGGCCGCGCCGTCACGAGGCCCGCGCCCCGAGGTGGCGCAGGGCCGACGCCGCCGCTCCCGCGCCGCACATGCCGTGGGCGCCGGGGCCCGGCGGGGTGGCGGCCGAGCAGAGGTACACGCCGGGCAGCCCGGTGGCGTACGGGTCGAGCGCGGGGCGTGCGCCCAGGAGGAGTTGGGGGACGGTCTTGGCTCCGGTGAGGATGTCGCCGCCGGCGAAGTTGGGGTTGGCCGCGGCGAAGTCGGCGGGGCGGGTGACGTGCCGGCCCAGGATGCGTTCGCGGACGCCGGGCGCGAAGCGTTCGAGCTGCCGCAGGACCGACTCCGTCGCGTCGCCCTCGTAGCCGTACGGGACATGGGCGTACGTCCAGACGGGGTGGACGTCCCCGACGGACCGGGACGGGTCGGCGAGGTACTGCTGTCCGACGAGCACGAAGGGCCGCTCGGGCATCCGACCCTCCGTCACGTCCCTCTCGGTGAGAGCCACCTCGCCGAGCGGGCCGCCGAGGTGCACGGTGCCGGCGCGTCGGGCCCGTTCGTCCGTCCAGGGCACCCCGCCCTCGACGGCGAGGTCGACCTTGAAGGCGGCGGGGCCGCGCCGGAAGCGCCGGTACGCGGCTGCCGCCCGGGACGGCAGCAGGTCGCCGTAGAGCCGTGCGACCTGGCCGGGGTCCAGGTCGAGGAGGGTCACGTCGGCGGGCGGGAGCTGTCCGCGGTCGGTGATCCGTACGCCGGTGTGGATCACGCCGCCGTGCTCGGCGAGTACGGCGGCCATGGCGCGCGTGATGGAGTGCGAGCCGCCCTCGGCGACGGCCCATCCGGCGGCGTGTCCCGCGGTGAGGATGCCGAGTCCGATGGCCGAGCCGAACGGGTCGGAGAGCGGGCGGAAGGAGTGCGCGGCGACTCCGGCCCACAGCGCCCGGGCCTGCGGCGTGCGGAAGAGCCGCGCGAGGGCCGAGGCGGGCAGGACGGTCGGCAGGCCGAAGCGGGCGAGCGCCAGTGGATGCGCCGGGATCCGGAGCAGCGGGCGCATGACGTCGTCGGCGAGCGCGTCCCACCGTCGTACGGAGGGCTCCACCAGGGCCCGGTAGCGGGCGCCGTCCACGCCGAGCCCGGCGGCGGTCTCCGCCACGGACCGGAGCAGGACACCTGCCGTACCGTCGTCGAGGGGGTGGACGCAGTCGATCTCCGGCTGCAGCCAGCGCAGCCCGTGGCGCTCCAGGCCGAGCGAGCGGAGGGCGGGCGAGGTGACGGCCATGGGGTGGATGGCCGAACAGTGGTCGTGCAGCAGGCCGGGCAGGATCGCCTCGAAGGTGCGGGTGCCGCCGCCGATCTCCTCGGCGGCCTCCAGGACGGTGACCTTCAGTCCCTTGCGGGCGAGCAGCGCGGCGGCGGCGAGCCCGTTGGGCCCGGCACCGACGACGACGGCCGTGGTCATGACGTGGTCTCCAGGGGGCGGAGTCTCCGCGGGGTACTGCCTCAGCCCGTGACGATGCCCGTGACGAGGTTGATGGTGGTGGCAAGGATACTCGCGCCGAAGACGTACGACAGCAGACAGTGACGGAGCGCGATCGCGCGGATCGTCGTGCTGGAGACGTCGGTGTCGGAGACCTGGTAGGTCATGCCGAGGTTGTAGCTGAAGTAGAGGAAGTCGCTGTAGCGGGGCGGTTCCCTGGAGTTGAAGTCGATCCCGCCGCCGGGCTTCCGGTAGTAGACGTACGCGTACCGGGTGGCGTACATCAGGTGCAGCGCCGCCCATGCCATGAACACACCGGCGAGCGCGGTCGCCGCGGCGGCGTGGCTCAGGTCCGAGGTGCCGACGAGGAGCAGGACGACGATGCCGACGAGTCCGGCCACCGCCGTTCCGACGACGGCCAGTTCCTCGACGACGGGGCGGAACTCCTCGCGGCGTACGTTGCGATGGGTGGTGGCGGCGTCCATCGGCCACAGCGTGACCCACCCGGCGACGACGAAGAGCGTCTCCCCGACGGCGATCCCGGAGAGCACGCCCAGCGGCGCGTGGGTGGTGACGCCGACGACGGCGCCGACCGCCGCCGCGACCAGCGCGGAGACGGCGAGCCGGGGTACGGCGGAGAGCAGCAGCGGACTCTTCATGGCGTGGGCCTCCCGCTTCTCGGGCCTCCGGATCCTCAGGCGACCGGGGCCTCCAGGACGACCACGGCCTCGTCGGTGTAGGTGCGGAAGGTCAGCGTCTCCTGGAAGTAGAGCTGCACGCTGTTCGCGTCGTGGCCCGTGTAGCCGATCGCCAGGTCCTGGCCGAGGATCAGCTCGAAGTCGCCGCCCCGGGTGGACAGGACGAAGCCGCCGCTGAGCGCCGGCGCCCAGATCGGCGAGCCGTCGAGCATACGGCCGAGGTGGGCCGCGATCGGGTAGCCGTGGTCGGAGGTCTCGCTGACCGCCCGGTACTCGTCGGCGCCGAGGAGCAGCGCGTAGGGGCCGTCGACGCCGGCGAGGCGCAGGGCGGTCAGGGCCCGGCTGACGGCGTCGGGGTAGTCGCTCGGCTCGGTGGGCAGCTGGACGACCGGGTTGGAGGACCTGGCGCGCAGGCCGTCGACGCCGGCCGCCCCGTACCCGTCGAAGATCGTGCGGTCCTCGACGAACGCCATGGCGCGCGCCGCGTCCTTGACGGGTTGCCAGTCGGAGTCCTTCGAGCCGCGCTCGACGTCGTCGACGGCGGCCCGGTCGACGGTGAACGGCACCCTGAGTTCGAACAGCGGCTTCGCCTCGCGCAGCCGCGCGGTGACGCCGGGGGCGGGCGAGCCCAGGTCGCCGAGGTGCCCCGTACCGACGGCGGCGAGCCGCGGACCTCCGGGGTCGGGGACGTCGACGACGCGACGGCCCGCGACGTTGCGGCGGAACGTACGGCGGGCCTCCTCCTCGATCTCGGCCCAGGCCGCCGGGGTGATCGGGGCGAGTTCGCGGTGCAGGTTGTTCGTGTCGGGGCCGTGGTAGGGGTCGCTCGCGGGGGTCGTGGCGTCGGGGGTCGTCATGGGGAGTCAGGCTCCTTTCAGGCCGCCGATGCCCAGGGATTCTCCCTGGCGGACGGTGGCGTCAGGCGGCGCGGCGGGCAGGTCGTCGAGGAGGTCGGCGCTCGGCACGAAGAAGAGGCCGCCGGTCACCGCACGGGAGAAGTCGAGGATGCGGTCCGTGTTGCCCGGGGGATCTCCGAGGAACATGTTGCGCAGCATCAATTCGGTGACGGCGGGTGTGCGGGCGTAGCCGATGAAGTACGTGCCGAACTCGCCGCCGCCGATCCGGCCGAACGGCATGTTCGCGCGGAAGATCTGCCGGGTGACGCCGTCCTCGTCGACGATGGTGTTGAGCGCGACGTGCGAGTTCGACGGCTTCACGTCGTCGGACATCTCGACGTTGGAGGCCTTGCCCCGTCCGATGACGTCCTCCTGCTGCTCGACGGTGAGCGCGTCCCAGGCCGGCATCTCGTGGAGGTACTTCTGCACGATGACGTAGCTGCCGCCGCGGAAGCCGGGATCCTCGTCGCCGATGTGGACCGCCGCGGCCGCCACCTGGCCGCCGGGGTTCTCGCTGCCGTCGACGAAGCCGAGGAGGTCGCGCTCGTCGAAGTACGCGAAACCGTGCACCTCGTCGACGACGGTCACGGCGGAGCCCAGGCTCTCCGCGATCAGCCGGGCGAGTTCGAAGCAGAGGTCCATGCGCCGGGCACGTACGTGGAACAGCAGGTCACCGGGGGTGGCCGGGGCCCGGTGGCGGGTGCCCGTGAGGGCCGGGAAGGGGTGGAGCTCGTGGGGGCGCGGACCGCCGACGAGCCGGTCCCAGCCCTCGGAACCGATCCCCGCGACGCAGCTGACGCCGGAGTCGGGGGACCGGAAGGCCACCGACCGGACCAGCCCCGACAGGTCCTGGAGCGCCTCCCGCACCGTGGCCTCACCGCCGGGATTGACGGTGGCCACGAGGAAGACCCCCGCCCGGGAGGGCGGGGCGACGACGGGTTGTACGACGACCATGAGACTCCCGCCGAGAGACAACAAAGGGCAAACGGTAAGAAAAGGACAGCGTCAGCGTAGGCGTGCATGATCCGATACGCAGCCCGTACGGCGCCCCTGAGTCGAGTGGCACCCGAAAACCGGCGGGCATAGCCTGCCGAAAGGGGTGACTTCCCGTTCCGTCGCGCCCCGCACATCCGCAGGTGAAAGGGTGAACAGCCGTGAGCACCGACCAGGACGCTCAGCAGCCTCCGACGCCCGACGCCTCCGAGCCCGTGGAGCCCCGGGTGGGGCCCACCCCCGAGGGTGACCCCGAGTTCCACCCCTACCACCACCCCGCGGCGGGCTGGGGCGCGGCCAAGAGCGTGACCGGCTTCCTCGTCCGCGAGGGAGCCCTCGTCGACGGCCCGCGGGCGATCATGCGGATGAACCACGAGAACACCGGGTTCGACTGCCCCGGCTGCGCGTGGCCCGACGACACCAAGGGCCTGCACCTGGACATCTGCGAGAACGGCATCAAGCACGTCACCTGGGAGATGACCCGCAAGCGCGTCGGCAACGAGTTCTTCGCCGCGCACTCGGTGTCCGAGCTCGCCGAGTGGAGCGACTACGACCTGGAGAACGAGGGCCGGCTGACCGAGCCGATGGTCTACGACCCGGAGTCGGACCACTACGTCCCGATCACCTGGAAGGACGCGTTCGAGGTGGTCGGCCGCGCCCTGCGCGGCCTCGACAGCCCCCACCAGGCGTCGTTCTACACCTCGGGACGACTCGGCAACGAGGCGACCTTCCTCTACCAGCTGATGGCCCGCGAGCTGGGCACCAACAACCTGCCCGACTGCTCCAACATGTGCCACGAGGCCAGCGGCCGCGCCCTCCAGGCCTCCCTGGGCACGGGCAAGGGCACCGTCGACCTCAAGGACTGGGAGACCGCCGACGCGCTGTTCATCTTCGGGGTGAACGCCGCCTCGAACGCGCCCAGGATGCTGACCGCGCTCGCCGAGGCCCACCACCGCGGCGCGCAGATCGTGCACGTCAACCCGCTCGTCGAGGCCGCCGCCACCCGGACCATCGTGCCGCACGACTTCACGGACATGGCCCTCTTCAAGGCGACGAAGACCAGCACCCTGAACCTCCAGCCGCGCATCGGCGGCGACATGGCGCTGATCCGCGGCATGGCCAAGGCGGTCCTGGAACAGTCCGCGACCGACCCCAAGGCACTCGACCAGGAGTTCATCGACCGCCACACGAGCGGCTTCGAGGAGTACCGCGCACGGTGCGAGGCCACACCGTGGGAGGAGATCGAGCGGCAGTCCGGGCTGAGCCGCGCCGACATCCTCAAGGCGGCGCGCGTGTACGGCGAGGCCGACCGCTCCATCGTCAGCTGGTGTCTGGGCCTCACCCAGCACGAACACGGCGTCGACACCGTCCGGGAGATCGTCAACCTGCTGCTGCTCCGCGGCAACCTGGGACGCGAGGGCGCCGGCCCCTCCCCCGTACGCGGACACAGCAACGTCCAGGGCAACCGCACCTGCGGCATCGACCACCGCCCCAGCGACGCGTTCCTCGACCGTCTCGCCGAGGTCTGCGCGATCGAACCGCCGCGCGAGCACGGCCTGGACACCGTCCGCACCATCGAGGCCATGCAGCGCGGCGAGATCAAGGTCTTCGTGGGCATGGGCGGCAACTTCGCACTCGCCGCCCCCGACACCCCGCTCACCTACGCGGCCCTGCGCACCTGCGACCTCACCGTCCAGGTGAGCACCAAGCTGAACCGCAGTCACCTCGTCCACGGCAAGCGGGCCCTGATCCTGCCGTGCCTCGGCCGCACCGAGAAGGACCATCAGCGCAAGGGCATCCAGAGCACCTCCGTCGAGGACTCGATGAGCATGGTCCATCTGTCGATCGGCATGAAGCGCCCGGCCTCCTCTCACCTGCTCTCCGAACCGGCGATCGTCGCCGGCATGGCGCGGGCCGCGCTGCCCGACAGCGCGACGCCCTGGGAGTGGTACATCGAGGACTACGACCGCATCCGGGACACCATGGCCAAGGCCCTCGACGGATTCGAGGACTTCAACCGCCGGGTGCGCCTCCCGCTCGGCTTCCGCATCAAGCAGCCCGCCCGCGAACTGGTCTTCCTCACCCCCTCCGGGCGCGCCGAGTTCTCCAGCGCCCCGCTGCCCGACGTCGTGCCCGAGCCGGGCACCCTGGCCCTCGGCACCATGCGGTCCCACGACCAGTGGAACACCACCATCTACTCGGACAACGACCGCTACCGGGGCATCAAGAACCTGCGCACACTGGTCTTCATGAACCGGGCCGACATGCGGGAGCGCGGGATCGCCGACATGGGCCCCGTCGACATCACGAGCACCGCGAAGGACGGCAGCCGACGGTCCGTCAGCGGATATCTCGCGGTTCCCTACGACATTCCCCGGGGCTGCGCCGCCGGCTACATGCCCGAGATGAACGTGCTCTGCGCACTGGTCGACTACAGCACGCAGAGCGATCAGCCGATCATGAAGCACGTCAAGGTGACGATCGTGCCCACCGGTTGACCGCCCTCAACACGGTCGAGTTCCCTCATCACGGTCGACCTCTCTCATCAAGGTCGCCCCTCCCTCATCGCCACCGGGCGAGCCGCTCCAGGAGGAGATGGCCGCGATACTCCGCGGCAGCGAGTTCCGTGGGGTCGATCTCCGCCCCCCACAGCTCGCCCGCGGCGGCGTCGTCCGCCTCACGCAACTCCACCACGGCTGCCGCGAGTCGCCCCTGGACCACCGGGAACGACTCCACCGCCCCCTCCCCCAGGGCCTGTTCGGCGCGGGCCGACGCGGCCCGGCACGCGGTGAGCGCGCGCTGCGCCCTCACGGCCGCCCGGTCGTGGACCACCAGGAGCGCGCACACCAGCGCGATCACGACACCGAGCAGACTGCTCAGCGCCCGGTCCTGGACGAGGTCCCCGGCAGGTGAGGGCGCGGCCAGATCGGTGAGCAGCAGGGCGAGCGGGGTGAGGAAGACGACGCCGAGACCGTAGTTGCGGGCGACGACGTACTCCAGGAGGAACTCCAGGAGCACGATCACCAGGACGAGGACGACGGGATCGGGGCGCGCGGCCAGCACGCCGAGCGCGAGCACCAGGCCGGCCATCGTGCCCAGGGTCCGCTGCACGGCCCGCTGCGCCGCCGTCCGCACGTTGACGGAGTGCAGAACGGCGGCGGCCGAGATCGCCGCCCAGTAGCCGTGGCCGAGCCCGAACAGCAGGGCGGCCCCACCGGCGAGGCCGGTGCCGAGAACCATCCGCAGGGCGGGAACGAGCAGGATCGCGGTACGGCTGGGAGCACCCCGGCCTGGAGCGACCCGACCGGAAGCATCCCGACCCGGAGCACCCCGGCCCGGGCTACCGCGACCGGCCGCGGCCGCGCCGGGAGCGACCCGCCCCCGCACGAGTTCCGAGGCCCGCAGGGAAGCGGGACCGGCCGCCGTCGCCCCCGGCACGGCGGCGCCCCGGTCGGTCAGGGAGGGGACCGCGAGCTCGGGCAGTATCCGGGGCAGCCGTCGGCGGCGGCTCACCAGCAGCCGGACCTGTCGGTGCAGGTTCCGTGCCAGTCCGGCGGGGTCGTCCGGCGCCCGCCGCGCCGAACCGACGAGGAGCGCCCACGCGAGGTCGGTGAGGCGGAGGCAGGTGTCTCCCGTGCCGCCCCGCTGAGCGGCGCTCGGGGGCAGGACGCCGAGCGTGCGGTACGCCTGGAGGACGGCGGCCGTCGCCCGGTGGCGTACCAGCCCGTGGCCGGTCCCCGTGCCCACCGCCTCCCACAGGTCCGCCAGCTCGCGCAGCGCCGCCGCCACGGCGAGGCGCTGCGGCCGGTCCGGGTGCACGAACCACCCGAGGACGGCGAGCACCCAGGCCACGGACGCGCCGATCGCGGCCAGGGCCGTCTGGAGGAGGATGTCGTCGGGATCGGTGGAGCCGTTGGCCGCGACGGCGAACGAGAAGAGCAGCAGGACTGCGCCGAGGCCGCTCAGCCGGGCCGCGTCGCATGCGAACTTCGCCGCACCGGCCACCACCGCCATCGCCGCGACCGTCACGGCGGCGCCCGCTCCTCCGTCCCGCGGCTGTGCCCACATGGCGAGCGCCGAACCGCAACCCACGCATGCCGTCATGGCCACGGCGACGAGCGCGAGCACGCGGGCCCGCCGCGCGTAGGGCATGTTGCGGCCGAAGGTGGTGGTGAAGGAGCCGAGCATCGTGTAGACGGCGTGATCGGCGTGCCCGGCCAGGGCCAACGGCAGCGCCGGCACGGCCATGGCGAGGGCGGCGCGCAGCGCGAAGGACAGGGCGCCGTCCACGCTCTGGAGCGCGAGCGCACCCCGGGGGGAGAGCGCCCGCCCGACCCGGCCGAAGGCCCGCCGCCGACCACCGGTCGTGTCGGCTCCCGTGGACGCACGCCCCCGGCCAGGCCGCTTCCGGCCGCCCCACCCCTCCGGGTCATGCGACCCCTTCCGGCCGCCCGGCCCCTCCCGACCGCCAGGCTCGTCCCGGTTGTCCGGCTCGTCCCGGTCACTCAGCACGCGCCGACCCACTCCTCTTCGCCGTCCACGAAGATCTGCTGCTTCCGGATCGGCACCTCGTGCTTGAGGTCCTCGACCAGGCGCGCGCAGGCGGCGAAGGCCTCCGCGCGGTGCCGACGAAGAGGGCGGTGCCACCGGCGGTGTCGTCGCCCACGGCCGCGTACACCTCGTCGAGGGAGAGCGGGGTGTCCCGTACGGCGAGCAGGCGCATCGGATCGTCGGAGGCACGGGAGGCCTCGGAGACATGGGAGGCCTCGGAGGCGTCGGAGGCGTAGGGCAGGTGCGTCATGGTCGAGGTCCTGGAAGGGTGCGGGTGGTACGGGGTCGGTCTCAGCCACCCGCGAACGGGGGCAGCACTTCGACCGTCCCCCCTGGGGCCAGCGGTACGGCGGAGTGATCCCGGCCGCCGACCGGGTGACCGTCCACCAGAAACGCGCAGTGCCGCAGGAGTCGGTCGAAGCGCGGCCGGTCGGCGCGTCGGGCACGGGCCCGGTCCAGTGCCTCGGCGAGGGTCGCGGCGCGATAGGACTCCTCGGGCGTACCCGCCTCGGCCCTCGCCGCCGCCCAGTAGCGGGTGGTTCCGGCGGGTGTCGTCGGCGATGTCATGGGTGCTCCTCCTCGGGTGGGTTCTTGTCGTGCCGGTCGGCGTGCGGGTCAGGGTCCGGGGACGGGGAGGACCTGGACGTCGCCCCCGACGGCCACGCCCCCGGGCGGCACCACCGCGAGCCCGTCGGCGACGGCGAGGCCGCGCAGCATGGCCGGCCCGTCGAAGGGCAGCGGCGCCACCGCACCCGCGATGCGGCGTACCGGCAGCAGCCGGGTGTCCCTCGGGTGCCCGGGCAGGGCGGCGGCGCAGGTCGTACGGAGCGGCTCGGCATCCTCGTGTCCGCCGAGCCGGCGCAGCAGCGGTACGGCGAGGGTCACCGTGCCGGCGACGGCGGCCAGCGGATTGCCCGGCAGGCCCACCAGGCGGCGCGGTCGGCCGTCGGCGCGCGGGGGCAGTGCGGCGAGCAGCATGGGGTGGCCGGGCCGTACGGCGACGGAGTCGACGAGGAGCCCGGCGCCCAGCTCACCGAGGGCGTCGTGGAGGAAGTCCACGGGCCCGGCGGCGGTGCTGCCGGTGGTGACGACGACATCGGCGCTGGAGTCGCGCAGGGCCTCGTACAGCGACCGGAAGTCGTCGGCGACCAGGCGGCGGCCGGTGACGTCCGCGCCGCCCTGCCCGCTCAGCCAGTACGGCAGGAGGGGCCCGAGCGCGTCGCGCACCCGGCCGTCACGGGGCAGCCCGGATTCCAGCAACTCGTCGCCGAGCACCAGGAGTTCGACGACGGGCCGGCGGTGCACGGCGAGCCGGTCGTAACCGGCCGCCGCGGCGAGGCCGAGGACGGCGGGGGTCACGGTCGCACCGGCGGGCACCAGGAGGTCGCCCGCGCGGCTCTCCTGCCCCTGGGGTCGGATGTCGTGTCCGGGCGCCAGGGGGCCCGCGCCGGCGGATCGGTCGAACAGCATCCCGGTCCGGGCGTCGACCTCCCCGTACTCGCGTCGGAGCACGGCGTCCGCCCCCGAGGGCAGCCGGGCGCCGGTGGCGATGGGGACGGCGGTGCCGTGGCCCAGCGGCGGCGGCTGCGCACCGGCCAGGACGCCCCGCCCGCGCAGCCGCCAGGGCCCGGCTCCGGCCACGGCCCATCCGTCCATCGCGGAGCTGTCGAACGGCGGCAGGTCGGTGAGCGCGGCCAACGGCCGGGCGAGTGCCTGCCCGAGCACATCACCGAGGGGGTGGCTGACGACGTCCAGGGGCGAGACGTCACGGGCGACGCACCGGGCCCGTCCCCAGTCGACGGCGTGCGGGCGCGGCACGGGCCGACCGGCGAAGGGGACTGCGGGGTCGCCCGCGGCCGGGACTACGGGATCGCCCGCGGCGGGGACTGCGGGGTCACCGGCCGCGGGTGCCGCGCTCAGGGGTGCCACGGTCATCTGTCGCTTCCTCGTCTCGTGTCGTACGCCGTCCACGTCGTGTCCGCCGTCCATGTCGTGGCTGCCGTTCGCGTCGTGGCTGCCGTCCACGGGGGAGGCAGCCGTGGGCCTCACCCTCCGATCGCCGACATCGGCCGCTCCGGGCGCCGGAACTCCGGGCTGTCGATGGCGTGGCCCGGGCCCTTGCCGCCGATCGAGGTGCGCCAGGCCGCCTCGATCGCCGCGCCGTCCGCGCCGCTCCTCAGCAGGGCCCGCAGGTCCGACTCCTCCGTCGCGAAGAGACAGTTGCGCAGCTGTCCGTCGGCCGTGAGCCGCACCCGGTCGCAGCTGCCGCAGAACGGGCGGGTCACGCTCGCGATGACGCCCACCGGCGTGTCCGTGCCGGCGATCCGCCACTCCTCGGCCGGCGCGTTGTCCCGCCGTCCGGCCGGTATCAGCTCGAAGCGTTCACCGAGGCGGTCCAGGATCTCCTCCGCGGTGACCATCCGGACCCGGTCCCAGGCGCCCTGCGCGTCCAGGGGCATGGACTCGATGAACCGCACCCGGTAGCCGTGCTCGACGGCGAACGCGGCGAGGTCGGCGATCTCGTCGTCGTTGACCCCGCGCACCGGCACGGTGTTGATCTTCACCGGGGTGAGGCCCGCGTCGCGGGCGGCCCGCAGGCCCGCCAGGACGTCGGGGAGCCGGTCGCGCCGGGTGATCGCGGCGAACCGTTCGGGGCGCAGGGTGTCCAGGCTGACGTTGACCCGGCCGAGGCCGGCCGCCCGCAGGGAGTCGGCGCAGCGCGCCAGGCCGATGCCGTTGGTGGTGAGGGACAGCTCGGGGGCGTCGGGCAGGGCGTGCAGCCGGGCGACGAGGCCGGGCAGGCCGCGGCGCAGCAACGGTTCGCCGCCGGTCAGCCGCACCTCGGTGATGCCGAGCCGCTGCGCGGCGACCCGGACGAGCCTGACGACCTCGTCGTCGGTGAGCAGCTCGGGCCGGGGAAGCCAGTCGAGGCCCTCGGCGGGCATGCAGTACGTGCAGCGCAGGTTGCAGCGGTCCGTGAGCGACACCCGGAGGTCCGTGTGGACCCGGCCGAAGCGGTCCGTCAGCGGAGACGCGGCGGTCCTGTCGAGGAGCGGTCGGGACACGGGGCTGCCTTCTTCCTCTGCCCGGGGGCAGTCGCGAATTTCTCACCCGCCGACCACTTTCGAGGGATACCGGGATGAAGTCAAAGAGGGTTTCTCTATTACGTGATCGGTGGCGCCGATCCCACCACACCGAAACCATCTGACCTGCCTGTTCGCATCAATAGGCCGCACTTGTCGGTTCATCGAATTCGCTTCTTTGACTTCCCGCCGAGAACAGGCGGATATTCGGCGCACGATCCCCTGAACGCAGGGGACCGAAACAAAGGCCCCCACAGAAGAGGACGAGGCGCACCCGTCATGAGCAGCCGCATCGAGGACGATCCGAGCGACGATCTGAAGGTCACCCCGCCGAAGACCTGGGCGACGGGTCTGCCGGCGGTGACGCATGCGCTGGAGTACTCCCTGAGCCAGACGTCCCCGCGTCGTACCGCGCTGACGCTGCTGAACATCAACCAGCCCAAGGGCATCGACTGCCCCGGCTGCGCCTGGCCCGAGCCCGCGCCGGGCCAGCGGCACATGAACGAGTACTGCGAGAACGGTGCCAAGCACATCAACGACGAGGCGACCTCGCGCCGCGTCACCCGGGAGTTCTTCCGCGAGCACTCGATCGCGGAGCTCGACGGCATGTCCGACTACTGGCTGAACCAGCAGGGCCGGCTGACCGAGCCGATGGTGAAGCGCCCCGGAGGGACCCACTACGAGCCGATCGGCTGGGACGAGGCGCTCGGGCTGCTCGCCGACGAGCTGCGGGACCTGGACTCCCCCGACGAGGCCCTCTTCTACGTGTCGGGCCGGCTGAACAACGAGGCCGCCTTCCTGCTCCAGCTCTTCGCCCGCGCGTTCGGCACGAACAACCTTCCCGACTGCTCAAACATGTGTCACGAGTCCAGCGGATCCGCCATGTCGGAGACCCTCGGCATCGGCAAGGGCAGTGTCTCCCTCGACGACATCCACCACGCCGACCTGATCTTCGTCGTGGGGCAGAACCCGGGCACCAATCACCCCCGGATGCTGTCGGCGCTCGAGGAGACCAAGCGCAACGGCGGCCGGGTCGTGGCGGTCAACACGCTGCCAGAGGCCGGTCTGATGCGCTTCAAGCACCCGCAGAGGGCCCGCGGGATCATCGGCCGCGGCACGCCGATCGCCGACCGGTTCCTGCACATCCGCGCCGGTGGCGACCTCGCCCTGTTCCAGGCCCTGAACCGGCTGCTCCTGGAGGCCGAGGACGCCGCTCCCGGGACCGTACTGGACCACGAGTTCATCCGTACGCACACGACCGGCTTCGAGGGGTTCGCCGAACACGCCCGGAAGATCGCCTGGGAGGACGTCCTGGCCGCGACGGGGCTGTCCCGCGAGGAGATCCAGGAGGTGTTCGAGCAGGTCCTGAGCAGCGAGCGGATCATCGTGTGCTGGGCGATGGGGCTGACCCAGCACAAGCACGGGGTGCCCACCATCCGTGAGGTGGTGAACTTCCTCCTCGCCCGGGGCAACATCGGCAGGCCCGGCGCGGGCGTGTGCCCGGTGCGCGGCCACAGCAACGTTCAGGGCGACCGCACCATGGGGGTGTGGGAGCGGATGCCGCAGGAGTTCCTCGACGCCCTGGAGGCCGAGTTCGGATTCACCCCGCCGGCCCACCACGGTCTGGACGCGGTGAACAGCATCCGCGCCATGGACGAGGGCCGCGCCACGGTGTTCCTGGGTGTCGCGGGCAACTTCGTCCGGGCCACCCCGGACAGCGAGGTCACCGAGGCCGCGATGCGGAAGTGCCGGCTCACCGCGCACGTCTCCACGAAGCTCAACCGCTCCCACACGGTCTGCGGCGACACCGCCCTCATCCTGCCCACGCTCGGGCGCAGCGACCGGGACGTGCAGGCGACCGGCGAGCAGTTCATCACGGTGGAGGACTCGATGAGCGACGTCCACGCCTCCTGGGGGAAGCTGCCGCCGGCCTCCCCGCACCTGCTCAGCGAGGTCGCGATCATCGCCCGGCTGGCCCGCAGGACCCTGCGCGACGAGCCGGCCGTCCCCTGGGAGCTGTTCGAGGCGGACTACGGCACCATCCGCGACCGGATCTCGCGCATCGTCCCCGGGTTCGAGGACTTCAACGCCCGGGTGGCCGTGCCCGGCGGCTTCACGCTGCCCAACCCGGTGAACCGGGGGGTCTTCCCGACCCCGAGCGGCAGGGCCGTCTTCACCCGCAACGACTTCACGATGCCGCACATACCCGAGGGCCATCTGCTGCTGCAGACGCTGCGCTCGCACGACCAGTGGAACACCGTCTGGTACGCGCCGAACGACCGCTACCGGGGGATCCACGACGCCCGCCGCGTCGTCCTCGTGAACCCCGCCGACCTGGCGGACCTCGGCCTCGCCGACCGTGACACCGTGGACCTGGTGAGCGTCTGGCACGACGGGCGGGAGCGCCGGGCGGCGGGCTTCCGGGTCGTGGCGTACCCGGCGAGCCGCGGCTCGGCGGCGGCGTACTACCCGGAGACCAACGTCCTGGTGCCGCTCGACAGCGTCGCCGACATCAGCAACTGCCCGACCTCGAAGGGAGTCGTCGTCCGCCTCGAACGGTCGCCCGGGGCGATGCCTGCGCCGACCCCGTGACAGAGTCGTGGACAGCCCCCGAACGGCACGACCGGACGACCGGGCGACCGGACGACCGGGCCGCAGACCGAGCACCGTCGGAGCGGCGCTCCGAGGAGAGGAACGAACCATGGGACGAGTGACCGTACGGCGGCGCGTCCTGCGCGTGCGCGAGGGGGACTCCTCCTACCGCCCGGACACGCTGGCCGCCGAGGAGCCGATGGAGATCAGGGTCGGCGGCCGTCCGCTGACGGTGACCATGCGGACCCCGGGCGACGACTTCGACCTCGCGGTCGGCTTCCTGGTGAGCGAGGGCGTGGTGCACTCCGCCGAGGACGTGGCCGGCATCCGCTACTGCGCGGGGGCCACGGCCGACGGCGGCAACACGTACAACGTCGTCGACGTCGGTCTGGCACCCGGCGTCGCCGCCCCCGACGCGTCCCTCGAACGGAACTTCTACACGACCTCCTCGTGCGGTCTGTGCGGCAAGGCCAGCCTGGACGCGGTCCGCACGACGGCCGCCTGGTCGGTCGCCGAGGACCCACTGAGGATCGGGACGGACGTCCTCACGGCCCTGCCGGAACGGCTGCGGGCGGCCCAGCGGGTCTTCGACACCACGGGTGGGCTGCACGCCGCCGGGCTCTTCACCGCCGAGGGCGAGCTGGTGTGCCTGCGGGAGGACGTCGGCCGGCACAACGCCGTCGACAAGGTCGTCGGCCACGCGCTGCGCGAGGGACTGCTGCCGCTGCGCGAGTCGGTCCTGATGGTGAGCGGCCGCGCCTCGTTCGAACTGGTGCAGAAGGCGGTGATGGCCGGGATCCCGCTGCTCGCGGCGGTCTCGGCGCCGTCCTCGCTCGCGGTCGACCTCGCGGCGGAGAGCGGGCTGACCCTGGTCGGCTTCCTGCGCGGGTCCTCGATGAACGTGTACACGGGCGACGAGCGGCTGAGCTCCGTGCCCGTGGCCTGACGCGTACGTGCCCGAAACAGGCGTACGCGCCGGGAGCCTGCGTCCGTGCCGGCGGCCGGCGTGGCGTTCCGGCAGTCGGCGTCACGTTCCGGGAGTCGGCCGGCCGCGGTGGGGCGATTGGTGTTCCGCCGACCCGTCGGGTAGACCCGTGGGGTGCTGTTCCGCCAACTCGAATACCTGGTGGCCCTCTCCCGCGAGCGCCATTTCGCCCGCGCCGCCCAGGCCTGCCACGTCTCCCAGCCCGCGCTCTCGGAGGCGATCCGCAAGCTGGAGGACGAGCTCGACGTCCCGCTGGTGCTGCGCGGCCACAAGTACGAGGGCCTCACGCCCGAGGGCGAGCGGATCGTGGTGTGGGCCCAGCGGATCCTGGCCGACCGTGACGCCCTCACGAGCGAGGTCGGTCATCTCCGTACCGGTCTGAGCGGCCGGATGCGGATCGGTTCGGTGCCGACGGCGACCGGCGCCGTCGCCCTGCTGACCGCGCCGTTCTGCCTGGCGCATCCGCTGGTCACGGTGGAGGTGACAGCGGACCTCCAGTCGGATGACGTGCTCCGGCAGGTGCGGAACTTCGAGATCGACGCCGGGATCACGTACCTCCACGAGGGCCTCGGGGAGCAGTTCCGGACGGTGCCCCTGTACGAGGAGCGGTACGTGCTCCTCACCGGCGCCGCCGACACTCCTGTCGACCGGGCGACGGCGACCTGGGCGGAGGCCGCGCGGCTGCCGCTGTGTCTGCTGACGGAGGCGATGCAGGGGCGCCGGGTCCTGGACGAGCTGTTCGCGGAGGCCGGGGTGCGGCCGTCGCCGCGGGTCGAGACGGACTCGGTGGCCGCGCTCTTCGCCCATGTCAGAACGGGCCGGTGGGCGAGCATCGTGCCGCACACCTGGCTGCATGTGTTCGGCGTGCCGCACGGCATGCGGGCGGTGCCGCTGGTCGAGCCGGCCCGGTCGGTGCCGATGGGTCTGGTGACGATCGCGCGGGAGCCGGGATCGGTGCTGGCCCGCGCCCTCCGTGAGGTCGCGGGCCAGACCGATGTGGCCGCCGCCCTGGAGCGGCTGCCGGTGGACCAGGGCCTGTCCGGCGGCTGAGTGGCCGGACCGTCTCCTCCGGATCCCGCCCGACCCGCGCCGCCGGAGACCGGCCTAGTCGGCCTGCCGCTCGCCGTCCGGGGGCAGTCCGACCTCCTCGCGGTCCTCCTCCAGACGCTCCTTGAGTTCGTCCTCGTCCGGGCGACGGGGCATGCCGCGGCTGTGTCCGGTGCCGGGGTCGCCCTCGACCTGTTCGTTCGACTTGTGGTGCGGGGCCATCGGTCACTCCTTGCCGTCGGTGGCGGCGGCCGTCGCGAAGGCCTCGGGGGTCGTCCCGGCTCCGGCGCCGTCGCCCTTCTGGATCGTGCAGTGGAGGGAGTCGTCGATCACGTCGGCGACGATCGTGTCCCCCGGCTCCGCCTCGCCGCCGAGCAGCAGGGAGGCGATGCGGTTGTCGAGTTCCGTCTGGATCGTGCGGCGCAGCGGGCGCGCGCCGAACTCCGGCTGGTAGCCGTGGGCCACGAGCAGCTTCTTCGCCGCCTCGGTGACCTCGAGGGTCATGCCCTGGGCGCGCACCCGGTGCTTGCTGCGGTCCAGGAGGTGGTCGACGATCTCCGACAGGTCCTGCTCGGTGAGGCTGTGGAAGACGATGATGTCGTCGATGCGGTTGAGGAACTCGGGCAGGAACCGGCCCCGCAGGTCCTCCATCAGCTCGCCCTTGAGCTCGGCCGCGTCGCCCTCGTGGGCGAGGATCCGGTGGGCGCCGATGTTGGACGTCATGATGATGACGCAGTGCCGGAAGTCGACCGTGCGGCCCTGTCCGTCGGTGAGCCGCCCGTCGTCGAGGATCTGGAGCAGCGTGTTGAAGACGTCGGGGTGCGCCTTCTCCACCTCGTCGAAGAGGACCACGCTGTACGGGTTGCGGCGCACCTTCTCGGTGAGCTGGCCGGCCTCCTCGTAACCGACGTATCCGGGAGGCGCTCCGACGAGCCGGGCGACGGTGTGCTTCTCCTGGAACTCGCTCATGTCGAACCGGATCATGCGGTCGTCCTCGCCGAAGAGCAGTTCGGCGAGGGTCTTGGCGAGTTCGGTCTTGCCGACTCCCGTGGGGCCGAGGAAGAGGAACGAGCCGACGGGGCGGTTCGGGTCGCCCATGCCGGCGCGGTTGCGGCGTACGGCCTCGGAGACCGCGGTGACCGCCTCGTCCTGGCCGACGATCCGGGCGTGCATCTCCTCCTCCAGCTTGAGGAGCTTCTCCTTCTCGCTGGCGGTGAGCTGGGAGACGGGGATGCCGGTGCGGCGCGAGACGATGTCGGCGATGTCGGCGGCGGTGACCGAGACGACGCCCTCGCGGCGTTCCTCGATGCCGGCGAGTTCGCCCTCCCCCTCGGCGATCTGCCGCTTCAGGTCCGAGGCCTTCTCGAACTGCTCGGCAGCCACGGCCTGGTCCTTCTCCCGCCGGAGCTTGGCGAGCCGGTCCTCCCGGCCGACGACCTCGGTGGAGCGCCCGGCACTGCGCAGCCGTACGCGCGCGCCCGCCTGGTCCATCAGGTCGATGGCCTTGTCGGGCAGGAAGCGGTCGCCGATGTACCGGTCGGAGAGCTCGGCCGCCGCCGCGAGGGCGCCGTCGGCGAACCGGACCTGGTGGTGGGCCTCGTACGCGTCCCTCAGTCCTTCGAGGATCTGCACGGTCTCCTCGACCGTGGGCTCCGGGATGAGGACGGGCTGGAAGCGCCGTTCGAGTGCGGCGTCCTTCTCGATGTGCTTGCGGTACTCGTCGATCGTCGTCGCGCCGACGACGTGCAGCTCGCCGCGCGCGAGGGCGGGCTTGAGCATGTTGCCCGCGTCCATCGCGCCCTCGCCGGACGCTCCGGCGCCGACGACCGTGTGGAGTTCGTCGATGAAGAGGATGATGTCGCCGCCGGCCTCCTGGACGTCCTCGATGACCTTCTTGAGGCGCTCCTCGAACTGGCCGCGGTACTGCGCTCCGGCCACGAGGCCGGACAGGTCGAGGGAGACGACCCGCTTGCCCTTCAGGGTGTCGGGCACCTCGTCGGCCACGATCCGCTGGGCGAGGCCCTCGACGATGGCGGTCTTGCCGACGCCGGGCTCACCGATGAGCACGGGGTTGTTCTTGGAGCGCCGCGAGAGGATCTCGATGGTCTGCTCGATCTCCTCGGCGCGGCCGACCACCGGGTCGAGCCTGCCGGCCTTCGCCTCGTCCGTCAGGTCCCTGCCGAACTCGTCCAGGGTGGTGGCCGGCTGCTTCGGCTCCTTTCCGGCGGCCGGGGCACCGCCGTCGGAGCGGACCGCCTGGTCCGTGAGTCCGCGCAGCCTCTTCACGTCGTGGTCGTCCGCGCCGAGGAGCCGGGCCGCCCCGGAGTCGGAGTCGTCGAGGAGAGCCGCGAGGATGTGCTCGGGTCCGATGTACGAGACGCCCGCCTCCTGCGAGCGGCCGTAGGCGGCGGCGAGCGTGCGCTTGGCCGCCGGGGTGAGTCCTGGCTCCGACGAGGGCTCGCCGGCCTCCCTGGGCAGTACCTCGTCGAGCTGGGCGGCGAGCGCCTGGGGATCGACGCCGACCCGGGTCAGCAGCCTGCGCGAGGGGTCGACCTGGGTCGCCGCCCACAGGAGGTGTTCCGTGTCGAGGTCGGACGTGCCGTCCGCGACGGCCTTCCGCGTGGCCAGGTTGAGGAGCTCGTGGGAGGACTCGGTCAGGAGACGGCCGATCGGTACGCGCTGCACGGCCGGGGGCGACGACGCCGGTGACATTCCGAAGAACCGGTTCAGCATGTCGCTGAACGGATCGGACGAACCGAAGGGTGAACCGAACGCCATCGACATGTCAGCTCCAGAGACGCATGAGGGGTCATTCCCACTCAAACGTGACGCATCGGGCGACGCAACCGGAGTGGAAGCCCCTGGACCGGCGCCCTCCCGGAGCCCCTCCCGGGGCCCTTCCCTGAGCCTGTCCTGGAGCTTTTCCCGTTGGCTCGTCCCAGACCGCTCTTCGGAGTCGTTCCCGAAGCACTTCCCGGAGCCCGACACGCCCACCCCACCCGTACGGGCCGCAATCCCCGCCTCGACGGCGCGCGCGTCGACGATGACCCCATGACGTCCGCGATCCCCCCGCACACCCCCGACCCGCAGGTCCGCGCCCGGACCCTCGTCCGGAACCCCAGACTGTGGCTCGTACCGACCGTCCTGAGCGCACTGGTGGCCGTGGGCCTCTCCCTCCTCTACATGGGCGGCATCCTCAACCCGAACGAGAACCTGCACCGGCTGCCCGTCGCCCTGGTCGACGAGGACCGGGGCACCCCGCTCCCCGGACAGCGCGAGACGCTGGGGAAGCAGATCACCGACGGGATCGTCGCCGCCGGTTCCTCGAAGACCAGCGTCGACTGGCGGCGGCTCGACCGCGCGCAGGCCCAGGACGCGCTGGCGTCCGGCGAGATCTTCGGCGCCCTCGTCGTCCCGGAGAACTTCACCGCGTCCGTCGCCGCCCTGACCACCAACCAAGCGACGGTGCGGCCGACGATCACCGTGCTCACCAATCCCGGCCTGGGCAGTCTGGGTTCGTCGATCGCGGCCCAGATCAACCAGAACGCGGCCCGTCAGGCCTCGCTGAGCATCGGCAAGCAGCTCTCCGCCGCCACCGACGTCCCGACGACCCGGCTGCTCCTGACCGACCCGGTCGCGGTCGCCACCCAGGTCGGCCATCCGATCGGCCGGCACAGCGGTCTCGGCCTGACGGCCTTCTACTACACCCTGCTGCTCGTCCTCGGCGGCTTCATCGGCGGCAACCTCGTGAACAGCGGCGTCGACACCGCGCTCGGCTACGCCGACAGCGAGATCGGCCCCTGGCACTCCCGGCATCCGACGGTCCCGATCGACCGCACGCAGACGCTGGTCCTGAAGATGCTGATGACGGCGGGCGTCTCACTCCTCACCACGACGCTCGTCATGGTGTCGACGATCGCGGTCCTGGGCATGGACGCCTCGCACCTGCCGATGCTGTGGCTCTTCTCCTACTGCGCGACGGTCGCCGTCGGTCTGGGCGTCCAGGCCATCAACGCCGCGTTCGGCGGCATCGGGCAGCTCGTCTCCATGTTCGTCTTCATCGCCCTCGCCCTCCCCTCCTCCGGCGCGACCGTCCCCCTGGAGGCCACCCCGGGCTTCTTCCGCTTCCTGGGCGTCTTCGAGCCGATGCACCAGCTCAGCGCCGGCGTCCGGGCCATCCTCTACTTCGACGCCCGCGCCGACGCGGGGCTGGCCCGCGGCTGGATCATGATCGCCGTCGGTACGGCTCTGGCTCTGGTGTTCGGCTTCGCCATGACCCGGTACTACGACCGCCGGGGCCTGCGCCGCCTCACGCCGCAGCCCGCCTGACGGGCACGGGGCCGGGGGTACGGGCTTGGCGGTACGGGGTCGAGAGGCACGGAGGCGAGGGGTACGGAGGCGAGGGCGGAATCCCTCGCCCTCGGGCCCACCTACCGCCAGTCGTCGTAGGGCGGAGGCGGCTCCTCCATCCCGTCCCAGTCGTAGGGCGGCTCCTCCTCGTCGTACGGAGCCTCGGACTCCGGAGCGGAGGGCACGGAAGGCACGGAGGGCACGGAGGGCACGGCACTCGCGGACCGCGCCCCGGAGACAGGGGCGGCCGAATCGGCCGCACCGGCGGGACCGGCGGGGGCTCCGGCGGCGGGAGCCGCATGAGGCACCGTCCCCGACCCGGCCGCCGCGGCGTCGGCCCCGCTCTCCGCCAGCGCCTCCAGCACGCCCTCGGCGTACTTCACCAGCTTGGCCTCGCCGACGCCACCGACGGTGCCGAGCTCCTCGACCGTGGTGGGGAGCCGCGTCGCGATCTCCCGCAGGGTGGCGTCGTGGAAGACGACGTACGCCGGGACGCCCTGCTCGCGCGCCGCCGCGGCCCGCCAGGCACGCAGCGCCTCGAAGACCGGGACCGCAGCCACCGGCAGGTCGACCGGCACTCGGGAGCCCTTACCGGAGCGCCCGCCGGACTCCTTGCGGGAGGCGGCGGCCGGCGCCTTCTCCTTCCGCATGGTGACGGTGCGGCGCCCACCGAGCACCTCGCCGCTCTCCTCCGTGAGCACGAGCGTGCCGTAGTCGCCCTCCACGGCCAGGAGCCCCAGCGCGAGGAGCTGCCGCACGACCCCGCGCCACTCGGCGGTGCCCAGCTCCGACCCGACGCCGAACACCGAGAGGCCGTCGTGGTCGAACTGGATGACCTTGGCCGTCTTCTTGCCCTGCAGGATGTCGATGATCTGTCCCGCGCCGAACTTCTGACGCCGCTCCTTGGCCAGCCGCCACACGGTGGACAGCAGCTTCTGCGCGGCGACGGTGCCGTCCCAGGACTCGGCCGGGTTCAGACAGGTGTCGCAGTTGCCGCAGGGCTGACCGGACTGGCCGAAGTAGTCGAGGAGGCGGACGCGGCGGCAGTCGACCGTCTCGCAGAGCGAGAGCATGGCCTCCAGATGCATGGCGAGGCCGCGTCGGTGCTGCTCGTCGCCCTCGGAGCCGTCTATCATCTTGCGCTGCTGGACCACGTCCTGGAGGCCGTACGCCAGCCAGGCGGTGGCGGGCTCGCCGTCGCGCCCGGCGCGGCCGGTCTCCTGGTAGTAGCCCTCGACGGACTTGGGCAGGTCGAGGTGGGCCACGAAACGCACGTCGGGCTTGTCGATGCCCATGCCGAAGGCGATGGTCGCCACCACGACGACCCCGTCCTCCCGGAGGAAGCGGGCCTGGTTCGCCGCGCGCGTACGGGCGTCCATGCCGGCGTGGTAGGGGACGGCGTCGATGCCGTTCTCCACGAGGAGTGCCGCGGTCTTCTCCACCGAGGCGCGGGAGAGGCAGTAGACGACTCCGGAGTCCCCGTCGTGCTCGGTCCTGATCAGTTCCAGCAGCTGCTTGTGCGGGCTGTTCTTGGAGACGATGCGGTACTGGATGTTCGGCCGGTCGAAGTCGGCGACGAAGTGCCGGGCGTCCTCGAGGCCGAGCCGGGCGGCGATCTCCTTGTGGGTGGCCTCGGTGGCCGTGGCGGTCAGCGCGATCCGCGGCACCTTGGGCCAGCGCTCGTGGAGCATGGACAGCGCGAGGTAGTCGGGCCGGAAGTCGTGACCCCACTGGGCGACACAGTGCGCCTCGTCGATGGCGAAGAGCGACACCCTGCCCCGGTCGAGGAGCCGCTGGGTGCCTTCGGTGCGGAGCCGCTCGGGAGCCAGATAGAGCAGATCGAGCTCGTCGGCGAGGAAGGCCTGCTCGACGGCCTGCCGCTCGTACGGATCCTGGGTCGAATTCAGGAACCCGGCCCGCACACCGAGGGCCCTGAGCGCGTCCACCTGGTCCTGCATGAGGGCGATCAGCGGCGAGATCACGACGCCGGTGCCGTCCCGGACGAGGGCGGGAATCTGGTAGCAGAGGGACTTTCCGCCGCCGGTCGGCATCAGCACGAGGGCGTCGCCGCCGTCGACGACCTGCTCGATGATCTCCTGCTGCTCGCCTCGGAAGGAGCTGTAACCGAAGACGCGGTGAAGCACCTGCGCTGCCTCGGAGATCACGGCGGAGCCGTCGGAAAGGACCATTCACCCACCCTATCCGCCGCCACGGACACCCCGGCCGCACCGCCGAAGCCTGTGGACGACCTCCCGCCCCCTCGTTCGCACCCCGCCCCGCGCCACGCGACTACGCTCGATGACGAGCTCCGAGGCAACGCGCGGGGCGAACCCTGCGTCCTTCTGCACAGGGACGCATCGGCCGATGCACCAGCCGCGGCCACAGGGAAGCAGGACACATCATGAGCGACAAGGCCCGTACTCTCTTCGACGCGCTCGACCTCGACCATGACGGCAGCCTGACGCGCATCGAGATCATCAACGCGCTGCGGGTCAAGGGCCCGACCCTGGCCGCCCAGGGCGTGATCCCCGTGTGGGGCGTGGGGACCGACGACGACGCCTCGGCCCTGTTCGACCAGGCCGACCAGAACGGCGACCGCGTCCTGTCGTTCGAGGAGTTCGCCGCCCTGATCGACCGTCGCTTCGGCTGGTGACACCGGTCCGTACCCGTACGACAGGAAACCGGCACCGCGCAGTCCGCGCGATGCCGGTACGCCGACCGGGAGGACCGGTCAGGAGATCTCGGGCAGAAGCCCGGTGACCGGGGCGGCCAGATCGGTGAGCTGGTGGAGCTGCTGCACGTCGTGCACCCGGCTGAGCCCACCGAGCTGATCCGCGATGCCGGGGAACTGCGCCTTGGACTCCTCGGGAATCCCGGTCGTGGCGAGCGCGTCGAGCTCGGTGACCGGGTTGATCGGCGGGCCGAGCGGACTGGTGGTGGCGACGGCCTGCGCGGCGGACGCGCCGAGGCACGAGAAGGCGGCTGCGACGGCGAGAACTGAGGAAATGCGTCGTGTAGAGATCACACCCTCACAACGCCCCGCCCCGCCGACGGACACGGCCGCAGGTCGTGACGAGGGGCGCGACACGGTGCGCGGGCCGCTCCGGCGTGGCGACGCACGCGATCGGGGGTGCATCGGTGTACGTCACAGGAGGGCTCCGGAACCTGGCCACGGCCCCGTCGCGGAAGGAGCGTCCGAGGGATGCGCAAGCTGCTGGTGGACGTCGCTCGCACTCTGGTGCCGCCCAAGGGGGACCGGCACGGGCCGCTGCCGCCGCTCATGCTGGCGCTGACCGTGGTCACCGGGCTGGTGGACGCGGTGAGCTATCTGGGGCTCGGGCAGGTCTTCGTGGCCAACATGACCGGCAACGTGGCGCTCCTGGGCTTCGCCCTCGCGGGCGCCGAGGGCCTGTCCGCGCCCGCCACGCTCGTGTCCCTGGCCTCGTTCCTCGTCGGCGCGGTGGCCGGTGGCCGGTTCGGCACCCGGTTCGCCGCGCACCGCGGGCGACTGCTCGCCTCGGCACTGGCCCTGCAGGCGGCGCTCGTCGCGGCGGCGCTCGTCATCGCCCTCGTGGCGCACGACAGGGTGGGCACGCCGGGCCGGTACACCCTGATCGTCGCCCTCGGCCTGGCCATGGGGGTGCAGACCGCGGTGGCCCGCCGCATCGGCGTGCCGGACCTGACCACGACCGTGTTGACCCAGACGCTGACCGGCCTGGCCTCGGGTTCCGCTCCGTCCGGTGGCGAGGCTCCCCGGCGCGGTCGGCAGATCCTGTCCGTCCTGGCGCTGGTGCTCGGCGCCCTCGTCGGCGCCCTGCTTCTCGACGCCGGACTCACGGTCGCCCTGGGAGCGGCCCTCGCCGTGCTGGCGGTGGCCGCCGCCGTCACGAGACGTCTGGCGGCCACCGAAGCGGCGTGGGTCAGGCCGTAGCGTCCACCGGGAGCGGGGCGGAGACGGGGAGGGGGGCGGGGGCCGAGGACCCGTCGCGTACGGGATGACGGCTCAGGATCGACACCCGGTTGAACGCGTTGATGGTGATCGCCACCCAGATCACCGCCGAGATCTCCTCGTCGGTCAGGACCGCGCGCGCCGTGCCGTACGCCCGGTCCTGCGCGAGACCGTCCGACGGGTCGGTCGTGGCCTCCGCCAGGGCGAGGGCCGCGCGTTCCCGTGCGGTGAAGAGCTCGGTCTCCCGCCAGGCGGGGAGCACGCCGAGGCGCCGGGTCGTCTCGCCGGCCCGGAGCGCGGCCCTGGTGTGGACGTCGAGGCAGGAGGCGCAACCGTTGATCTGCGACACGCGGAGGTTGACCAGCTCGACCAGGATCCGGTCGAGCCCGGCGTCTGCGGCGGTCGCGCGGACGGCGTCGGCGGTGTGGACCAGCGCCCGGTAGGCCGTGGGGCTCTGCTTGTCGAGGTAGACCCGTCGGCCGTCCGTCACGCCGTTCCGGCCGTTCGCGCCGTCGTTCGCGCCGTTCGTGTCGTTGCCGGGGTTGTTGTTCGCGTCGTTGTTCGCGTCGTTCACCATGCGCTCCTTCGATGAATCCGTGCGCGTCACGGGTTCTGAGGCTATGATCATCTATAGTTGTTGAAAGCGAAACTATATCGCGCGACGAGAACGCAGGGAGAGGGGTCGGACATGAGCGACACGGAGGTCGAGATTCTCTCCGCGCGGGACGTCCCGCTGGGCGGGCCGCGCGCCATGACCGTACGGCGCACCCTGCCCCAGCGCTCCCGGACCCTGATCGGCGCCTGGTGCTTCGCCGACCACTACGGCCCCGACCGGGTCGCCGAGTCCGGCGGCATGGACGTCGCCCCCCACCCGCACACCGGTCTGCAGACGGTGAGCTGGCTCTTCAGCGGGGAGATAGAGCACCGCGACAGCCTGGGCAGCCACGCGTTCGTACGGCCCGGGGAACTGAACCTCATGACCGGCGGTCACGGCATCAGCCACACCGAGGTCTCCACCCCCGGCACCACCGTCCTGCACGGAGTGCAGCTGTGGGTGGCACTGCCCGACGAACACCGCCACGCCGACCGCGACTTCCAGCACCACGCCCCCGAGCCGGTGCGGCTCGACGGTGCGGAACTCCGGGTGTTCCTCGGCTCGCTCGCGGGCGAGACCTCCCCCGTACGCACCTTCACCCCGCTCCTCGGGGCCGAACTCCTCATCGACCCCGGCGCCACGGTCACCCTTCCCGTCGATCCGGCACACGAGCACGGTCTGCTCGTCGACGAAGGGGACGTCCGGTTCGCCGGCACCCTCCTCCGCCCGGCCGAACTCGGCTACGTCGACACCGGACACGACACGCTGACCCTGACGAACGGGTCCGACCTGCGCGCGCGGGCGGTCCTCATCGGCGGTACGCCGTTCGGCGAGGAGATCGTCATGTGGTGGAACTTCATCGGCCGCAGCAACCAGGACATCGCGGAGGCCAGGGAGGAGTGGGAGCGCGCCTCCGACCGCTTCGGGCACGTCGACGGCTACCCCGGCGACCGCCTCCCCGCCCCTGCTCTGCCGAACGCCGCCCTCACCCCCCGGGGAAACCCGCCCCGCGCCTGAGCCGCCTACCGCCGCACCTCACAGGCTCCGTGGACTTCACCGACTCCATGGACTCCACGGACTCCACGGACCGTAGGCATCGTTCGCATCGTTCGACCCGAAAGGCACGTCATGACCGAGCAGGCAGCAACCACCCCCGTCGTCCGCCGCGTCGACCCCCGGCACCGCTACGAGATCCTGGTCGACGACCGGCGCGCCGGCCTCACGGCATATCGCGACCGCGACGACCGGCGCGTCTTCTTCCACACCGAGATCGACGACGCCTACGCGGGCCAGGGCCTCGCCTCGATCCTGGTCGAGCAGGCCCTGACCGACGTGCGCGCCTCCGGGATGCGGATCGTTCCGGTCTGCCCGTACGTGGCCAAGTTCCTGAAGAAGCACGAGGAGTTCGCCGACATCACCGACCCGGTGACGCCCGAGGTGCTGCAGTGGCTGGACGGCCGGCTGGCCCGCTGACCCCGCGCCGGCCCCGGCCCCATCCGGCTGCGGCGAGGGCCGAGGCGCGGCAGGGCCGGGCCGCGGGGCCGTTCACCCGGCGAGCCGGGCCGCGGGGCCGTTCAGCCGGCGGGCGGGGCCAGGACGACGAAGTCCGCGTTCGACGGGTCGAGGCAGACGGCGAGCCGTCCGACGCCCTCCGCGTCGTCCGGTCCCATCTGGACGTTGCCGCCGCCCGCGGTGACCCTGGCGACCGCGGCGTCGCAGTCGGTGACCGCGAAGACGGGGTGCCAGTACGGCCGTCCGTGCGCGAGGGCGAGGTCCGCCTCGCTCACCTGCATGAGACCGCCGTGCATGCGCTCCTCGGGCAGTCCGGCGGGGGTGATGATCGTGTACGTGCCCTCCCCGCCGGGCATCGGCATCTCGCTGTACTGCCAGCCGAGGACGCTGCCGTAGAACCGCTTCGCCGCCTCGGCGTCGCTCGTGTACAGCTCGGTCCAGGACAACGAGCCCGGCGTGTCGACCTGTTCGACACCCTTGTTCGAGCCCGGCTGCCAGACGGCGAACTGGCCGCCCTGGGGGTCGCTGTACTGCGCCATCCGACCCCACTCGTCGAGGTCCATGGGGGCGACGCGCACGGTCCCGCCGGCCTCCTCCACGGCCCGCGTCGTGGCGTCCACGTCGGCGACGCTGTAGTAGATCATCCAGGCCGAACGCGCGCCCTTCTCGGTGAGCTTGCCGAGGCCGGCGACGATCTTCCCGTCGTTCCGGAACATCCCGCCCTCCATGCCGTCCTCCCCCTCCGCCTCCCCCATGGACTCGTAGTCCCACCCCAGCACACCGCCGTAGAAGGCCGCGGCGGCCGGGACGTCGGGGGCGCCGAGGTCGAGCCAGCAGGGGGAGCCGGGAACGAAGTCGGTGGTGATCATGGCGAAGGCCTTTCGCGGTTCCAGGGGGGGGTACGCCGGGTACGCCGGGTACGCCCTCAGCCTCGCACCGGACACGACCCCTCGCGCGTCGACGGACGCCATCGCTCCTTCCACCTGCGGCCGGAGTCTCTCGCCGAGGTGGACGACCGGCTCCCCCCGTTCGAGCACTCCTGGCGCGCCCGTGGTTCGGCCTCGACCCGCCGCTCGGCAGGACCGCGTTCGAGCCCTCCACATCGAAGGCGGTTTCCACGACGGGCTGATCTCGCCGCTCTTCGTGTTCTGCGCGGCAGCACGGAGGCGGCGTACGCCCGCCGAGTGGTCGCGCCGGAGGGGAAGAGGGACGCTGGAACCGAGCACGTCCGGGTGTCGAGGGCGTAGCCGGCAGAGTGCCCGCCCGGTCGGGAGAGGCAGCGACCATCATGCGCATGCTCCTGAAGGTCGAGATGGACACCCCGGCCTCGAACGAGGCCATCCGAGCAGGCACGCTTCGGAAGATCATGGAGGAGACCCTCCGGGAGCTCCGCCCCGAAGCGGCCTACTTCACCGTCGAGAACGGCTGCCGGACGGGGTACCTCTTCTTCGACATGGCCGATCCGTCGCTGATGCCGAAGATCTCGGAGCCGTTCTTCCTCAAGCTCAACGCCAAGGTGCACTATTCGCCGGTCATGAACCCGGAGGACCTGGCCAAGGGACTGGACGCCATCACCCCCGGCGGGTGAGACCCCGGCCGCCCGCGCGGCGGCCACGGCCCGCTCCAGTGCGGGCGGGATCACCCGTGTCGGGGCTCCCGGGTGTCGACGCGGGTGTGCTCCCGGGCCCAGGCGGCGATGCCGACCCGGTTGCGAGCCCCGATCTTGGGCTGGATCGTGGCGAGGTGGTTCTTCACCGTCCCCGGCGTGATGAACAGGGCCGCCCCGATCTCGGCGTTGGTGGCACCCTCCCCGACGAGCCCGGCGATCTCGCTTTCCGTGCGGTCAGCGCCTCCGTGGCGGCCGGACCATCGCGCCGGCGGCGGCGACGGGCCCTCCCGCACCCGTACGCGCGTCGGCCCGTTCCGGTCGCGGCGAGGAGAGTCGCCTCAGCAGCCGTCCGGTGATCTGCGGGCTGATCAGTGCGTCCCCGGCGACCGCCGCGCGTACGGCCTCCGCGAGCAGCGCCGGGCCCGACCGCTTCAGCAGGAAGCCCGCCGCGCCCTCCCGCAGGGCCGTGTGCACGTACTCGTCGAGGTCGAAGGTGGTGACCACGACGACCCGGGACTCCGCACCGAGCCTCCTGGTCAGCTCCAGACCGTCCAGGCGCGGCATCCGGATGTCCGCGAGGATCACGTCCGGCCGCAGCCGCCCGGCGAGTTCGAGCGCCTCGAGACCGTCCGCGGCGGCCCCGACCACGTCGATGTCCGGCTGGGCGCCGAGGATGATCCCGTACGCGCTGCGGATCGCCTCGTCGTCGTCGGCCAGCAGAACCCTGATGCTCATCGGCCCTCCAGGGGCATCGTCGCGGCGACCCGCCAACCGTCCCGCACCGGTGCTGCGGCGAGCGTTCCGCTCAGCGCCTCCACCCTGGCCGCGAGCCCGGCCAGCCCGCTGCCGCCCCGCCGTGTTCCCGGCCCCTGCCCACCGCCCGCGCCGTCGTCGGACACCGTGACCTCGAGGCGACCGGCCACCCGGCGCACCCGCACGGTGTCGGCGCGGGCGGCGGTGACGTGGCCCTCGCAGGCCGGCCGGCGGCCGACCCTGGTCGATGCGAATCGCCCCGCATCGACCCGTATCGACGCCTACAGGCTCTCCCCCGGCTTCCGGCCCCAGGCCGTGAGCATGCCTGCCGAGAGCGCGGCGCATTCGTCGGATCCCAGGTACCGGAGCGCCTCGTCGACGGCCGCGTCGTCGACCAGACCGGTCGCCAGCATGGGCCCCCTGCTCCGTTCCCACGTGTCCGCCCAGAAGCGGCTGATCGGACTCCCCGCCAGCAGCGGCGGTACGTGGATCTCGGCGGCCACGGGCACGAGGCCCGCACCGCGGAGCAGCAGCGGGTACGACGGAACCCAGGAGACGTCGGTGCCGATGGTCTCCTTCAACGCCTGCCACATCGCCCGCATCACCGTGGTGTACGGAGTGCCGGGAGCCCGGTCGCTCGTCAGGTCCACCGCGTCGCTCAGCACCAGCACACCGCCGGGTTCGACGAGTTCGGCCAGGCGGCTCATCACCCGGTCCCGCTCGGGAAGGTGCATGAGCACGAATCGCGCGTGGACGAGCCGGAATCGCCCGGGGTCGAAGCCGGGGTCGGTGACGTCGGCCTCGATGACGTCGAGGCCGGTCACGGGGCGCTCGACGAGAAAGCGTACGTCGCGGTCCACGGCGAGCACGCCCGTCACTCCGGCCTCGTCGAGCAGCCGACGGGAGACGGTGCCCGTGCCGGCACCCACGTCGAGGCACCGCCATCCCGGACCGACCCCGAGCGCACGGAATCGCGCCATGGTGATGTCGTCGTAGGCGAGCGCGCCGAAGTCGATGCGCTCGCCCTCGCCCGCCCGTTCGGGAGGGAACACGGCCTCGCCGTAACGGCCTTCACCCGGCGCGTCCCCGCGCGGGACGGCGGTCACGCCGCCACCGGGGCGACGGGGTGGGCGTCGGCCTCGACGCGCTCCGGCGCCTGGCCGGCGAGGCACGGGAACAGCGGGTCCTCGAACAGTGTCATGACCGGATCTCTCCAGGTGGCGGGGCGGTTCCGGGCGGCCGGGCAGCGTCGCCGACGCCCTGGACACCGACACCGCGGCCCACCTCCCGTCGATCCTCCACGGACCACCGCGCAAGCGGCCGAGGCGCGCCGTACCTGCGCCGATCGGGCGGCCTCGCGCCCCGCGGCGAGCCCGTCCCGGTCGGCCGAGGCGCGCCGTACCTGCGCCGATCGGGCGGCCTCGCGCCCCGCGGCGAGCCCGTCCCGGCCCTCCTCCGAACCCACCCCCCGTCCCACCCCCGACCCGCATCACCCCACCCCCAGGCATTGACAGGTCCATCTCACCCTCACCATTCTTGAGAGCGCTCTCAATCCCTTCAGGACCCCAAGTCCCCCCAACCGCCCACGGATTCCCCCCACACGGAGTCCCCACCTCCGAGGAGCCCCACGTGTCCGCACACCGCAGGCGCAGGCACGGCCGCGCCGCACTCGTGACCCTGGCCGCCGCCGCGTCGATCGGCACCGTCGTCACCGTCGCCGGCCCGTCCGACACCGTCGAGGCCGCCGTTCCCGCGACCATTCCGCTCACCTTCACGAACAACTCGGGTCGCGGCGAACAGGTCTACGTCTACAACCTCGGCACCGAGCTCTCGACGGGCCGACAGGGCTGGGCCGACGCGAACGGCACGTTCCACCCCTGGCCGGCCGGGGGCTCCGTCCCCGTTCCCGCACCGGACGCCGCCATCACCGGTCCCGCCAACGGCGGGTCGATGACGATCCGGCTGCCGAAGTTCTCCGGCCGGATCTACTTCAGCTACGGACAGAAGCTGGTGTTCAAGGTGGCGACGGGCGGCCTCGTGCAGCCCGCGGTCCAGAACCCGAGCGACCCCAACAGGAACATCCTCTTCAACTGGTCCGAATACACGCTCAACGACGCGGGCATCTGGATCAACAGCACCCAGGTCGACATGGTCTCCGCGCCCTACGCCGTCGGCGTGAAGCGCCCCGACGGCACCGTCGCGAACACGGGCCGCCTCAAGCCCGGCGGCTACCGCGGCTTCTACGACGCCCTGCGTGGCCAGCCCGGCGGCTGGGCCAACCTCATCCAGACCCGCGCCGACGGCACCGTGCTCCGTGCCCTCGCCCCGGGTCACGGCATCGAGGCCGGGGCACTGCCCTCGGGGGTGATGAACGACTACATCAACCGCGTCTGGACCAAGTACGCCTCGTCGACCCTGACCGTGACGCCGTTCGCGAACCAGCCCTCCGTGAAGTACTTCGGCCGGGTCTCCGGAAACGTCATGAACTTCACCAACACGTCCGGGGCCGTCGTCACCTCGTTCCAGAAGCCCGACTCCGACAGCGTCTTCGGCTGCTACAAGCACCTCGACGCCCCCAACGACCAGGTGCGCGGGCCCATCTCCCGTACGCTCTGCGCGGGTTACAACCGCTCCACCCTGCTGACGAACCCGAACCAGCCGGACACGTCGTCGGCCGGCTTCTACAAGGACGCGGTGACCAACCACTACTCCCGGAAGATCCACGCCCAGATGGCCGACGGCAAGGCGTACGGCTTCGCCTTCGACGACGTCGGCGCGCACGAATCCCTGGTGCACGACGGGAACCCGCAGCAGGCGTACGTCACGCTCGACCCGTTCAACTAGGGCAGCGTCCGGGCCGACCACCGGCCCACCGAACCGAGGCCCCTCCCGAACCGGGTCCTCACGGAACCGAGGACCCTTCGGGCCGAGGACCTCCCGAGCCCAGGGCCTCCAGGCCGAGGCCCCTCCGAGCCGTCGGCCCGTCGACTCCACCGGCGGGTCGACGGGGCCGGCCCCTCCCCCGCCGTCCCCGACCCCTCGTGCGATCAGCCGGCGAGGGAGGCGCTCAGCCAGTCGCGATAGCGGGTGGGGGCCAGGCGCGCGCCGGGCCCGGGGGTGAGGACGTCGCCGCGGACGGCGGCGAACATGCCGGCCCCGCCGTCGACGACGACCGGGCGGTCGTCACCGCGGGCGGCCAGGGTGATCCGGCCGATCTCGTCCAGCGCGAGGGCGTCGGGTCCGGCGACGTCGAGCGTGCCGTTCAGCGGTTCCCCGACGGCGACGTCGGCGAGGGCGGCGGCCACGTCCGCGGACGCGATCGGCTGCAGCGGCGTGGCGGGGAGCCGGACTTCGCCGTCGGTCGCCGTCCAGGACATCACGGCGTCCATGAACTCGAAGAACTGGGTGGCGCGGACGATCGAGTACGGGGTGGGGCCGTCGCGCAGCAGGTCCTCCTGGAGCACCTTGGCCCGGTAGTAGTCCAGGTCGGGTACCTGGTCCACGCCGACGATCGAGAGCGCGACCTGGTGGCGTACGCCCGCGCGCTCACCCGCGTCGAGCAGGTTGCCCACGGTGGTGCGGAAGAAGTCGAGCGACCGGTCGTCGAAGGTCGGGGAGTTGCTGACGTTGATGACCGTGTGGGCGCCTGCGAGCGCCTCGTCCAGGCCTGCACCGGTGAGCAGGTCGACCCCCGAGGACAGGGAGGCCGCGACCACGTCGTGGCCGGCGTTCTGGAGCATGGCGACGACCTGGGAGCCGATGAGGCCGGTGCCGCCGATGACGGTGATCTTCATGGTGTGCCTTCCTTCGTGGGCCCGGCGGGGCCCCTGGAGCGCAAACTCGGATACCCGATGTCCGAGATGATACTCGGATAGTATGTGTCCGAGTCAAACGGGGAGGCGACATGAAACTGTCCGGTGGTGTGGAGTGGGCGCTCCACTGCTGTGTGGTGCTCACGGCCGCGAGCCGCCCGGTGCCGGCGGCCCGGCTCGCACAGCTGCACGACGTCTCGCCGAGCTACCTGGCCAAGCAGATGCAGGCACTGTCGCGGGCCGGTCTGGTGCGCTCCGTCCAGGGGAAGACCGGCGGATACGTGCTGACCAGAGAGGCCGCCGAGATCACCCTGCTCGATGTCGTACAGGCGGTCGACGGGCCCGATCCGGCGTTCGTCTGCACCGAGATCCGGCAGCGCGGACCGCTGGCGACCCCACCGGAGAAGTGCACGAAGGCCTGCCCGATCGCCCGCGCGATGGGGGCCGCGGAAGCCGCGTGGAGGGCCTCGCTCGCGGGCACCACGATCGCCGATCTCGTCACCACGGTGGAGGGCGAGAGCGGGCCGGAGGCGCTCCCGGGCATCGGCACCTGGCTGACGTCCGGAACGGACGCGGCCACGGGCGCGGGCGCGGGCGGAACTGCGGGCACGGATACGGATACGGGCACGGGCACGGGCACGGGCACGGGCACGGGCACGGATACGGATACGGATACGGTCACGGGCACGGGCACGGATACGACCACGAGCGTGGACGGACCGACGGGCGCCGAAGCCTCCCGGAGCTGAGGCGGGCCGACGGGCGCGGGACGACCACCGGCGCGGCCGGTCCGACGGGCACCGACACCTGCCGGAGCCGAGGCGGGCCGACGGACGCGGGCACGACCACCGGCGCGGCCGGACCGACGGGCACCGACACCTGCCGGATCCGAGGCGAAGCCCACGCGCCCACCGTCCTCCGGGCAGGCCCGCGAGCGCGGTCCTGACGGGTCCGCGAGCGCGGTCCTGACGGGTGACATGCGTGCGGGGCGGCGGCGGCTCCACCACCGGGCGGGTACGCCACGGCCGATACTCCCGCCATGAGATCAGCCCGTTCCCCCTTCCGGTCCCGCGTCGCCGCGGTCACCGCGGTCACCGCACTCCTCGCGCTCGGCTCCCCGGTCGCGGCCGTGGGCGGCCCCACCGGCGGCGAGGGCCACGACCGCCGTCCCTGCGTCGCCTCCCGGCTTCCCGACCGCGGCCCGGCACGCGAGGTCCTCGGGATCGCCGAGCGGGCCAAGGCGGAGATGGACCTCAGGTCCGTGATCGTGCGGGTCACGGCCGGCGACCGCGAGGTCGTCACCGCCGCGCTCGGCGAGTCGATGACGGGCGTGCCGGCCACCCCCGCCGTGCACTTCCGGAACGGCAACATCGCGATCAGTTACCTGGGCACCGCGCTGCTGCGCCTGGTCGACCAGGGCAAGGTCCGACTCGACGACCCCGTGGCTCGCTGGCTGCCCGACCTCGAGGACGGCGACCGGATCACCCTGCGGATGCTGGCCGCCTCCACCACGGGGCTCGTCGACTACGTCACCGCCGCCGGGTTCGGCGAGAGCGTCTACGCGAACCCGTTCCGCCAGTGGACGGCCAGGGAACTGGTCGCCATCTCGACGAGCCGTCCACGCTGGTACGAGCCGGGCACCAACTGGAGTTACTCGCACGCGAACTTCGTCCTCCTCGGCGCCGCCCTGGAGAAGATCACCGGGACCCGCCTCGACGTCCTGCTCCGGCACGAGGTCCTGCGCCCGCTCGGACTGCGCGAGACCCGGAACAGCTTCACGCCCGACATCCCCGAGCCCGTCCTGCACGCCTTCACCGCCGATCGGGGGACGTACGAGGAGTCCACCTTCTGGAACCCCTCCTGGACCACGGCCCCCGGCGCGGTGCAGACCACCGACATCTGCGACCTGGCCCGCTCGGCCGCCGGCATCGGCTCGGGCGAGCTGGTGTCCCCTGCCTCGTACCGGGAACTCCTGAACCCGGGAACGGTCGGCCTCGGTCACGCGACCAAGACGTGCCCCGCGACGGTCTGCCTGCCGAACACCGAGGTCACCCACTACGGCATGGGCGTGCTGATCCTGGGCGAATGGATCGCCCAACACCCGCTGTTCTTCGGCTACTCCGCCTCCCAGGCCTACCTCCCGTCGAAGCGCCTGGCCATCGCCGTCTCGACCACGGACGGCCCCACCGCCGAGGCCGGACACAGCGCCCACACCATCGCCCAGCGCATCGCCGCGGCCCTCGCCCCGGACCACCCCGTCCCCGACTTCGGCTGACCCGGGCCTCGCCGCGGCGGCGCCCCACCCCGGGCGTCGCGCGTCGTCGGCCGGCTTCCCGCGCCCTGGAGGAAGGCCCTTCCCCAGGGCACGGATACGGCCAAGAGGAGGGACGCGCTCCGGCCGTGAACGCGGCGCCGCCCGGAAGGTCGGCGGGTACTGCGATGCGGAGGGTTCGGGGCGGCCGGTGTCGCACAAGGATCGCCCGGTCGTCACAGTGCCGTCACGGAGCCGTCGTGGCCCCATCGAACTCGGGGCCTTCGCGATGGCCGGAAACCACGCAGCTCAATCCCCCACGCCCGCCCCGTTGTTGATCAGCTCACATACTGCGCTGACCGGTGGCGGGCGTCCTTGCGTCCCGGCCGGAACCGACCACTCGACCTCATCCCAAGCTCCTGGGGGAGACTTGCGCGCACATGTGAAGAGAGCAAGCGCCTTCACCATCGCAGCGGCCACATCCGTGGCCCTGGTAGCAGGCACGACCGGCCCCGCGACGGCCACGTCCGACACCCCGCGCCCCGGCGGCGCCCAGCGGATCACCCTCGTCACCGGCGACCGCGTGGTGGTGAACACCAAGGGCCGGATGGTGGGCTTCGAGGCCGCCCGAGGCCGTGAGCACATACCCGTCCAGGTGCAGCGCATCAACGACCGCACGCTGGTCGTGCCCAGCGACGCGCAGCGCCTGATAGCCGCCGGCAGACTGGACGAGCGGCTCTTCGACCTCGACGTGCTCACCGACGCGCGACTGCGCGAGAGCCATCGGGACGGGCTCAAACTGATCGTGCAGTACGAGGGGGGTGCCGGTGCCGCACGGGCCGAGGTGCGCGCGGCGGGCGACACCCGACTGCGGCGGACGTTCCCGACCCTCGACGCCGACGCCATCCGTACCTCCCCGGACGACGTCGCGCAGGTATGGGACGCGCTGACCGACCGGCGCAGCAGCGGCCTGCGGGCCACCGCCTCCGGCATCGGCAAGGTGTGGCTGGACGGGGTGCGGGCCGCGAGCCTGGACCGCAGTGTCCGGCAGATCGGCGCCGACAAGGCGTGGGAGTCCGGGTACGACGGTACGGGCGTCACGATCGCCGTCCTCGACACCGGCGTCGACAAGACCCATGAAGACCTCCGCTCCCAGGTCGTCGGCGAGAAGAACTTCTCCGCCGCCGCCGACGCCGTGGACCGCGTCGGACACGGCACCCACGTCGCCTCGATCGCCGCGGGTACGGGCGCCAGGTCCGGCGGCCGGTTCAAGGGCGTCGCCCCCGGCGCCAAGCTGATCAGCGGCAAGGTCCTCGACGACAACGGCTTCGGTGACGACTCCGCCGTCCTCGCCGGCATGGAGTGGGCCGCCGCCGAAGGCGCGGACGTGATCAACCTCAGCCTCGGCGGCCCCGACAGCCCCGGCGTCGACCCGCTGGAGGAGGCGGTCGACCGGCTGTCCGCCGAGAAGGGCATCCTGTTCGCGATCGCCGCGGGCAACGAGGGCGAGGGCGGCGCCTCGACGCTGGGTTCGCCCGGCAGCGCGGACGCCGCGCTCACGGTCGGCGCCGTCGACAGGGACGACCGCCTCGCGCCCTTCTCCAGCACCGGCCCGCGCGTCGGCGACGGCGCCGTCAAGCCGGACCTGACCGCACCCGGCGTGGCCATCGCCGCGGCCGCCGCGGCCGGCAGCGAGATCGACACGCGTCCCGGCACCCCGCACCCCGCTCCGGGGTATCTGCAGATCGACGGCACCTCCATGGCCACCCCGCATGTCGCGGGCGCGGCCGCGATCCTGAAGCAGCGTCATCCGGACTGGAAGTCCACGGAGCTCAAGGGCGCTCTGACCGCGTCCGCCAAGGGCGGCGACCACACCGCCTTCCAGCAGGGCTCCGGTCGTGTCCAGGTCGACAAGGCACTGGCCCAGAGCGTCATCGCCGACCCGGTCTCGCTGAACTTCGGTACGGCGCTGTGGCCGCACGCCGACGACCGGCCCGTCACCCGGAAGGTCGCCTACCGCAACCTCGGGACCGCCGACGTGACCCTCGACCTGTCGGTGGCCACGCTCGACCCGCAGGGCAAGCCGGCCCCGGCCGGATTCTTCACGCTCGGAGCGGGCAAGGTGACCGTGCCCGCCGGCGGCCGGGCCGAGGTCGACCTGACCGCCGACACCCGGATCGGTGCCGCCGACGGCAGCTACTCGGGCTATGTCACCGCCACCACCGCGGGCCAGTCCGTGCGTACGGCCGCGGTGGCCGTACGCGAGGCGGAGTCGTACGACGTCACGCTCCGTACCGTCGGCCGCGACGGCGCCGACGCCCAGAACTACAGCAGCACGCTGATCGGCGTCTCGGGTGCGGCAGCCGGCCTCATCACCCGTATCGACAACGAGCCGGGCAGCCACACCATCCGGGTCCCCAAGGGCTCGTACACCTTCAGCACGGCGGTCTACCAGGATCCGTCGGACTACACCAAGGGCACCGACTGGATCGCCCAGCCCATGCTCAAGGTCTCCGGCGACACGACCGTCACCTCCGACGCACGCACCGCCAAGCCCGTGGACCTCACCGTGCCCGGCATCGACTCGGTGGACCACGGCGGCACGTACTACGAGCTCGGCGGCACCGACATCGGCCGTGTCGGCAGCGGCTGGGCCCTCGGGAGCTTCGCCGGTTTCCGTACCGCCCACATGGGTCCGGCCGTCACCGACGGCTCGCTGCTGCAGACCTGGGACGCCCACTTCCTCAAGGACGCCACCAGCCAGTACTCGGTGGCCTTCGGCGGGAAGACGGACAAGGTCTCGACCGGCTACACCAAGCACGTGAAGGCGAACGAGCTGGCCACCCTGAAGGTCGGCCTCGGCGCCTCCGTCCCCGGGAGGTCGGCCTTCGTCTCCCCCTTCGCCCGCATCCCGGGCGCGCCGGAGGGCAACGGCTTCTACGACCCGCAGCCGGCGCCGGGCACCCGCACCTTCTACGTCTCCACCGCCGACAACGTCGAGTGGCTCACCAGGTTCGACCAGGTGGGCGAGCCCGACCAGTGGGGCTACCCGGCCGTCGAGGGCAGCTGGGAGATGGTCCGGCCGAAGCGTTACGCGGCAGGCCGCACGTACCGGGAGACGTTCGGCACGGGCGTCTTCGGCCCGCTCCTCGGCGGGACCGCGGGCGTGTTCCGCACCGCGCCCGACCCGGCGACGGGCGAGCAGCACATCGTCGGCGCGCTGCCGCTGTTCGCCGACGGCAAGGGTCACACGGGCTACTCCCCGTCCGTCTCGGCCACGTCGACGCTGTACCGCGACGGTGTCGAGGTCGGCGAGAACGACGACCCGCTGACGGGATGGAAGCCCTTCACGGTCGACGGATCCGACGCCGAGTACCGGCTGGTGACCTCCGTCGAGCGCTCGGCGCAGCTCGCCGCCACCTCGACACGGGTCGAGACCGCCTTCACGTTCCGTTCGAAGCAGGTCACAGCCACCACCGCACTGCCGGTGTCCACGGTCCGCTTCGCGGCCCCCGTCGATCTCACCTCGCGGGCCCCGGAGCACGCTCAGGTCGTCGTCCCGGTGACCATACAAGGCTCCGCGGCCGGTAGGAATCTCAAGTCGCTCCAGATTTCAGTGAGTTACGACGACGGGAAGACCTGGCAGCGCGTTCCGGTCCGGAACGGCGCGATCTCCGTGAAGAGCCCGGCGAAGGACGGCGGGATCTCGCTCTCCGCCGTGGTCGAGGACAAGCAGGGCAACACCTCGACGCTGACCCTCCACAACGCGTGGCTCGGCAAGTGACGCCGCCGCGTTAGCCGTTCGACCACGCACGCCCCGCACGGCGTCACCACCCCGGGTGGTGGCGCCGTGCGGTCCCGCTCCCGGGGGGCTTCGCCCGTCACCCGCTCCCCGTCGCGTACTGGTGCGGTGGTGAGGTCGACGGGTACGCGGTCGCCGGCCTCGGACCACAGGACCTGGCCGCGCACACGGTGCTTCCGGCCGGACCTCAGGGTGTCGGCGAGCGGGGACTCCTCCGTCCTCCAGGCCGACGCCGGTCACCTCCACCGGGAACTCGCCGCCGTCCGCGCGCCGGGCGATCATCCGCACGGCTCGGTACGGCCCCGCTCGTCCGCCCGATCCGGGCGGCGCGCCGAACCCGGGATCAGCCGCGCGCCGGACGCCGGCAGCAGATCCAGCAGCGTGCGCCCGACGAGCGCGGTGTCGGGGGTCTCGCCCCGTGAAGTCGCATGGACGGAGACCGATCTGGTGGCACGTCAGACCTACCCCGATGTGCGGGAGGTGATGTGCGTCACTTATTAAGAGTTGTTTAAGAATCAACGTCGCGAGTGCCCGATTTTGCGTCACTCGTCCGCAGTTGACGCTTGTCTTGACCGACGGTCAAAGTCTCCTCGACTCCTTCCGACCTTCACGGCTTCACCACATATGGAGCATCCGCATGCGCAACAGGACTGCCCTGACCACAGCAGTCGCACCCAGCGCCGCCCCCGCACCGGAGCCATGTCCCGCACCTGGCGACGACATCTTCGGGAAGGTCGCGGGCCCCGCCGGCGACGGTCCGGGGGCTCGCGTGCAGGACGTCGAGCTGTTCGACGCCACGCCGGGCCCACCGACGGTCGCCACGGCAGGTGGCTCTCGCGCGCGCCACCGGGCGGGGAAACCCCGGCACATGAGGAGGGCCCCGCGGGTGCGGAGGACCATGGCGGGCCCCAAGCGCGAGAGCCGGGGCGGCATGTCGCTGCCGCTCCTGATCACAGGTGCGCTCGCGGCGGGGATCGGACTGTCGGTGGGGCTGACCTCGGCCATGGAACGGGAGCCCGCGGACAAGCTGACCCTCACGATGCCCGATCTCCCGCCGCCCCAGGAGACCACGGACGCCGAACCGCCCTCCCCCACCCGGGCGTCGGGGCCGAGGACACCTCCGCCGACCGCGACGCCGGCCACCACGCCCCCGGCCACGCGCACCGGTACGGCGACTCCCCCGGCCGCCGGCACGGCCGGCGCGCAGCCGACGGCCTCCACCCACCCGGCGGTCTCGACGGCGCCGCCCGCCGCGCCGCGGACATCCCCACCGCCCACGCGCCCCGCCACCCACCGCCCCGATCCGACCCGCACCTCCCCGCCGTCCGAGCGCCCGGACCGGCAGGTCCTCCGCCTCGGAAGCACCGGACCCGAGGTCGAGGACCTGCAGCGTCGGCTCCATCGGCTCTACCTGTACGTCGGATCGACCGACGGCGTGTTCGGCCCCCTCCTGGAGGTGGCCCTGAGCCGTTTCCAGAGACTCCACGCCATCCCGGAGGAGCGAGGCGTCTACGGTCCCCTGACCCGCGCCGCCCTTCGGGCCGAGACCGGTCGCGGCGATCGTCCGGGGCGCGGCGACCGCGGCGGATGGGACGACCTGGGCGACATCGGATGAGGGGTGCGACGTCGAAGGGAGCCGGGTGCCGGGAGCCACGGAAGCACGCGGTCCGGGCCCGGGAGCGTCCTGGCCGTCGCCCGACCGCAGGGGCCGGTCATCGCGCTCGACCGCTGTCACGGTCAAGGCGAGTTGGTCGCCCACGGGTCGCGAAAACGATCGAGGGGCCGTTTCAGATTGCTCTGAAACGGCCCCTCGATCGACGACTTCGAAAAGTCGGGACGACAGGATTTGAACCTGCGACCCCTTGACCCCCAGTCAAGTGCGCTACCAAGCTGCGCCACGTCCCGCTGCCCGTCTGACCTGGGGTTTCCCCCGGCTGGACGCGCATGAGAACAATACCGCACTTTCCCCGGTGGTCACGAACCCTTTCCCCGCGCCCGGAGGCGGTGCACGCGAGAGACGGAACACTCACGCTCCGTGACGCGCACCGCCTCACCGCCCCGGTCGTCGCCGTACCGGGCTCCCCGCATGGCGTCCCGGGCAGGACGGTCAGTACATGCCGCCCTCTCGACGGTTGATCTGCTCCATCAGCTCGGCCGCCATCGCCTTGATCGTCTCGAGCCCGGCGCGCCCCCACGGCCGGACGTCGGTGTCGACCACGCAGATGGTGCCGAGGGCGACTCCCGTGCGGTCCATCAGCGGCGCCCCCATGTAGGAGCGGATGCCGATCTCGTCCACGACCGGGTTCCCCGCGAAGCGCGGGTAGTCGCAGACGTCCTCCAGGACGAGCGCCTTCCGGCGCACCACGACGTGCGGGCAGTAGCCGTGGTCGCGGGCCATGAAGCGGCCGACGCCGCCGGCGCCCGCGCCGGCCGCGCCCGGGTCGCTGCCCGTGTGTGCGCCCTCGGGGGTGTGCAGCCCGGCGAAGAACTGCCGGTTCTCGTCGATGAAGTTGACCATCGAGAACGGGACTCCGGTCACCTCCGCGAGCCGGTGGGCGAACGCGTCGAACGCCGGCTCCGGCCCCTCCCCGAGGCCGAGTTCGCGCAGCCGCCGCACACGGGCCGGCGCGTCCTTGTCGACGGGGGTCAGCAGGAGATGACCGGTGGGGTCGTACGTCACGACGGGGCTCCGTAGCTCGGCACGGCGGCCGGGATGGTGGTGAGCAGGTGCTGGACGAGGGTCAGCAGGGTGCGGATGCCCGAGCTGGAGAGCCGGGCGTCGCAGAGGACGACCGGCACCTCCGGGCTGAGGTCGAGCGCGGCCCGTACCTCGTCCGGCTCGTAGCGGAAGGCTCCGTCGAACTCGTTGACCGCCACGACGAACCGGATGCCCCGCCGTTCGAAGAAGTCCACGGCGGAGAAGCACTCCTGGAGCCGACGGGTGTCGGCCAGGACGACCGCCCCGAGAGCACCCTCGCAGAGCTCGTCCCACAGGAACCAGAAACGTTCCTGGCCCGGTGTGCCGAAGAGGTAGAGGACGTGGCGGTCGTCGAGGGTGATGCGGCCGAAGTCCAGGGCCACGGTGGTCGTGGTCTTGGACTCCACGCCCTCCAGACTGTCGGTGGCGGCGCTGACCGAGGTCAGCAGTTCTTCGGTGCTCAGCGGCTCGATCTCGCTGACCGCGCCCACGAGCGTCGTCTTGCCCACGCCGAAGCCGCCCGCCACCAGGATCTTGAGCGCGGTGGGGAACGGGGCGGTCGCGCGACTGTCGTGACGCTCAGAGCCGTTGTCGTAGGCCATCGAGCACTGCCTCCAGCAAGGAACGGTCGGTCGGGATGGCGTGGAACCCGGGAGCGCGTGCGGTGAGCGCCCCGCAGTCCACGAGGTCGGAGAGCAGGACCTTGGTGACCACGGCGGGCAGCCGCAGGTGCGCCGCGATCTCGGCCACCGAGGTGGGCCCGTCGCACAGCCCGAGGGCCAGGCTGTGCTCGGGCCCCAGGTGGGCCTGGGGGGACGATCCGGTCGCCATCACCATGGACAGCAGATCCAGTGCGGTGGTCGGTCTGGTCCGGCCACCGCTGACGGCGTACGGACGGATCAGCCGGCCGGCCGCTTCGTCGAGCCAGGGCCCCTCCTGGGAGGGCGTCACGTTCGCGGGCCGATGCCGCCCACCGCTCCGGCTGCCTGCCTGGCGGGGGTGACCAGGTACGGCCGGACGCTCTTCACGAGCATCGCCATCTCGTACCCCAGGACCGCGGCGTCCGCCTCGCGTCCGGCCAGCACCGCCAGGCAGGTGCCCGAGCCCGCCGTGGACACGAACAGGAGGGTGGAGTCGAGCTCCACGACCACCTGGCGCACCTCTCCGCCGTCGCCGAACCGGACGCCGGCGCTGCGGCCGAGGGAGTACAGGCCGGAGGCGAGGGCCGCCATGTGGTCGGCGGCGTCGGGGTCGAGGCCGTGGACGGATTTCACGAGGCCGTCGGAGGAGAGCAGAACGGCGCTGCGGGTGTACGGGACCCGTTGGACCAGTCCGGTCAGCAGCCAGTCGAGGTCCGAGGAATGGCCGGTCGGCACATTGCTCGCCATGGTGTCTACTCCTTGTGCGCGTCGCCTGGACGCGGCGTTTCGTGGGGGGCGGGCTGGGACTCGGCGAGACCGATGCCGCGCTGGAACGCGGCCATCAGGCCGGGGTCGTGCAGGGCGTGCTCCTCGGGCCTGCGGGCCACCGGTTCGTCGCGCAGCTGCGGGACGAGGTGCTCCTGGGCGCGCCGCTTGGGGAGCGTGGGCCGGCCGTCGGTCTCGGGTGCCGGGGGGAGCGGTGAGAGGAGGGAGGCCGGCGGGCCCGGGCGTTCCTCTCCGGCCGACTGCGCCGGTGTCGCGGAGGGCCGGCCGGAGTCCGCGTAGCCGTGGTGCCATTCGGTGGTACGGGGGTGGGTGAGCGGGTCGTGGGCGGGGCCCGTCATCGGCGTCCCCGGGGCAGCCGGGGCCGACGCCGGGGCGGTGGTGGCCCCTGGCGGCGCCGGGGCGGTGACCGGGGGCGGGGGCGACGGCTGCGACGGCATCAGCGACTGTGCCGTCGGCTGGGGCTGGGGCTGCGTCGGCACCTGGTTCGGCAGGGCCGCGGGGGATCCGGCGGTCCCGGCGGCGGTCCGGGGCTCGTGCTGGGCGAGACCCACGGGGTCGGTTCCGAGGAGGCTCTCCGGGAGCACGAGGACGGCCTGGACGCCGCCGTAGATGTTGGACTGGAGTCGTACGGCGATGCCGTGGCGGCGGGCGAGGGCCGAGACGACGAAGAGCCCGATGCGGCCGTCCTGGAGCAGATGCGCGACGTTGACCTGGTCGGGGTCGGAGAGCAGGGCGTTCATCTTGTCCTGCTCGGCGACGGGCATGCCGAGGCCGCGGTCCTCGACCTCGATCGCGAGGCCGGCCGTGACGTACTGCGCGCGGAGCAGCACCGTGGTGTGCGGCGCGGAGAACAGCGTGGCGTTCTCGACGAGTTCGGCGAGGAGGTGGATGACGTCGGCCACGGCATGGCCCCGGAGCGCGCCGTCGATCGGAGGGACGAGCTTGACCCGCGGGTACTGCTCGACCTCGGCGATGGAGGAGCGCAGCACCTCGGTGACGGTGACCGGGTTGGACCACTGGCGGCGGGAGACGGCGCCGCCGAGCACGGCGAGGTTCTCGGCGTGGCGGCGGATGCGGGTGGCCAGGTGGTCGACGTGGAACAGGCCCTTGAGCAGCTCCGGGTCCTCGACCTCGTTCTCCAGCTCGTCGAGGAGCTGGATCTCGCGGTGGACCAGGGACTGCAGGCGCCGGGCGAGGTTGACGAAGACCTCGACCTTCTGTTCGTCGCCGACGCTGCTGGAGAGCCTGGACGCCTGTACGACCGCTGCCACCGCGGTCTCGTGAGAGCGCGTCAGCTCCTGGGAGAGCAGGTCGAACTCGTCGCCCGACGCGGTGCGGGTCGGCGGCTCGGGGCGGGGCGGAAGCCCTTCTCCCTTACGCAGCTGTTCGATGATCGAATGGAGTTCGCTCCGGCCGCGGGCGCTGGTGCGGCGCAGGGCGTTGCAGCGGTCGAGGACCGTCCTGGCGGCCCGGTCCGCGCCGAGCGCGGCGGCCGTCACGGCGGCCACCGTGATCGCGGCGGCGCCGGTGAGCGCGGCCCAGAGGCCGGGCGTCGGGGTGGCGCCGGTGGAGCGGAGGGTGAAGAGCACGGCCGCGGCCCCGCCCAGCGCCACCGCGACGGCGGGAAGCACGGAGGTTCGGAGGAGTTGGGGGCGTAAACGGGCTTCCACGGCGTGCGGCGCGGGGGGCTGTGTCGGGGGGTTGCCACCGGTACCGGGGGCGGGGCGGGCGCCTGACCGGCCGTGCCGGCCGCCTTCGCGTCGATCGGACCGCGAGGCGGGTGCGCGAACTTGAGACATGGGTGTCCTTGGTGCGTACGTGCCCAGGAATCTGTGTACTGCGGGTGAAATGCGAGGGGGGACGGCGGGGGGACTGCGAGGAGTGGTTCAGGGGGATGTGCGCCGTATGCGCGAAGAGCCTACCGATGATCACCAGCCACACACTGTAGTCGTCAACCGTTCATGTGCGATGCACAGTTGGCAAACTTGCCCGTGGACCGGCCCGCTCTGGTAACGCCTCCGGCCTGACGGGCCGAGATGCTTCGGCCGAAACTCGACATCGCGGCACGGAGGAGCGCCGGGCACCGGGAACGACAGAGGGCGGAGGCGCTCCCACGCCTCCGCCCTCTGCGGAAATCCTCCCCGACCGGAGCCCCGTCGGGGTCGCGGACCGCCCGGTCCCTCGCGGCCTCAGGGGGTCCGTGCCGCCTCCGGCGCACCCCGGCCGGTGTCCGTGCCGGGCCCGTCGGAGGTCCGTCCTACGTCCGCGCCGGTGTTCGCATCCGTGTTTGCATCCGCGTTCGCGTCCGCCCTCCCGTGGGACACGCCGACGGGCGGACCGTCACCGTCGGTGAGTTCCGGCGCCGCCCATCCGCCGGAGGGGACGCGGGCGACCGGACGCCACCAGGGACTGTCGGGCACCTGCTCGGCGCCCGGCTCGAAGGGCTCGCCCGGGATGGGCAGTGCGATCCGCTGGGCGGCTCCGGCAGCGGCCTCGACGGTGCCCTCCCCCGGTTCGGCCCACGGGTGCGGGGCGAGGTTGAAGGTGCCCCAGTGGATCGGCAGCATCACCCCGGCGGGCTCGCCGCCCTGGAGGTCCAGATGCGCCCGCATGCCCTCGGCGGGGGTCATGTGGATGTCGGTCCAGAACTCCGAGTAGGCACCGATCTGGATCATGGTGGCGTCGAAGGGGCCGTGGGCCGCGCCGATGTCCTTGAATCCGGAGAAGTACCCGGTGTCCCCGCTGTGGAAGATCCGGTGGGAGGGGCCCGTCACGACCCAGGAGGCCCAGAGCGTCACCTGCCGGTTGCGCAGTCCGCGGCCGCAGAAGTGCCGCGCCGGGGTGGCCGTGAGCCGCAGCTCACCGATCTCGGTGGACTCGTCCCAGTCCAGCTCGCGGAGCCGGGAGGCGGGCACCCCCCAGCGCTCCAGGTGGGCGCCGACGCCCAGCGGCACCGCGAAGACGGTGTCGGTGGTGGCGAGTGCCTTGATCGTCGGCAGGTCGAGGTGGTCGTAGTGGTCGTGCGAGATCACGACGACGTCGACCGGACCGAGGGCGGCGAGCGGCGCGGGCACCGGGTGGAGCCGCTTGGGGCCGGCGAAGGGGAAGGGAGAGCAGCGCTCTCCCCAGACCGGGTCGAAGAGCACCCGGTGCCCGTCGATCTCGGCCAGGACTCCGGAGTGCCCCATCCAGGTCAGGCGCAGCCCGGTGGCCGGGGGCCTGGCCAGGTCGGCGACCGTGGTGGGATGGACCGGGATCGTGCCGGTGGGGGCGCGGCGCGAACGGCCTTCCTTGTCGAAGTACATCTTGGCGAACTCGACACTTGAGCCCGAGGGGCCGCGTCGGGCGGGTTCGGGGTTCTGGAAGATCCCGTCCGCGAAATTCGGCGAGCGGTGGATACGGGCGAGGCGCTCACCCGTGGGGTCCGCGCCGAAGGACTCGGGGCGCAGCGCGCGCAGCCGGGCCCGCGGCGAACGGTCGGAGCCGGTACCGGTCACAGGACCTCCTGATCTCTGGGGGTCGTTCCATTATGGGCGGCCCTCGCCGCGAACGGCCGGGGCCGTCAGCCATACTGAACCGCCATTCAGTATGCGGAACCGGTCCCACCGGCCTCCCGCCCCGCCCGTACGAGCGCGCCCGCACGCACGAGCTCGCCCGCCTGCCCGTACGAACTCGCCGCCCGCACCAGCCGGCCCGCATGGGCCCCGCCTCCCGAGGAGACGACCGATGAGTTCCGCCCCGCTGCTTTCCGTCGGCTGGACCGACCACGTGACCGGACGCCGGGGTCATCTGGTGATCGACCGGCTCGTACGCGGGGTGGCCAGCGGCGGCCTGCGGATGCGGGAGGGCTGCACGGTCGAGGAGGTCACCGGGCTCGCCCGCGGGATGACCATGAAGGAGGCCCTGCACTACGACCCGAAGGCCCGGTACGTGCCGCTGGGCGGCGCCAAGGGCGGCATCGACTGCGACCCCCGCTCCCCCGAGGCCTACGGCGTCCTCGTGCGCTATCTGCGGGCGATGCGGCCGTACGTCGAGCGGTTCTGGACCACCGGGGAGGACCTGGGGCTCACCCAGGACCTGGTGGACCGCGCCGTGGCCGAGGCGGGCCTGGTCTCCTCCGTGCAGGCCGTGTACCCGCTCCTGGACGACGAGGCGGCGGCCCGCGAGCGGCTCGCCGAGGCCTTCGCGATCGAGGTCGACGGCATCGGCCTCGACGAGCTGGTCGGCGGACTGGGGGTCGCCGAGTCGGTCCTCACCGCCCTCGACCGGGCCGACCGGGGATACGCCGGGACCCGGGTGTCGGTGCAGGGGCTCGGCACGATGGGCGGGGCGACCGCCCGGTTCCTGGCACGCGCCGGGCTTCGGGTGGTGGCCGTGGCCGACGTCCGGGGCACGATCGTGAACCCGGACGGCCTCGACGTCGAGGCGCTGCTCGCCGCCCGGGACGCCCACGGCGCCGTCGACCGCTCCGCCCTGCGGCCCGGCGACCGTGAGGAGCCGGGGGACGCCTGGCTCGCGGCCGAGGCGGAGGTGCTGGTCCCGGCGGCCGTCTCGTACGCGATCGACGCCGGGAACCAGGGACGGATCACGGCCCGCTGGATCGCCGAGGCGGCGAACATGCCGGTCCTGCCCGAGGCCGAGGAGGCCCTCGCCGCGCGCGGGGTCACGGTCCTGCCCGACGTGGTCGTGAACTCGTGCACGAACGCCTGGTGGTGGTGGACGCTCTTCGGCGACATCGAGGCCGACGCCGACCAGGCCTTCGCCCGGGTGCGCGGGGCCATGCGGACGCTCGTCGACGGGATGCTCGACCGGGCGGAGGCGGACGGCACGAGCCCGCGCGCCGCGGCGCACGCGCTGGTGGACGAGCGGCTGCCGCAGATCACCGAACGCTACGGCTGGTACGGAGACCCCGACCCGAGCCGCTGACGATCATGCCCGCGTCACGTGCTGTGTAAGGTGCGTGACGTGGCGAGAGTGCGGTTGAGCGTGGCCGAGCGGCGGGAGGAGCTGCTGCGGGCCGCCGTCGAGCAGATCGAGGCGCGCGGGGTCGCGGCCGTCCGGATCGCCGACGTGGCCTCGGTGCTCGGGGTGAGCAACGCCCTGGTGCTCTACCACTTCTCGTCCAAGGAACAACTGGTCGCCGCGGCCTTCGCGCACGCCGCCGAGGCCGACCTCGCCCATCTGCGCCGGCTCCTCGGCCGCCGTTCCAGCGCCGTACGCCGCCTCCGGGCCGCCGTGCGCTGGTACGCCCCGACCGGACAGGCCAAGGGCTGGCGGCTGTGGATCGAGGGCTGGGCGGCCTCCCTGCGCGACCCCGAGCTGCGCCGGGTCTCCGCCTCCCTCGACCAGGAGTGGAAGGCGGCGCTGACCCGGGTGATCGCGGAGGGGGCGGAGGCAGGGGAGTTCCGCTGTGCCGACCCGGCGGCCGCCGCGTGGCGGCTCACCGCCTTCCTCGACGGTCTCGCCGTCCAGACGACGGCCTACGCCGGCTCCCTCTCCCGCACCGCGATGCTGCGCTGGGCCGACGCCGCCCTCGCCCGCGAGCTGAACCTGCCGGACGAGGGCGAGCAGGGGGGCACGGACGAGGGCGAACGCGGGGGCAGGGACGAGGGCGAACGCGGGGGCGAGGGCGGAGGCAGGGAGGAAGGCCCGGGAACGGCCGTCGGCGAGGGCACGGGTACGGGCCGGGACGGCCACGACGCGCCCTCCGGCACCTGACCACCGCCTCCGGCACCGACCACCGCCCCCCGGGCGCCCCACCACCGCTCCGGGCGGCGGCAGGGGGCCTCAGGGCCGCCCGCACCGGGTCACACCAGCTCGAAGACCGCCGAGACCGTGACCTGCTCCTCGATCTCACCGGGGGCCATCGGGACGCTCGCCTCGTCATGGGCGACGCCGGGGACGGCACCGGGACCGGGGCGCGCGGACTCCCCCTCGCTGAGCGAGACGAGCCGGCCGAGCTCGTGGCCGCTGAGCCGGGCGTGCTGCGCCGCCTTGTCGTACGCGTCCCGGTAGGCGGCCTCGCGTGCCCTCACCCGCAGGGCCGACGGATCGGCGACGTCGAAGACCACACCGTTGATCCGGCCGGAGTCCCCGGTGGCGTCGTTCACGGCGCCGATGACCTGGCCGGCCCGGTCGATCTCCCGGACCTTCACGGAGAAGGACTGCCCTGCCTGGTAGCCGGTCACCTTGCTCTCCCCCGCGGCGTTCTGCGTGTAGACCGGGGACAGCGAGAGGCTGTCGGTACGGATGTCCCGCTCGGCGATCCCCTGCTTGTCCAGCACCGCGAGGAGCGTCTCGGCGGCGGTGTTCTGCGCGGCCATCGCCTCCTTCGCCGTCTTACGGGTGGCCTCGACCCCGACGGAGACGATGGCCAGGTCGGGCGCCGCGGACGCGCGGCCGTGGCCGGTGACGGTGACCGTGGCGGGTGCCTCCGCCCGGAGGGCACGCGGGGCCGTCCGCTCGGACGCGACGGCCAGGGCGGGCGCCGCGGTGCCGACGAGCAGCCCGCCGAGCACGGCGGTCGCGGCGAGCAGACGGGCGGTGCGGGCGGCGCTTGGCCGGCGGATCGTCACAGGCGGTCCCTTCGAGGCTGGGTGCCGGGGCTCCGGCGGGCACATCCCAGCACCCGCCACCGCCGCCTCCGGGACGCCACTCCCGACCGCCGGCGCCCTTCACCTCTCCGTACCAGTCACCTCTCCGCACGGCCGGACCGGCGCTGCCGGGTCGCCGCTCCCCGGCCGTGCGCTCAGGTCTGGACGAGCGGCTCGTACGCGTCGGGGTGCAGCCCGAAGGTCCAGGCGACGCCCTCCCGCGCGGTCCGTGTCGTGGGCGGGACCCGGAGCCAGTACGTGCGGTGGCTGCCGTCCGGCTCGGGCGTGGAGTTGACCACCTCGACCATCGCCACGTCCTCGTCGTCGGCCAGCTCGATCCGCCACAGGACGCCGGTCTCGTCGCGGTGCTCGTGCCGTGCGCCCGAGGCGGCGAGGTAGCGGTCGTAGCCGTAGTACTCCAGCATCACGCGCCGCAGTTCGGCGTTCTCCTCCTCCCGTATCCGCTCCGGGGTGAGACCGGCGAGCCCGGCGAGGAAGTCGGCGGGCACGGTCATCCCCCGCCAGGCGTACAGGGCGAAGCCGTCGGCGAAGGCCAGCGCGGGGCCGTCGCCCCGGTCGAGCCGCCCGGCCTCGTCCCGGTGCAGCTCGACGGGCCGTTCGCAGACCACGGCGACGTTCTCGTACGGCCACCACCAGCCCGCCTGTCCGGCGACGGCGGCGAGGCCCGCGAGGCGGTCCCCGTGACCGTCGAAGGCGGCGAGCCAGGCCGCGCCGTGCTGACCGAGCACCGCGTCGAGCAGGACGAGCCGCACGGCGGCCGCCTCCCTTCCGGAAGACGCCGGACGGGCGGCCCCGCCGTCCCCGGCAGCGGCACCGGCGCCCGGCGCGTCCGGGCCGACGGCGGTCGCGGCCTCCGCCACGCCGGCCCGTATCCGGTCGGCCAGGCTCCGGGTGAGGTCCCAGAGATGGGCCCCGGTCGCCTGCCAGTGGGCAGCCCAGCCGGCGGGTCCGAGGGCGTCGTGGAGCCGGCGCCGCTCCTCGGCCCACGGCCGGGTGCGGACCTCGTCCCGGACCGAACGGCCCTGGTCCCCCAGTCCCCGTACGAGCGCGACGGCCGCGAGCGGCGAGTCCGCCCAGAGCACGCGCGCAGGTTCGGCGAGGCCCGCCGAGCGGTAGGCGAGCCGGACTCCGGCCTCCGCGGCGGCGCGGTCGGCGGGGCCGGTGGCCGCGGCGACGGACCGCCACCTGTCCTGTGCGGTGGTGTGGTTCGTGTCGGCGTGGTTCATGTGGAAGCCCCCAGGTCTCTCTCGGTCAGTCCGCGACGATCCGGTACGCCCCGGGCACGTACTCCCGCTGGCGCACCACCCGGTACCAGCCCTTGGGCAGCGGTATCGGGGCATGCTCCTCGTGCACCACCCGGCCGCCCTCGGGGAGTTCGAGCAGCAGCGGGCCGAAGGGCCCCGGCTCCCGGACGAGTCGGCCGGGCCCGGGGATCGCGTGGGCGTGCCCGGTGACCTCGCCCAGGGCCAGGACCAGCCGGCCCCGCGCGTCCCTCGGCTCTCCCGCGGCAGCCTTCACCCGCTCCGGAACGGCCGTCTCCTCGACGGGCGCGATCAGTACGTCTCCCTGCCGGTACATGGCTCTCCCCTCCCCGTTCGGCGCGGTGGGGCCGAACACGAGAACGACGCTAGAGGCCGGGTCTGACAATCGGGCCCTGGCTCCGACTCGAAGTCCGCGGTCGACCGTGGGAGCCGGACTCGCGCACCGTGGGAGCCGGACTCGCGCACCCTCGGGGCCGCACTGCGGGCGCCGTAAGAGCCGGACTGCGGGCACGGTCGGAGCCGGACTGCGGGCACCGTCGGGGCCCGGCTCCGGCCCGGACTCCGCCGAGGGCCCACCCGGCGGAGGGCGTTGTCGGTGCCGCTTGGTAGAACTCTTGCCATCAGCCGAACCACGCCGTCCGTCGCCGGGAGCGCAGTCATGACCGTTGGCCACTACCTCGAGGAATTCCACGGGCTGCCCGTGTTCCCCTTCCAGGACACGGAATCGGACACGCGGGTCGAACTGCCCGACGCCGCGGCGGTCGCCTGGCGGATCTCGTCCCCGACCTACTGCGAGGACGACGACGAGCAGTGGGGCCCGCAGTTCGAGCGGTTCCTGAAGACGGTCGACGTGGGCCGGGTGCGCGCCCTGGTCGTCGGCGGCTGGGACGAGGCGTACGAGAACTCCTCGGCGGACATCGTCACGGCACTCATCGCCGCCAACAACCGGCTGACCTCTCTGGAGGCGGTCTTCCTGGGCGACATGACGGGCGAGGACTGCGAGATCTCCTGGATCGTCCAGTCCGATGTGACTCCGCTGCTCGCCGCCTACCCGGCCCTGCGGGAGTTCGGTGTGCGTGGCGGCTCGCACCTGGCCTTCCCCTCGATCCGGCACAGCGGTCTGGAGAGCCTGGTCGTGGAGACCGGCGGTCTGGGCGCGGAGGTCGTGCGCGGGATCGTGGGCAGTGACCTGCCCGCCCTGGAGAAGCTGGAACTCTGGCTCGGCACCGACGAGTACGGCGGCGACAGCACGGCGGACGACCTCGCGCCGCTGCTCTCCGGCGCGGCGTTCCCCGCCCTCCGCTCGCTCGGCCTGCGCAACAGCGTGATCCAGGACGCCGTGGCCGCCGCCGTGGCGGGCGCCCCCGTCCTCGCCCGGATCGAGCGGCTCGACCTGTCGATGGGCGTCCTCACGGACGAGGGCGCGGCGGCCCTGCTCGACGGGCAGCCGCTGACCCACCTCGGCCACCTCGACCTCTCCCACCACTACCTGTCGGAGGACATGCGGAAGCGGGTGCTCGCCGCGCTCGCCCCGCACGGCGTGGTCGTCGACCTCGACGACGCGCAGGAGGCGGACGACGAGGGGGACGGCCGGGTCTGGCGGTACGTCGCGGTCGCCGAATGACCGCCCACCCGCGCCTCGTGGTCGTCGGGGATCCGGCGGGCCGCCGCGTCGCGTTCTTCCAGGACGCGCTGCGGTCCGCCGGGCTGCCCGGGGCGCGGGTGGTGTCCTGGCCCGAGGTGCTGCGCGGTGCGGCGCGCTTCGCGGAGGGCGAGACCGTACGCCTGGACTCGCCCGGCGAGGACCCGGAGGCCGACCGGCTGCTCCGGGAGGTCGACGATCCGGCACGGGTCGAGGGCACCGGCCGTTGGTACGCGCGGTTCGTCGCCGCCACCGCGGACCTCGCCCGGTCCGTCGCCGAGGCGGGCGCCGCACTCGTCGACGACCCCGCCGAGCTGACGGAGCTGTTCGACAAGCGGCTGAGCCACGGCCTGCTCCGTGCGGCCGGGGTGCCGGTGCCCGACTCGCCGACGTCCGGTCCCTCCGCCCCGGTCGTCCGCGGCTGGGCCGACGTCAGGGCCCTGACGTCGGAGTCCGGACTGCGCCGGGTCTTCGTGAAGCTCGCGCACGGCTCCTCCGCCTCGGGGGTGCTCGCGGTCGAGACGAACGGCGCGGGCCGGGTCCACGCCACGACCTCGGTGGAGCGCGGGCCCGACGGACGGCTCTTCAACTCCCTGCGGGTGCGGCGCTACACGAGCGAGCGCGAGGTCGGAGCGATCGTGGACGCGCTCGCCCCCGACGGGCTGCACGTCGAGCGCTGGCTGCCCAAGGCCGCCCAGGGCGGCCGGGCGGCCGACCTGCGGGTGGTGGTGATCGACGGGCGGGCCACCCACGCGGTACTGCGCACCAGCCGCTCCCCCATGACCAATCTGCATCTGGGCGGGGCCCGGGGCGATCTGCTCGCGGCCCGGGCCGCGATCGCCGCGGCCGGCGCGCGGTGGACGGACGCGCTCGACGTGTGCGAGCGGGCCGCCGCGGTCTTCCCCGGCACCCGCTGTGTGGGCGTCGACCTGCTGCCCTCGACGGGCTGGCGCCGCTTCGCCGTGGGCGAGGTCAACGCCTTCGGCGATCTGCTGCCGGGCCTCACGGGTCTGCCCGGCAGCGGCGCCGAGGGCCTCGACACGTACGCGGCCCAGGTCGCCGCGCAGTTCCCCCGCACCCACCGGCACCCGCACCCGCACCAGCACCAGCACCAGCACCAGCACCAGCACCAGCACCACAGGAACGAGCACCGCGTGAACCAGCCCGACATGAACACGATCGTCGGGAGCCACGATCTGCTCCTGGTCACCCTCGACACACTGCGGTACGACGTGGCGGTCGAGCTCGCGGCCGCGGGCCGCATCCCGAACCTGGCCCGTCATCTCCCCGGCGGTGCCTGGGAGCGGCGCCACGCGCCCGGCAGCTTCACCTACGCCTCCCACCAGGCGATCTTCGCCGGATTCCTGCCGACGCCGGACTCCCCCGGCCCGCACCCGCGGCTGTTCGCGGCCCGCTTCGCCGGCAGCGAGACGACCGCCGACGGCACCTACGTCCACGACACCCCGGACTTCGTCTCCGCCCTCGCGGGCGCGGGCTACCGGACGGTCTGCGTCGGCGGTGTCGGCTTCTTCAACCAGCAGCCGCCGCTCGGCACCGTGCTCCCCGGGCTGTTCCAGGAGAGCCACTGGGAGCCGTCGTTCGGCGTCGCCTCTCCCACCTCCTTCGAGTCGCAGGTCGCCCGCGCCGAGGAGGTGGTCGCCGCACTCCCGCACGAGCGGCGGCTGTTCCTCTTCGTCAACGTATCCGCGCTGCACCAGCCCAACTGGTTCCACCTGCCGGGCGCCACCCGCGAGACCGGTGACTCCCGGGCCACCCACGCCGCCGCCCTGGAGTACGTCGACCGGCACATCGGGCGGCTCTTCGCCGCGATGAGCAGCCGCCGGCCGTGCTTCGCGATCGTCTGCTCCGACCACGGCACCGCGTACGGGGACGACGGGTACACCGGTCACCGGCTCGGCCACGAGGTCGTGTGGACGGTCCCGTACACGCAGTTCGAGCTCGCCGGCCCGGAGCGGGAGGCCGTGGCATGAGCGACAGCGCCGCCCCGCGTCCGTACCGGAGCTACGTCTACGCCTACCCGCACAAGACGGCGTACCGGCCGCTCCCCGACCCCGCGCCCTCGCTCGCCGCGCTCTGGCGGGACGAGCCGAAGGACGCGCTCTCCCTCTACGCGCACATACCGTTCTGCGAGGTCCGCTGCGGCTTCTGCAATCTCTTCACCCGGATCGGCGCCCCCGACGAGCTGACCACGCGCTATCTCGACGCGCTCGACCGCCAGGCCACGGCCGTCCGAGAGGCCCTCGGGGACCGGGATCCGGTGCGGTTCGCGACGGCCGCGTTCGGCGGCGGAACGCCCACCTTCCTCACCGCCGGCGAGCTGGAGCGGCTCTGCGACATCGCCGAGAAGCGGGTGGGCGTGGATCTGCGGGCGGTGCCGCTGTCCGTGGAGACCTCCCCCGCGACGGCGACCGCCGACCGCCTCGCCCTGCTCGCCGAGCGGGGCGCGACCCGGCTCAGCATCGGGGTGCAGAGCTTCGTGGAGGCCGAGGCGCGGGCGGCCGTCCGCCCTCAGCGCCGCGCCGACGTCGAATCGGCCCTCGGCCGGATCCGGGACACCGGCGTCCCCGTGCTCAACATCGACCTGATCTACGGCATCGACGGACAGACCGAGGAGTCCTGGCGCTCCTCGCTCGACGCCGCCCTCGCCTGGCGCCCGGAGGAGCTGTACCTCTATCCGCTGTACGTGCGGCCGCTCACCGGCCTCGGCCGGATGTCCCCCGCCGCCGACCGTGAGTGGGACGAGCAGCGGCTGCGCCTGTACCGGTACGGCCGGGACCGTCTTCTCACCCACGGCTACGAGCAGGTGTCGATGCGGATGTTCCGCCGGACGGACGCCGCACCGCTCGGTCCCGACGACTACGCCTGCCAGACCGACGGGATGATCGGCCTGGGCTGCGGGGCCCGCTCGTACACCTCGGCCCTCCACTACTCCTTCGACTACGCCGTCGACATGCGGGAGATCCGTACGATCATCGACGCCTACACGGAGACCGCGGACTTCTCGCGGGCCGAGGTCGGCCGGTGGGTCGACGCCGGGGAGGCCAGGCGCCGCCATCTGCTCCAGTCGCTGCTCCAGGCCGAGGGCATGCCGGTCGCCGGGTACGAGGAGCGCTTCGGCGCCTCGCCGTTCGCGGACTTCCCGGCGGAGCTGGACCGGTTCGAGGCCCTGGGCTGGCTGGACGAGGAGGCTCCGGCCGGGCTGCTCCGGCTCTCCCCCGAGGGCCTGGCCCACTCGGACGGCCTCGGCCCGGAGCTCTTCTCCCCCTCGGTGCGGGCCGCGATGGCCGCGTACGAGCCGAAGTAGGCGGCGGCCGTGGACCTGACTCCGTCGCGGATCCCGGGCACCGGCCCGGGCAGAGACCTGACACCGTCGCCGAGCCCGAGCCCGATCACGGACCGGGGCATGGACCTGACCCTGCTCTACCGCGGGCCGCTCTCCTCCTGCGACTTCGACTGTCCGTACTGCCCGTTCGCCAAGCGCCGGGACAGCCGGGAGCAGCTGCGCGCGGACCGGGCGGCGCTCGAACGGTTCACCGGGTGGGCCGCCGGGCAGACCGGGGACCGGCTGCGCGTCCTCTTCACCCCGTGGGGCGAGGGCCTGGTCCGGTCCTGGTACCGGCGGGCGCTGGTCGAGCTGTCCCGGCTGCCCCACGTGGAGCGGGTGGCGATCCAGACGAACCTGAGCTGCCGGACCGACTGGCTGGCGGAGGCGGACCCGGAGAGCGTGGCGCTCTGGTGCACGTACCACCCGGGACAGACGCCCTACGAGCGCTTCCTCGCCACGTGCGGGGAGCTGGCGGAGCGGGGCGTCCGCTTCAGCGTCGGCGTCGTCGGGCTTCCCGAGCACGCGGAGCACGCCCGGCGGCTGCGGGCCGCGCTTCCGGCGCACGTGTACCTCTGGGTGAACGCGGCCGAGGGGCACACGTACACCGACGCGGAGGCCGCGGAGTGGACGCGGATCGATCCGCTCTTCCCGTACAGCCGTCATCCGCACCGCTCGGCGGGGCTGCCGTGCCGGACCGGGGAGTCGGTGATCTCGGTGGACGGCGAGGGGACGGTACGGCGCTGCCATTTCGTCAAGGCCGAGCTGGGGAACCTGTACGACGGCTCGTACCGCGCCGCCCTCCGTCCCCGGGCCTGTCCCCTCGCCGTCTGCGACTGTCACATCGGCTACGTCCATCTGGAGACGCTGCCGCTGTACGACGTGTTCGCCGGCGGGGTCCTGGAGCGGATCCCCGCCGTCGTGCACCCGCCGACGATCCCCGGAACTACAGGGGCATGAGGTCGGGGCGCTTCGCCTCGACGTGGTCGCCGGAGCTCTCGCCGCGCAGCCGGCGCCCGATCCAGGGCACGAGGTACTCCTTGGCCCAGTGGATGTCGTCGCGGCGCACCTCGAGCGTGCCGCGCGGGGGTACCGGCGGCCACGCCTGGTCCGGGTCGGCCGGCACCGGCATGCCGAGGACCTGGGCGGCGCGCAGCGCGACCCGGGTGTGGCCGTCCGAGGAGAGGTGCAGCCGGTCGTCGTCCCAGGCGCGTCGGTCCTGCACGGACCTCAGGGACCAGAGGTCGAGGACCGGGCAGTCGTAGCGGTCCGCGATGGCCCGGACGTGCCCGTTGTACGTGGCGATCTTGCCGCGCAGGTGCTTGAGGAGCGTGACGCCGCGCGTGTCGAAGCCGGTGGTCACCATCACGGTGCCGACGGCGGAGGTCAGTTCGGCGACGGCGCGCTCGAAGCGCTCGGCGACCTCGTCGGGGTCCGTGCCGGGGCGGATGATGTCGTTTCCGCCGGCGCAGAAGGTCACCAGGTCGGGGGCGAGTTCCTTCGCCCTCGGAACCTGTTCCGCCACGATCTGGTCGAGGAGGCGCCCGCGTACGGCCAGGTTGGCGTAGCGGAAGGCGTCGTGCTCCGGCAGCTGGTCGGCGAGCAGCACCGCGAAGCGGTCCGCCCAGCCGACGTACGTCCCGTCGGGCCCGGGGTCTCCGACGCCCTCGGTGAAGCTGTCACCGATCGCCGCGTACGACCCGATTGCATGCTTGTCTGTTGATCTCGAATCGTCTGCCACAGGAGCACATCCTTCCCCTTCGGATGTGACCTACGCGACCGTAAGGAGGGGTTGACGCAGGGTGACATATGCCACCGATAAAGAATTTGCCAAGCCGGAATAGACCGGGAACACGCCGGAGGCCCGGCACGTGGGTGCCGGGCCTCCGGGTGACGACGGTGCGTCAGATGCTCACGCCGTGCTGACGCAGGGCGGAGATCGGGTCGATGTCGGAGCCGTACTCCGGCCCGGTGCGGATCTCGAAGTGCAGGTGCGGGCCGGTGACGTTGCCGGTCGCGCCGGAGAGACCGATCTGCTCGCCGCCGCTCACGGTCTGGCCGGCGGAGACGGAGATCGAGGAGAGGTGGGCGTACTGCGAGAAGGTGCCGTCGGCGTGCTGGATGACGACCTGGTTGCCGTACGCGCCGCCGTCGCCCGCGGAGTAGACGGTGCCGGGGCCGACCGCGACGATCGTGGTGCCGGTGGAGGCCATGAAGTCGACACCGGTGTGGTAGCCGGAGGACCACATGGAGCCCGAGGCGCGGTACGGGGTGGACATACCGCCGCTGACCGGGGCGAACCAGCCGGAGGCAGAGGTCGCGGCGGAGGACTTCGAGGTCTGCGCGGCGGACGTGTCCGAGGAGGGCGCGCTCGCGGCCGGGGCGGAGGAGCGCTCGCTGCTCCGGGAGGCGCGCGAGGTGTCGCCGTTCTTCGCGGAGCTCTTCGGCGCGGCGGCCTTGGGCGCGGCGCTCTTCGGCGCGGCGGCCTTGGGCGCGGCGCTCTTCGGCGCGGCGGCCTTGGCGGTGCTCTTGGCGCCGAGGGTGAGCTTCATGCCGGGCAGGATGAGGGAGGGGTTCTCGCCGACGACCTGACGGTTGTCCGCGTACAGCTTCTGCCAACCGCCGGCGAGGTGGTGCTCGGCGGCGATCTTCGACAGGTAGTCGCCCCGCGCGACGGAGTACGTCTTCGGCGCGGCCTGCTTGGCGGTGGGCGCCGCCTTGGCGACGGCGGGGGCCTTCACCTGGGCGGCCGCGGTGACGGCCTGGCCGGGAGCGGCGGCCGGGGCGGCCTGGGCGCCGGTGGCACCGAGGAGCGGGAGGGCGACGACGGCGCCTCCCGTACCGGCGGCGGCGATTCCGCGGGTGAGGCGGTTGGACTTGATGCGGCGGTGCTTACCCTTCGCGGGCATGGCGAATTCCTCTCCGGCGCCTGCGAGGTGAGCTGTCGGGTTCGGACTGGAGATGCCCGGCCGCGCTCTCACGCGGCTTCACCCCAAGCCGTCCTGCATCGCGGGACCGGCGTACTTCCTGGGTCCCCCGCTCCTGCCACGCATGGGATGAGTGGAATTCCGGACGGTGGCAGGATTCGGCGGTCCGACCGGATTGACGGTGACGCTAGACGAGCGGGGTCGGCGCGAACAAGCCAATGATTTTTCCCGGCATTCCGGGTACGGCATTTCCCCGGGAAAGCCGGTCACCCTCCGTGGATGACGGACCCTCGATTTCCCTTTTCCGTACGGCAATTGCTTCGGCCCGTCGGCCACGATCCGTCACTTCTATGACCCTGCTCACGCGCCTGGGCCCATCTCGCCTGTAAACAGGGCGCGTTATACGCAACGCCCTAATTCGGACAGATCACCCATTCCCGTCCAGGGGGGTGCGAGGACACGGCCCCACCTGGATGATTGCCCCTGGAACCGATCTCGCGTCGGGCACCCGAACGTCGACCACCAGGAGCATCCGTGACGCAGCAGCTGCCGCAGGTCCCGCCCATCGAAGCGAACGAACCCGAGCTGGCCGAGGTCCGCAACTTCCGGGACGTGGGCGGCCTGCCGACGACGGACGGGCGCGCCGTGCACCCCGGCCGTCTCTTCCGCAGCGGCCACCTCGCCCACGCCACCGAGGAGGACGTCGTCTTCCTCGACTCGCTCGGACTGCACACCGTCTTCGACTTCCGGAACCTCGCCGACCGGAAGATCGAGGGCCCGGACGTCGATCTTGCGGGCGTGCGGAACGTGAACATACCGCTCAACGACCCGGCCGACGGCAAGGAGTTCTGGAAGCTGGTCCGCGACGGCGACATCGAGCAGCTGCGGGGCATCCTCGGCGACGGCAAGGCAGCGACCCGAATGTCCGACTCGTACCGGAAGATGGTGGTCGAGCGGACCGCGGAGCACAGCCGGATCCTGCACGCCATGGCCGAGGACAGCCTCCCCGCCCTGATGCACTGCGCGGCCGGCAAGGACCGCGCCGGACTCTCCATCGCGATCACCCTGCTGGCCCTCGGGGTCGAGCGGGAGGCGATCGAGGCCGACTACGTGAAGTCGAACGACCCGCACCGCCGCTACAAGGTGCGCCGCAGCTCCACCGCCCCGGATGCGATGTCGCCCGAGGTGATGGAGCTGCTGAGCCCGCTGTTCGACGCGCGGGTGGAGTATCTGCGGGGCGCCTTCGAGACCATCGAGGCGACCTGGGGCTCGGTGGACGCCTACCTCACGGAGGGCCTGAAGCTGTCCCCCGAGACCCGTGAGCGGCTGCGGGAGCGACTGCTCACGGAGGCGTGAGCAGGACCTACTGGTTCTGCCCGCCGAGCATGAAGAGCAGGTAGAGGAAGCCGGCGAAGAGGTGCCCGGCGATCAGATAGGCGAAGAGGCGCAGGACGAGACCCTTGGGGAACTTGCCCTCGCCTCGCTCTTCACCGGTGACAGCTCGTGACTTCTCGGACATCTCGGTCCTTTTCTTTCGAAGGAAGGTCGAAGGAGTACGCGGGATCAGCGCCGGTGCGGAGTTCCGTCGCCGAGACACAGCTCGGCGACGGGGCTCTGCATCAGTGTGTGCACGAAGAGCAGCTCGGCCCCGCCGGGGGTCGCCGCCCCGATCCGGTGCGGGGTCAGCGAGTCGAAGTGCGCGCTGTCCCCGGGGTCGAGGACGTGGACGGCCTCGCCGAGCGCGAGCCGCACCCGGCCCTCCAGGACGTGGATCCACTCCTCGCCGGGGTGGACGCGCACGATGTCGCCCCGGGTGGCGTACGGCACGTGGACCCGCAGGCACTGCAGGGCGCGCCCGGCGCCGCCCGCCTGGCGGTAGATCCAGCCGTCGGCCTCGACGGGTTCGGAGCGTCCGGCGCGGACCACGGGGTCCCGTTCGGGGGGCGTCTCGCCGAGGAGCTCGGAGACCGTCGTACCGTAGATGCGGGCGAGGGCGAGCAGCATGGGGAGCGAGGGCTGCCGGTTCCCCGTCTCCAGGCGCGAGAGGTGGGCCGGCGAGAGGCCGGCCCGCTGGGCGGCGGCCTCCAGGGTGAGTCCCCGGCGGCGGCGCAGGGCCCGCAGCTGCGGGGCGACGTCCGGCAGGACGTCGGGGCCGGCGGCGCCCGGAACGCCGGGGGCCGGGGTGGCGGGGTCCGGGGAGGTCTCCCCGGGGACGTGGTCCATGCGTCCATTCCGCCAGGATCGTGCCTCTGAGGCAAGTTTCTTGCCTCAGAGGCAAAAGCCCGGGGTCATACGGTCAGCGCTGCGCGACGGCCTGTTTCACCAGGGTCTTCCCGAAGTCCCACATCAGTCCGCCGCCCCCGTGGGCGTCGTCCATGACCGCGGTGAACGCGGTGACGAACCGGTCCACGTCCGCCTCGTCGATCACCAGCGGCGGGATCAGTTTGATCACCTCCAGATGGTCCCCGGAGACCTGGGTGAGGATCTGGTGCCGCTGGAGCAGCGGGACGACGACCATCTGGGCGAAGAGACCCTTCCGGGCCGCCTGGAGCATGGTCCAGCGCCCGCGCAGGCCCAGCGAGGACGGCCGGCCGAACTCGATCCCGATCATCAGTCCGCGCCCGCGGATCTCGTGGAGCAGCTCGTACCGGGGCACGAGCTCCTTCAGCCGCCCGGAGAGCAGGTCGCCGATCCGGCGGGCGTGCGCGACCGTCCCCTCGTCCTCCATGACCGAGAGGACGGCGAGCCCAGCCGTCATGGCCTGCGCGTTCGATCCGAAGCTCGCCGAGTGGACCAGGACCCGGTCCATCGACGAGTAGACCTTCTTGAAGATCCAGTCCTTGCCGAGGGTGGCGCCGACCGGCACATAGCCGCCGGAGAGCGCCTTGGCGACACAGACCAGATCCGGCTCGACGCCGTCCTCGTGCTGGTAGGCGTAGAAGTCGCCGGTCCTGCCGAGGCCGGTCTGCACCTCGTCGGCGATGAGCAGCGCCCCGTGCCGGTGCAACAGCTCCTGCGCGGCGCGCAGGAAGCCCGGCGGGGTCTCGTGGACGCCCTTGCCCTGGATGGGCTCGACGACGAAGGCGGCCACGTCGCCCTTGCCCAGCTCCCGCTCCAGGGCGTCCAGGTCGCCGAGCCCGATCGCCGTGTCGGGCAGCAGCGGGGCGAAGCCGTCCCGGAAGCCGTTCTCCCCGTTGACGGAGAGGGAGCCGGTGGTGAGCCCGTGGAAGGCGTGGGTGCAGTAGAGGACCCTGGGCCGCCCGGTGGCGTACCGGGCGAACTTCAGGGCGGTCTCCACGGCCTCCGTGCCGCTGTTGCCGAAGAAGACCCGGTCGAGGTGCGGGCTGTGGGCGAGCAGGCGCTCGGCGAGGAGCCCGGGCAGCGGTTGGCAGTCGAAACGGGTGAGGTCGGCGAGCTGGGCGTCCAGGACGTCGTGGAGGGCCTTGCGGACGACGGGGTGGTGTCGTCCGAGGCCCATCACGCCGAAGCCGGCGAGCATGTCGAGGTGGTCGACCCCGTCGGCATCCCAGAAGTGGGCGCCTTCGGCTCGCTCGTACACCTTGTCGAAGCCGATGGTGTGGAGCATGCGCGGCAGCTGGTGGTTGAGATGGCGGGCGTGCAGCTCGTACCGCTCGCCGCCGCGCTCGGCGAGCAGCGCCCGCACGTCGAACTCACCCTTCATGGTCGCTCACCCGTTCCCTGGGTGGTCATCGGCTTCGTGGGCGGTCGCCCTTTCACGGTCGGTCACCCGTTGTTCCCCGAGACGGTCTCCCTGACAGCGCGCAGGGATTCCTTGAGGGAACCCATGGTGGCGAGGACGGCGGTGGGCTCGTAGCCGCAGTGCGCCATGCAGTTGGCGCAGCGCGGATCCTTGCCGCGGCCGTACTTGTCCCAGTCGGTCTCCTCGATGAGTTCACGGTACGTGGGGACGTATCCGTCGCTCATGAGATAGCAGGGCCGCTGCCAGCCGAAGAGCGAATAGTTCGGAATGGCCCAGGCGGTGCACGGGAAGTCCGCCTTTCCTTCCAGGAAGTCCAGGAAGAGCGGCGAGTGGTTGAGCCGCCAGCGGCGCCGGTTTCCCCCGGCGAAGGCCTTCTTGAAGAGCTCGCGGGTCTGCTCGACGCCGAGGAAGTGCTCCTGGTCGGGGGCCTTCTCGTACGCGTACGCGGGCGAGATCATCATCTCGTCGACCTGGAGGTCGTCGTTGAGGTAATTGAGCACCTCGATGATGGTCTGCGGGGTGTCGGTGTTGAAGAAGGTCGAATTGGTGGTGACGCGGAAACCACGCCGCTTGGCCTCCTTGATGGCCGCCACCGCCTCGTCGAACACGCCCTCCTTGGCGACGGATTCGTCGTGCCGCTCGCGCAGGCCGTCGATGTGCACGGCGAAGGCGAAGTACGGCGAGGGTGTGAAGTTCTCCAGCTTCTTGCGCAGCAGCATCGCGTTGGTGCAGAGGAAGACGTACTTCCGCTTGGCCACCAACTGGCGCACGATCTCGTCGATCTGCGGGTGCATCAGGGGCTCCCCGCCCGCGATGGACACCATGGGCGCGCCGGACTCGAGGACGGCGCCGACCGCCTGGGCGACCGGCATGCGCTGCTTGAGGACACCTGCCGGGTGCTGGATCTTTCCGCAGCCCTCGCACTTGAGGTTGCAGGCGAACAGCGGCTCGAGCTCGACGATCAGCGGGAACTTCTCACGCTTGCGGAGCTTCTGTTCGAAGAGGTAGGTCCCGACCCGGATGGACTGACGGAGCGGCATGGCCATAACTCGCTCACCTCCTGGGGAGCAGCAAAGAACGGTGCCATTCGAAGAATGCGGGAAGGACGGCACGAAGAACACGGAAGGCCGATATTCCCCCGCGTACCGTGCCGATCCGGACCAGTTCATGTTCTGGAGCGTCCACGACCACCCGGACGGCCGCAACCGGGCGGGCGTCCGGCCCCGGACCGCCCCGGGCCGTGCCCAGCGTCGCGGCGGACTCCATGTCGACGGCGATGGCGCCGGTGGCACGCAGCGCGGCCCGCTCGGGACCGCGCACCACATGGTCGGAGCCGGTCAGCGGCCCGGTGTGGACGGCCCGCCCGGGCACGGCCCTGACCAGGGCCTTCACCAGGAGATCGGTCCCGGTGCAGGAGATCGTGCCGTCGGGACCGCGGGTCTCGTCGGCGACGATCAGGTCCCCCGGGTGCATCCCCGGCGCGAGCCCCGCGCAGAAGCCCGAGGCGATGACGGCGGCGTCCTGCCATCCGGGGGCGCCGAGGGCCCGGGAGACGGCCCGGCGGGCCCGGTCGGGACCCATGCCCGTACGGAGCACGGTGACGCGCCCGGGGGCACCCGCCCGGTCCCCGCTGCGCAGGGCGAGCTGCTCGATCCCGAGGGCGCAGGCGATCAGCAGCGGCGACGGGGCGCCCGGGCCCGGCTCGCTCCCCATCAGAGGGCCTTGCCGGGCGAGGGCTCCCCGTACACGTAGCGTCCGAGCGCCGTGAGCGGGAAGACCAGACGGTAGAGGTGATAGTTGATCGAGAAGTCCCAGGGGAAGCCGGTGCCCGTGAAGTACGGCTCGTCCCAGGAGCCGTCCTCGCGCTGGGTCTCGGCCAGCCAGGCGACGCCCCGCCGGACGGGTTCGGAGTCCCGCTCGCCGGCCGCGAGGAGCGCGATCAGCGCCCAGCCGGTCTGGGAGGCGGTGGAGACGCCGCGCCCGATCCACTTGTCGTCGTGGTACGAGCGGAGGTCCTCGCCCCAGCCGCCGTCCTCGTTCTGGACGGACCCGAGCCAGCGGACGGCCCGGCGGATCGCCGGATGGGAGACGGGCAGCCCGGCCGCGGTGAGCGCGGGGAGCACGGACCCCGTTCCGTACACGTGGTTGACGCCCCAGCGGCCGAACCAGGCGCCGTTCGGCTCCTGTTCGGCGAGGAGCCAGTCGATCCCCCGGCGGGTGCGCGGGTCCTGGGCCAGTCCCTCGAAGGCGAGCATCTCCACCACATGGGCGGTGACGTCGACGGAGGGCGGGTCGATCACCTCGCCGAAGTCGCAGAACGGCAGCTTGTTGGGGAGGGCGCTGGTGTTGTCGGCGTCGAAGGCGCCCCAGGCACCGCCCTTCGACTGCATGCCGAGGGTCCACCGCGCGCCCCGGACGACGGCGGCCTCCAGCCGGGCGGGGTCGGGATGCCTGACCCTGCGGAGGGCGAGGAGCACCTCCGCGGTGTCGTCGATGTCCGGGTAGTTGTCGTTGTGGAACTCGAACGCCCAGCCGCCCGGGGGCAGTCCGGGCCGTCGTACGGCCCAGTCCCCGGTCCGGGTGATCTCCTCGTCGAGCATCCAGTCGACGGCCTTCACCAGGGCCGGGTGGTCGGGTTCGAGCCCGGCGTCGGCGAGCGCGATGGTGGCGAGACAGGTGTCCCAGACCGGCGACTGGCAGGCCTCGATCATCCGCGAGCCGTCCTCGCGCCATACGGCGAACCGGTCGAGCGATTCGAGTCCGGCCCGCATCACGGGGTGCTGGAGGTCGTAGCCGAGGAGGTGGAGGGCGATGACCGAGTACACGGCGGGTGGCTGGATGCCGCCCCAGCAGCCGTCGTTCTCCTGACGCTCGATGATCCAGCGCGCGGCCTGGTTCATCGCCGTCCTGCGCACGGCGCGTGGCGCCACCCGGTGGTAGAGGTGCAGCGCCTTGTCGAGGCGCTGGAAGAGCCCGTCCCAGCCGACGGCCGGGGCGAGCGGCCGGGGCGGGTCGGGCAGGGCCGGGTCGGTGTGGAGCTCGTCGAGCGGGAAGGGCGCGGGGCGGACCGGGCGCTTGGCGGAGACCACGGTGAGCGGCACGATGGTCTGCCGGGCCCAGCAGCCGAAGTCGTAGATGTTGAGCGGGAACCACTTGGGCAGGAAGAGCAGTTCCGGGGGCAGCTCGGGCAGGTCCTCCCAGCGCCACCAGCCGAAGAGGGCGAGCCAGATCCTGGTGAAGACGCGGGCGGAGGCGATGCCGCCGCCGGCGCGGACCCATGCGGAGGCCCGGGCCATGTGCGGCGCCTCGGGCGGGTCTCCGGCGAGCCGCAGGGCCACATAGGCCTCGACAGTGGCGGAGAGGTCGCCGGGCCCGCCGTAGAAGGTGGCCCAGGCGCCGTCCTCGCGCTGTTCGCGGCGGATGTGGAGAGCCGCGGCGTGCGTGGTGTCGGCGTCGAGGATGCCGAGGAACTGGCGGAGGAGGAGGTCCTCGGCGTCCATGGTGACGTTGGTCTCCAGGTCGCCCTTCCACCAGCCCTCGGGGTCCTGTCGGGCGAGCAGATGCCCGGCGGCCCGTTCCGCCGCCCGGGCGGCGGCCCCGTCGAGGCCGGACGCGTCGGGCGGGGCGGTCCCGCCGGGCCCCGACGCGGCGACACCACCGTGTCGGGCCTCGTTCGTCGTGCTGGCCGCGGCTGCCCGGGGGCCCACGGCCCCGGCGCTTCCGTCGGTCGTCGCTGTCATGGCTTCCCCTTTGCGCAGTCGGTTACTTCTGCTTCTACGGGTCTGCCGTCGGCCGGCGCCGGGTGGCACCGGCCGGCGACCGCGAACTCATATCAGGGTGATGGTGATCATCTCTTCCGTACGACCACGAAGTCGGCCAGCGCGACGAGCTGCGCCCGCACCCGGGCGGGCATGTCCACCTCGTCGAGGGCGTCGATGGCGATCGTGTGCTGGCGGCGGGCCTCCTGGGAGGTCCACTCGCGTCCTCCGGCCTCCTCGATGAGGGCCGCGCGGGTGGCGAACTCCTCCTCGGAGAAGGTGTCGAAGTCGTTGGACTTGGCGTCCGCGGCGAGGAGTTCGCCGAGACGCTCGGACGCGGGGCCGCCGGCGGCGAGGGCGGCGACGACCGGCAGGGACTTCTTGCGCTGGCGCAGGTCGCTCCAGGTCTGCTTGCCGGTGGCCTCGGGGTCGCCCCAGATGCCGAGCAGGTCGTCGACGGCCTGGAAGGCGAGCCCGAGGTGGTACCCGTACTCCTCCAGCTTGTCGGCGGTGCGGTCGTCGGCCCCGCCGAGGACGGCACCGATGGAGACCGCGCAGGCGAGCAGGGCGCCGGTCTTGTTGCCCTCCATCTCCAGGCACTCCTCGACGGTGACCCGCTCGCGGTGCTCGTAGGAGATGTCCTGGGCCTGGCCGTCGATGAGCTTGCGGCTCGCGGTGGTGAGCCGGCGGGTCGCCCGGCCGGCCTCCACCGTGCCGAGCTCCAGCAGGATCTCGTTGGCCAGGGCGAACAGGGCGTCGCCGACCAGGATGGCCTGCGCGGGGCCGTGCACCTTCCACACCGTGTCGCGGTGGCGGCGCTGCTCGTCACCGTCCATCAGGTCGTCGTGCAGCAGCGAGAAGTTGTGGACGAGCTCCACGGCGACGGCGCCGGGGATCCCGACCTCGGGGGCGACGCCCGCGGCCTCGGCCGACAGCAGGGCGAGCGCGGGGCGGACGGCCTTGCCGCTGTCTCCCTCCGCAGGGTTGCCCTGCGCGTCGATCCAGCCGAAGTGGTAGGCGGCCACGGTGTCCATGGGCGGCGCGAGGCGGTCGACGGCCGCCCGCAGTACGGGGGTGGACAGGGTCCGCCCCCGCTCCAGCAGTGCGGACACGTCCGCGGTGTCGACGGCCGGATTACCCGGCGGCACAGTCGGCACGGTCTCTCCTCTTGTTCCGGTACTCACACTCATGCCGCCTCCTGCAGCGGATGGTCATGGCGGCGGCCGAGGGCGGAGAGCGCGGCACCCGCGGCGCTGAAACCACTGCGGACGGCACCCTCCATGGTCGCGGGCCAGCCGGTGGCGGTCCAGGCCCCGGCCAGGAAGAGCCCCGGTGCCTGGGTGCGGGCGCCGGGGCGGAGCCGGCCGACGCCCGGGGTGGGGGCGAACGTGGCCGTCCGCTCCCTGGTGACGAAGAAGTCGCGGATCCCGGCGCCGCGCGCGGCGGGCAGCAGCCGCTCCAGCTCGGGGAGGTACTTCGCGCGCAGGGCGGCGACGGGCTCGTCGATCTCGTCCTGGGCGGCGGACTGGGAGACGGCGAGGTACTGGCCGCCGCCGGTCAGCCCGGAGGACTCCGTACGGTCGAAGACCCACTGCACGGGGGAGCCGAGCGTGGTGAAGAACGGCCGCTTCAGCACCTTGCGGTCGTAGACGACGTGCAGGTTGAGGATGGGCGCGGTGGCGATGTCGAGGAGCCGGTCGGGGTCGTCGAGGGCGCCCTCGGGCAGCAGGCCGTGGGTCTCCTCCTGCGGCACGGCGAGGACGACGGCGTCCGCGACGAGCGTCTCACCGGGCACCTCGACGGTCCAACGCCCGTCGTCGGTACGGGAGATCCGCTCGGCCTTGGTACGGAGCGCGGTGCGCACCCCGAGGGCGTCCAGCTCCTTCGCGGCCCGGGTGTCGTGGAGTTCGCCGAGCGGCACATGGGCCCAGCCGATGTCGGCGGCGCCGGGCTCGGAGAGGAGACCGGTCTTGAAGACCATCGCGGCCAGCCCCATGGAGGCCTGCGGGGCGGGCGCGTTCAGGGTGGGGATGCCGACCAGGTCCCAGAGGGCGTCGACGGTCCTCGGGGACTGGCCGTGCCGGCCGAGCCAGGTGGCGAAGTCGATGCCGTCGAGCGCCGGGTCGGCGGGGTCGAGCTTCTTCAGGGCGAGCGCGGCCCGGCCGACGGAGGCGCGCTCCGCGAGCGAGAGGTGCGGGTAGGTCGCGAGGCTGCGTGCCAGGTGCAGCGGCACGGGGAGGTTGTCGCGGCGGATCCGGCCCAGCCGCGGCCCGCGCGGGTGGCCGACGTCGAGGACGGGGACGTCGAGGCGGTCCTGGAGGGGGGCGAGCCGGGCGGCGTCGACCCGGTCGAGGAACCAGCGGTAGGCGGTGCAGCAGCGCAGGTAGACGTGCTGTCCGTTGTCGACGGTGAGGTCGCCCCGGCGGAACGAGAAGGCGAGGCCGCCGAGCCGGGGCCTGCCCTCCAGGAGGGTGACACCGACGCCGGCGTCGGCGAGCTGGAGGGCTGCGGTGATTCCGGCGAGCCCGCCGCCGACGACGACGGCCTGCGGCTGCCGGTTCTGCCGTCCGGTTCCTTCGTGGATCACACGGCCTCCGTTCGGGTCGTCGCGGGCGGGATCGTCACGGGCGGGGCCGTGGCCCGGGCCGCCCACGTCAGGGACGCCGGTGCGGCACCGGGGGTTGCCCGGCGGGCGGAGGCTGCGGCGTACGGAGGCATCAGGCACGCCTCCTGACGGCGCGCCGGGCGACGGTGCGGGTGTCCAGACCGGAGAGGCCGCGCACCGCGACGTACGCCTTCTCCCGGCCCGGCAGCGAGACGCGGCCGCGCAGCACGGCCTCGGGGTCGCGTTCGATCCGGTCGAGGAGACGGCGGTAGATGCCGGCCATGGCGGCGACACAGGCGCCGCTGCGCCGGTCGAGCATGGGCAGCAGCCGGTAGCCCTCGGCGAACAGGGCGCGGGCGCGCCGCACTTCGAAGTGGACGAGCCCGGCGAAGTCGGCGCCGGCGGGCGGCTGTCCGCTGCCGAAGCCGTCACCGCAGCCGAACTTGGCGAGGTCGTCGGCCGGCAGATAGGTCCGCCCGTTCCCCGCGTCCTCGCGTACGTCCCTGAGGATGTTGGTGAGTTGGAGCGCGAGGCCGAGGGTGTCGGCGTACTCGGGGGCGCGGTCGGCGCCCGGGGCGCCGGGCTGGGTGCCGAAGACGCCGAGCGAGATCCGGCCGATCGCCCCGGCGACGCAGCGGCAGTACACCTTGAGGTCGTCCCAGGTCTCGTACGTCGCACCGTGCACGTCCATGAGGACGCCGTCGATGAGTTCGTCGAGGCCGTCGAGCGGGATCGGGAAACGACGGGCCGAGTCGGCGAGGGCGACGGCGACCGGGTCGGTGTCGTCCTCGTCGATCTTCCCCGCGCGGACCCGGTCGAGCAGCTCGCGGGTGGACTCCAGGCGTTCCCGCTTGGCCTCGGGCGCGAGGGTGCCGTCGCCGATGTCGTCGACGCGCCGGGAGAACGCGTACAGCGCGGACATCGCCTGTCGCTTCTCGGTCGGCAGCAGCCGGATTCCGTAGGCGAAGTTCCGCGCCTGCTGTCCGGTGACCGCCTCGCAGTAGCTGTAGGCGGCCAGTACCGGTGCGGACGGCTGGGGCTGTGCCTCCACGGTCGCGCTCACCCCTCTCTCCGCGCCCGGAGCAGAACCGCTCCCACCTGGCGCATCAGGCTCGGCTTGGTGGCCTTCGGCGGGCCGGTCAGCACGTCGTACCCGGCGTCGGTGATCGCGTCGAGCGCCGCGAGTCCCCCGGCGGTGAAGCCGGCCAGGAGGAGGCGGAGCCGGCCCTGGACGCTGCCGACGAGCGGGGTGCCCGCATGGAGCAGGTCACGGGCCCGCCCGGCCTCGAAGGCGATCAGGGCGCGGACGGAGGCGCCGGCGGTGGGCCGGGCGAGGTCGCTCTCGGTGACGTGGAACCGCTTGAGGTCCTCGGCGGGCAGGTAGACGCGGTCGTTGCCGAGGTCCTCGGCGACGTCCTGGAGGTGCTCGACGATCTGGAGGGCGGTGCAGATCTCGTCGGAGCGCCTGATCCGTTCGGGGGTGTCGGTGCCGGTGATGGCGAGGACGAGCCGCCCGACGGGGTTGGCGGAGAGCTCGCAGTACGCGAGGAGGTCGTCGTACGTCTCGTAGCGGGCGACCTGCTGGTCCTGGCGGTTGGCGGCGATCAGACCGAGGAACGGCTCGGGGGTGAGCCCGCACCGGCGCACCGTCGGCAGGAGGCCCTGGAGGAGGGGGTGGCGGGGGGTGCCGTCGAAGACGCGGCGGAGGTCGGCCTCGAAGGCGTCGAGGAAGGCGAGCCGGTCCTGTGCCGTCGCCGGGTCGAGGCCGAGGTGGCGGGCGTCGGCTCCGCCGGGGGCGAGGTCGCCGTCTCCGATGTCGTCGACGAGGCGGGCGAAGCCGTAGACCGCCATCAGGTCGTCGCGCCAGGCCCGGGGCAGGAAGAAGGGGGCCACGGGGAAGTTCTCGTCCGCGGCCTTGCCGAGGGTGGCGCGCGAGGAGGCGTCGATGCGCGCCTGCCGGGTGTCCGTCACAGGCCACTGCCTGACGGAGGGACGGCGAGACCCTCGTGGAGCTGGAGATTCTGCGTCATGGCCGTCACGTCTCCCGTTCTACACTGCCGAGTCAATCCATCCTATTTCGGACACGCCGCCGACCCCTGCCCGTAGAGCCACCGCCAGGAGGCCCGATGGTCGTGGGGTATCGCCCTACTTGCCGCGAAACAGACCGGTCCAGCTTACGTTGCACGACGGCCGTCGCCATTCCGGGGTGCCGGGCATCCCGGACCTCACCCGTACGAACCGTCAACCCGCCCGCACCACAAGGGAGTTCGACTTCCGGTGGAGGTCAGAGGGCACGCGTGCCGGAGACGACCATGGCGAGGGTGCTCTCGACGACGGCGTTCCTGCGCTGCACCGGAAGGCGCCGAAGGGGCCCGTCGAGCAGCAGAAGTGACAGTCCGTGCACGGCCGACCACGCCGCGGCACCTGACGCCGGGCGGACGGCCGGGCGGGGGGTCCCGGCGCGGGTGAGGCCCTCCAGGGCGTCCCGGAGCAGGGTGAAGGCGCGGATCTCGGGTTCGGGCGCCTGCCGCTCGGGCGCCCCCCCGGTCGTTCCGCCCGGGCGGGACACGCAGAACGCGGCCCGGTAGAGGCCGGGCTGGTCGACGGCGAAGCCGACGTACCCGCGGCAGAGGGCGGCGAGCCGGCGCTCCGCCGCGAGGGCGGGGTCGTCGGCCCCGGGCTCGCGATGCGCGGCCCGCTCCATGGCGTCGGCCAGCACGCACTGGGCGTGCGCCCTGACGGTGCGGAGGAGTTCGCCGCGTCCGTCGAAGTGCCGGTAGGCGGCGGTGGGCGAGACGCCCACCCGGCGGGCCGCCTCGCGCAGGACGACCCGTTCGGGGCCGCCCTCGGTGGCGAGGTCGACGGCGGCGCAGATCAGCGCGTTGCGCAGATCGCCGTGGTGGTAGGTCTTTCCCCCCGAGATCGCTGCCATGGGCTCATCCTGCCCGATGTTGCCAGCATGAACATTCCAGGTGGCGGCACGACGCGCGGAAAACGGAACCGCCCCCACCGGAAGGCGGGGGCGGCAGGACGCTGCGGGCGCGGGATCAGCGGGCGGTCTCCCGCTCGTACGCCTTGAGGACCTCGTCCGTGGGCCCGTCCATCAGGAGCTGACCCTTCTCCAGCCAGAGCACCCGGTCGCAGGTGTCCCGGATGGACTTGTTGCTGTGGCTCACCAGGAAGACCGTGCCGGCCTCCTTGCGGAGCTCGCGGATGCGCTCCTCGGAGCGGATCTGGAACTTGCGGTCACCGGTCGCCAGGGCCTCGTCGATGAGGAGGACGTCGTGGTTCTTGGCGGCCGCGATGGCGAAGCGGAGCCGGGCGCCCATGCCGGAGGAGTACGTGCGCATGGGCAGGCTGATGAAGTCGCCCTTCTCGTTGATGCCGGAGAAGTCGACGATCCCCTCGTAGCGCGAGCGCACCTCCTCGCGGCTCATGCCCATGGCGAGGCCGCCCAGGATCACGTTGCGCTCACCGGTGAGGTCGTTCATGAGGGCGGCGTTGACGCCCAGGAGCGAGGGCTGACCGTCCGTGTAGACCTTGCCGCTCTCGGTGGGGAGCAGCCCGGCGACGGCGCGCAGGAGCGTGGACTTGCCGGAGCCGTTGGAGCCGATGAGGCCGATGGCCTCGCCGCGGTAGGCGGTGAAGGTGACGCCGCGGACCGCGTGGACCTTGCGGACGCCCCGGCTGACCTCGGCCTTGCCGCGGCCGACGATCCGGCTGAGCGCCGCCGTGGCGCTGCCCTTGCCGCCGCCACCGGTGTTGACCCGGTAGACGATGTGGACGTCGTCGCAGATGACGGTGGGAACGTCGGACCGCTTGGTGTTCGAGTCGGTGTCAGCCACGGCCGTACCTCTCCTCGGCCTTCCAGAAGTAGACGAAGCCGCCGATGCCGAAGACCAGGGCCCAGGCGAGCGCGGTCATCCAGACGTGCGCCGGCAGGTTCTCGGAGCCGTAGCCGTCGATCAGCGCGAACCGGATGAGGTCCATGTAGACGGCCGCCGGGTTGTACATGAGGATGTCGCTGATCCACGCCGGCTTGTCGGCCAGCATCGTGCGGAGCGAGAACATCACGCCGGACGCGTACATCCAGGTGCGCATCACGAACGGCATCAGCTGGGCCAGGTCGGGGGTCTTGGAACCCATCCTGGCCATGATCATGGCCAGTCCGACGTTGAACACGAACTGGAGGAACAGGCCCGGGATCACCAGCAGCCACCGGAGGGAGGGGTAGCTGCCGAACGAGACCACGATCGCCACGAGCACGATCATCGAGTACAGCAGCTGCTGGAGCTGCTGGAGCGAGAACGAGATCGGCAGGGAGGCCCGCGGGAAGTGCAGGGCCCGGACCAGCCCCAGGTTCCCGGAGATCGCCCGGACGCCGGCCATGACCGAGCTCTGGGTGAAGGTGAACACGAAGATGCCGGTGACCAGGAACGGGATGTACACGTCCTTGGTCATGCCCTGGCTCGCGCCGAGGATGAGCCCGAAGATCAGGTAGTACACCAGGGCGTTCAGCAGCGGGGTCGCCACCTGCCACACCTGGCCGAGCTTGGCCTGGCTGTACTGGGCGGTCAGCTTCGCCGAGGAGAAGGCCAGGATGAAGTGGCGGCGGCTCCACAGCTCACGGACGTACTCGAACAGTCCGGGCCTGGCGCCGCTGACCGAGAGGCCGTACTTCGCGGCCAGCGCGGCCGGCGTGAGGCCCTCGTCGACGGACGGGGGCGCGCTCGTCGCGACCGCCCCGCCCTGCTGTGTGTCACTCACAAGTCGAAACTTTCGTGTTCAAGATGCGCGGCACGTCGGTACCACGATGTCAGACGACCGGGGGGCGACCCAGCCGGGTCAGCCGCCACACCGTACGCCACCTCATGGGGCGGCGCGGTCCGCAGGGGGTCTTCCAGCCTTCGCGGAATCCGCCGAACCAAGCCTTCAGTGCGGGGAACGAGGGCCGACGGGCCAGGGTGAGCAGAAGCCAGACGCCGAGATACGCCGGCACCAGGGGCGCGGGCAGATTGCGGCGTGCCAGCCAGACTCGGTTGCGGGCCACGTTGAAGTGGTACGAGGCGTGCCGGGAGGGGGCTGTGGTGGGGTGCAACAGCACCATGTCCGCACGGTAGTCGATCATCCAGTCGGCGTCGAGCGCGCGCCAGGCGAGGTCGGTCTCCTCGTGCGCGTAGAAGAACTCGCCCGGCAGATCGCCGACTTCGGCGAACACCTTGGTGCGGACGGCGTTGGCGCCGCCGAGGAAGGTCGTCACCCGTGAGGAGCGCATCGGGTCGGAGGCACGGAGCCTCGGCACGTGGCGGCGCTGGGTCACCCCGGTCACCGGATCGGCGATCCGGAAGGTGATGATGCCGAGGCGCGGGTCGGCGGTGAAGGCCTGCCGGACCAGCTCGGCGGTGTCCGGGTGCGCGAGCCGCCCGTCGTCGTCCAGGAACAGCAGGACGTCGACGTCGGTGCCGCCGGGGCCGAAGGCCTCGATGCCGATGTTCCGGCCGGCGGGGATGCCGACGTTCTCCGGCAGGTCGACGGTCCGCACCCAGTCGGGCACCCCGGAGACCGGGGTGCCCTGTCCGACGACGACGACCTCGATGCGGTCGCCCTCCTGCCCGGCGACCGAGTCGATCAGCGCGCGCAGGTCGTCGGGGCGGTTGCCCATCGTGATGACGACGGCTCCCACCCTGAGCGGCATGCTCACGGCCGGCCTCACTTCAGCCTGCTCGAAACCATGATCGACACGAGGTGCAGCACGGTCTGGAGCATCGCGATGCCGGCGAGGACGGCGACCCCGAGACGGGTGAAGAAGAGGTCGCCCCTGATCTGGTCCGCGACGGCGAGGACCACGATCAGCAGCGAGGCCTCGATACCGAGGACGAGCCGGTGGAACTTCAGCGCACCGGCCGCACGGCGGGCCAGCGCCATGCCGGAGGAGCGCGGCTCGGAGGCCGACTCCTTGACCGGCGGCAGACCGCCCTGGTGCCGGGCGACGCCGACGAGGTCGGTCTCGGCCTTGATCAGGATGGCGCCGAGGGCTGCCAGGGTGCCGAGGAAGGCCCAGAGCCAGTCGATCCGGCCCGAGCCCCACAGGTCGGCGGCGCGCAGGCCGAAGCCGACGAGCACCGCCGCGTCGCACAGGTAGGCGCCGACCCGGTCCAGGTACACGCCCGCCAGCGAGAACTGCTTCTTCCAGCGGGCCACCTCGCCGTCGACGCAGTCGAGCAGCAGGTAGAGCTGGACCATGAGCGCGCCGAGCAGCGCCCCGGGGATCCCGGGCACCAGCAGGGCCGGTGCCGCGAGGACGCCCGCGAGGGTCATCACGTACGTGAGCTGGTTCGGCGTGATCCTGGTGCCGACGAGCTGCCGGGTGATCCTGAGCGAGATCTCCCGCATGTACAGGCGGCCGCCCCAGTGCTCTCCGCTGCGCCGGTCCTTCACACCCGGGGGGTGCACGACCGGGCGGAGCTCAGCTACCGATGGCTTTGGCATAGTCGGCGTACGCGTCCCTGATCTCGTCGTCGGACAGGTCGAGGTGTTCGAGGATGGTGAAGCGGCCCGGCCGGGTCTGCGGGGCGAAGGACACCGCCTGGACGAACTCGTCCACGCTGAATCCCATCTCCTCCGGCGTCACGGGAAGCCCGTGCCGACGCAGCGTCTCGACCATCCGGCCGGACCCGTCGAGGGCTCCGCGCAGGTGCATGGCGAAGGCCGCGCCGAGACCGCACTGCTCGCCGTGGCTCGCGGCGCGGGTCGGGAAGAGCAGGTCGAACGCGTGGCTGATCTCGTGGCAGGCGCCCGAGGAGGGGCGGCTGTCCCCGCTGATCGACATGGCGATGCCGGACATCACGAGACCCTCGGAGAGGGTGACGAGGAAGTCGTCGTCGCCGACGCCGCCGGGGTGGCGGAGCACGGCCTCTCCGGCGCTGCGGGCCATCGCGGCCGCGAGGCCGTCGACGGGCTCGCCCGTCACCTCGTGGGAGAGCTCCCAGTCGGCGATGGCGGAGAGGTTGGAGATCGCGTCACCGATGCCGGAGCGCACGAAGCGGACCGGCGCGTCCCTGATCACGTCCAGGTCGATGACCAGGGCGATCGGGGTGGGCACACCGTACGAACCCCGGCCGTTGTCGTTGTCCAGGGTCGAGATCGGGGAGCAGATCCCGTCGTGCGAGAGATTGGTGGCGATGGCCACCAGCGGCAGCCCGACCCGGGCCGCCGCGTACTTCGTCACGTCGATGATCTTGCCGCCGCCGAGGGCGACCACGGCGTCGTACCGCTTGCCGCGCATGGCGTCGGCGAGCTTCACGGCCTCGTCGATGGTGCCGCCGGAGACCGGGTACCAGTCGGCGCCGGGCAGCTCGGGCGCGAAGTGGTCACGCAGCTTCAGGCCCGAGCCGCTGCTGATCGCCACGGCGATCTTGCCGTTGCTGGAGATCCGCTGGTCCGCGAGGAGCGCGGACAGGTCGTCCAGCGCTCCCCTGCGGATGTCGACGACGACCGGTGACGGGATCAGTCGGGTCAGTACTGGCACGCGATCCCACGGCCCTTCTCGAGGTCGTCGTGGTTGTCGATCTCGACCCACTTGACGTCACCGATGGGCTCGACGTCGACGGTGAAGCCGCGGTTGACCAGCTCCTGGTAGCCGTCCTCGTAGTACAGGTCGGGGTCGCGCTCGAAGGTGGCCTTGAGGGCGTCGGCGAGCTCCTCGGCGGCCTCGGCCTCGATGAGGGTGACACCGATGTACTCACCGGTGGCGGTGGCCGGGTCCATCAGCTTCGTGATGCGCTGGACGCCCTTGCCCTCGGCGGTGATGACCTTCATCTCCTCGTCGGCGAGGTTCTTCACCGTGTCGAGGGCGAGGATGATCTTCTTGCCGTCGCCGCGGGCGGCGAGCAGGGTCTTCTCGACCGAGACCGGGTGGACGGTGTCGCCGTTGGCGAGGATCACACCGCGCTTGAGGACCTCACGGGCGCACCACAGGGAGTAGGCGTTGTTCCACTCCTCGGCCTTGTCGTTGTCGACGAGGGTGAGCTTGAGGCCGTACTTCGCCTCGAGGGCCTCCTTGCGGTCGTAGACGGCCTCCTTGCGGTAGCCGACGACGATCGCGACCTCGGTGAGGCCGATCTCGGCGAAGTTCTTCAGCGTGAGGTCGAGGACGGTGGTCTCACCGTCGACGGGCACGAGGGCCTTCGGAAGCGTGTCGGTGTAGGGGCGCAGACGCCGTCCGGCACCGGCTGCCAGTACGAGACCGATCATGCTGTTTCTCCTTCGTCATGTACGGCTGGTGCTCCGGAGGACACCCAGAAACGGATGGACTCCACGAGCACCACAAGCGCGATGGTGACCGCCAGGGCGGTGAGCGCCAGGGTGAAATCGTTGCCACGGCTCGCCAGCAGGGCGGCGAGGACGGTCACCAGCAACGTGCGGCCCTCGTGACCGCCGATCGTGCGCACCAGCCACGTGGGCGGCGCGCCGGTGCCACCGCGGATGCGGTACACCGTGTCGTAGTGATGGTAGGCGACGGCGGCCACCAGTCCGTAGGCCGCGGGCAAGGCCCCGTTCACCTCGGAGCGGGCCGCGAGGATCAGGATCGTGCCGTACTCGGCGGCCCGGAAGAGCGGAGGGAGCAGCCAGTCGAGGGCGCCCTTGAGGGGGCGGGCGACGGCGGCGCCGGCGAACACCACGTAGAAGACGGCGGCGACGACGGTCTGCTCGGACCCGAAGGGGCGGCCGAGGGCCGCGGAGAGCATCGCGCCCGTGGCGATCAGCGCGAGGACCAGCGGCGGCATCATCAGGATGCCGGTGCGGCCGAGGACGCGGTCGGTCAGCGCGGCGAGCGGCCCGGAGTCCGCGAGGTCCGCCAGGGCCTGCGCGGCCCGGTCGGTGCGCTGCGCCTTGCGGGTCAGGGAGCGCAGGACGCGCCCCGCCGTGGTGTAGCAGGCCCCGAAGGCACAGCCGATGATCAGGGCCCAGAAGACGATCCGCGGGGTGGTGACGGCGGTGAGGACCGCGATCATGGCCCAGCGCTCGCCGATCGGCAGGATGATCATCCGGCGGGCCCAGACGGTCCAGCCGAGGCTGTCGAGCCGGCTGGAGACGGCGAGGCTGGTCTTGGCCGTGGCGCCCGTGCTCTCGGCGTTGGCCTCGTTGAACGCGAAGTCCACGACGTGCCGGCAGGTCATGAGGGTCATCGCGCCGAGCGCCAGCGCCCACACGTCGTCGCCGTTGCGGGCCGCGCCGAGCGCGAGACCGGCGTAGAAGGCGTACTCCTTGGCGCGGTCGAAGGTGGCGTCGAGCCAGGCGCCCATCGTCGAGTACTTCAGCGCGTACCGGGCGAGCTGCCCGTCGGTGCAGTCGAGGACGAAGGAGACGAGGAGCAGGACGCCGGCGGCGATGTAGCCGCCGCGCTCACCGGTCGCCGCGCAGCCGGCCGCGATCAGCGCGGTGAGCAGCGAGGCGGTGGTGACCTGGTTGGGGGTCAGACCGCGGCGCGCGCACCAGCGGGCGATGTAGCGCGAGTACGGGCTGATGAAGAAGGTGGTGAAGAAGCCGTCCTGGGCCTTCACGGCGGAACGGAGGCGTACGGCCTCCTCGTCGACGGCGTCCACGGCGGCGCGGGCCTCGTGGCGGGCCTCGGCGTCGGTGGGCACGGTGGCGACGAGGGTGCCGAGCTGGGGCCGGTGCACGGCGACGCCGTCGGCGTCGAGGGCGTCGGCGAGCGTCCCGGTGAGGTCGGCGCCGTCGGCTCCGGGGGCGCCGGCGGCGGTCAGGGCGCGGGCGAGCGCGGGGCGGGCCCCGTTCTGCACGGTGAGCGCGCCGGGTGCGGCGGCGGCGGGGAACCGGGGGTCGGTGAGGGCGAGGCGCAGCGCGTGCACATGGCCGACGAACCGGGGGTCGACGACCGCGACGCGCTCGCCCGCGGGGACCGCGGCGAGCAGTGCCCCGGTCTCATCGGGGCCGGCTGCGGTCCGGACGTCGAAGCCGAGCGACCGCAGATCTCCGTCGAGCGAGGATCCGGGTGCCGGCGGGCCGGTGAGGATGGCGGTCGACAGACGAACTCACTCCTTGGAGCTGACGGAGGGGCCGGCGGGACCCATGGCGGCCCCGGGCGCGGCGGTGCGGCCCGGCACGGGGCGGCGACACGTCGGCTGAGGCTATCGGATGAAACAGAGCACGAGTTCACCGAGGCTTTGCGGGCCGGACTCCCCCGGGCCCACCCCTGTCCGCACGGGTGCGGGCGGCCTCGTGGAGATCACCATGGGCGTTCGGCGGCCCCGCCTCACAGGACGACGGCCGCGCCCTCCGGCGGGGACCCCGCCCGGAGCCCGGACGGCAACCCGGGTGACACCTTCTCGCCACGGTCGGTCCGGAATGCGCCGTCACCACATCGCCGCAGGTCAGAGCATATGACAACGGTGTTCAGTACCGTGTTGCACATACCCCCCACCCGTAGTTGACTTGCGACTCGGGGCACCTGCGAACAGACGATCTGGAGGCCATGTCATGGGGGCTGGACACGACCACGGGCACAGTCACGGCGGCCCTGCGCCGACGGGTACGGCCGGGGCCGCGTACAAGAACCGGTTGCGCATCGCGCTCGGCATCACGCTCTCCGTGATGGTGATCGAAATCATCGGCGGCGTACTCTCCGACTCGCTCGCGCTGATCGCCGACGCGGCACACATGGCGACCGACGCGGTCGGCCTCGCGATGGCACTGCTCGCGATCCACTTCGCCAACCGGCCCCCCTCGGGGAACCGCACCTTCGGGTTCGCGCGGGCCGAGATCCTCGCGGCGCTCGCCAACTGCCTGCTGCTCCTCGGCGTCGGCGGCTACGTGCTGTACGAGGCGGTCCAGCGGTTCTTCGAGCCGGCCGAGACCAAGGGCGGTCTGGCGATCACGGTCGCGGCGATCGGCCTGATCGCCAATGTGATCTCGCTGTCGCTGCTCATGCGGGGTCAGAAGGACAGCCTCAATGTGCGCGGGGCGTATCTGGAGGTGCTCGCCGACGCGCTGGGCTCGGTCACCGTGATCGTCGCGGCCGGCATCATCCTGGTCACGGGATGGCAGTACGCCGACCCGATCGCCTCGATCCTGATCGGTCTGATGATCGTCCCCCGGACGGTCAAGCTGCTGCGCGAGACGCTGGACGTCCTCCTGGAGGCCGCTCCCAAGGGCGTCGACATGAGGGAGGTACGGGCCCACATCCTGGCCCTGCCCGGTGTCGAGGACGTCCACGACCTGCACGCCTGGACGATCACCTCGGGCATGCCGGTGCTCTCGGCCCACGTCGTCGTGGACCAGGACGCGCTCGACTCGGTCGGGCACGAGAAGATGCTGCACTCGCTCCAGGGATGCCTGGGCTCGCACTTCGACGTGGAGCACTGCACCTTCCAGCTGGAGCCGGTGGGGCACGCGGAGCACGAGGCCAAGCTGTGCCTCTGAGCACGGCCGCCTGTTAGTCTTTTCGTACGAACGCGTGGAGAGAGGAGCTGAGGTTGATGACCGTCGCGATGGAGGCTGCCCCGAGCGGCAGCACCCGGTCCTTCCTCAGCTTCCGGGTCTCCGGCTGACCTGATCCCGGTTCCCACCGGTCCGTCACGTCGTCGGCCGGGGCCCTCTCACAAAGGGTTTCCCACGTTGTCCGACAACGCTTCGCACGACTCCTTCTTCGCCCTGCACCACGGTCTTCCGCGGCAGGGCCCCGGCTCCGACGCCACCACGCGTCGGCTCCTCGCGCTCACCGGGCCGCTGCCCGAGCGTCCGCGCGTGCTCGACCTGGGCTGCGGCCCCGGCCGCTCCGCGCTCCTCCTGGCGGCCGAGGCGGGTGCCGAGGTGACCGCCGTCGATCTCCACGAACCGTTCCTCGCGGAACTGCGGCGGTCCGCCGCCGCCCGCGGGCTCGACGGCTCGGTCCACACCCTCCGCGCCGACATGGGCGCACTGCCGTTCCCGGACGGCTCCTTCGACCTGGTCTGGGCCGAGAGCTCGGTCTTCGTGATCGGCTTCGACCGGGCGCTCGCCGAGTGGCGCAGGCTGCTGGCACCCGGAGGCACCCTGGTGCTCACCGAGTGCGTCTGGACCACCGGGCAGCCCGGCCCGGCGGCCCGCGCCTTCTGGGAGGAGCACTACCCGCTCCGCACGGTCGCCGAGCTCTCGGCTGCGTCGGTCGCGGCCGGCTACCACGTGCTGGGGACCGTTCTCCAGCCGGAGGGCGACTGGGCCGAGTACTACGGTCCGCTCGCCGCGCACGCCGACGCCGCGGACACCACCGTCCCCGGTATGGCCGAGGCGGTGGCGGGGGCCCGCGCCGAGATCGCGATGCGGCGCGAGCACGGCTCCGAGTACGGGTACGCGGGATTCGTCCTGCGGCCCGCGGATCCGCGCTGGCGCACCCGTCCGGAGACCCCCCGGGAGGCCTCGGCGGTCCGGCCGCTCGTGGCGGCCGCCTTCGGCTCGGAGGCGGAGGCCGAGCTGGTCGACGCGCTCCGCCGGGACCCCGACGCCTGGCTCCCGGGCCTGTCGTACGTGGCCGAGGCCCCGGACGGCTCGATCGCGGCGCACGCCCTCATCACCCGCTGCCTGGTGGACGGCTCCCCCGCGGCGGCGCTCGCTCCGGTGGCGGTGGCGCCGGCGTACCAGCGGACGGGGGCCGGAAAGGCAGTCGTCCGGGCGGTGCTCGACGCGGCACGGCTGCGGGGTGAGCCGCTCGTGCTCGTCCTGGGGCACCCGGAGTACTACCCGAAGTTCGGGTTCGTACGGGCGTCCGAGTATGGAATCAAGCCAGGTTTCGAGGTTCCGGACGAGGCCATGATGGCGCTCGTCCTGGACGACTCCGTCCCCGTTCCGCCCGGCACCATCGCCTATCCGGCGGCTTTCGGGGTGTAGTCGCCCCGTGCCGTCTCTCCGCTCCCGCCGCGCCGGAAGTACTCCGGTGCGGTGGGAGCGGCCACGTCCGGCCTCCGAAGTACGGACAAGCCGCTTTTGTACGGCAGACTGAGGTGGCCCCACCGGGGCGAGGACCGAAGCGAAGGATGGGTATGTCGACCACACCAGCCACCGCGGCTCAGATCTCGCCGGAGATGCCGGAGATCATGTCGAACGGTGTCCAGCCGTCCGAGGCCCCGGCGCCGATCATGCTCGAACTGGTCGACGAGGACGGGACGACCATCGGTACGGCGGAGAAGCTCGCCGCCCACCAGGCGCCCGGGCTGCTGCACCGTGCCTTCTCCGTCTTCCTCTTCGACGAGGCGGGCCGGCTGCTGCTCCAGCGCCGGGCGCTCGGCAAGTACCACTCCCCCGGTGTCTGGTCGAACACCTGCTGCGGCCACCCGTACCCGGGCGAGGCGCCGTTCGCCGCCGCCGCCCGGCGGACCTTCGAGGAGCTCGGCGTCTCGCCCACGCTGCTCGCGGAGGCCGGCACCGTCCGCTACAACCACCCGGACCCGGCGTCCGGCCTGGTGGAGCAGGAGTTCAACCACCTCTTCGTCGGCCTCGTCCAGGCCGCGCCGCGGCCGGACCCGGAGGAGATCGAGGACACCGTCTTCGTCACCGCCTCCGAGCTGGCCGAGCGCCATGCCGCCGCGCCGTTCTCCGCCTGGTTCATGACGGTGCTCGACGCGGCGCGTCCGGCGGTCAGGGAACTGACGGGTCCGTCCGGGGGCTGGTGACGACCGGCTGGTGGATCGCCGCTCCCGGCCCCGGTGCCATCGGGGCCAGGGGCAGCGCCGCCCAGATGATCTTGCCGCCGCTCGCGGTGTGCTCGACGTCGCACGCGCCGCCGGACTCCTGGGCGATCTCGCGGACCAGGAGCAGTCCCCGGCCGCCCGTCTGCCCGTAGTCCGCCTCGAGGGCCTTGGGACGGTACGGATGGTTGTCCTCGACGGACACCCTGATCCACTCGGGCCCGATGGCCACCTCCACCGCTATCTCCGGGGACAGCAGCGCCGCGTGCCGCACGGCGTTGGTCACCAGCTCGGAGACGATCAGCAGCAGGCCGTCCATGATCTCCTCATGGACGGGGACGCCCTGGCGGACCAGCAGGTCGCGTACGGCGTGCCGGGCCTGCGGGACGGAGACGTCGACCGCGGCAGCGGTGAAGCGCCAGACTCCTTCGTAGGACGGTTGCCGGGCGGGGCCACCTCCGTGGTTCTCCACGGTACGGTTCCCACCCTCGTGCTCGATTCTCGCCACGGATCGAGTCTTGGCAATGCGCGCAGGCGGACCGGCCTACTGACCAGAAGTCGACACTTATCGGCCGCTTTCCGATCGGGTGAGTATGCCGATGTCAGTTGTTCGACTGATCGGGCACGCCTTTCGACCGCTCCGGGGGCACGCCGGCCACGGGAGTCGGCGCCACCCTACCGACGATCCGCCGCCCGCCCACTCCGATGGCGATCGACCGAGGCCGGCGAAGAGCAGCGGAGCGAGAAGAAGACCCCGAGTACGTCCGGCTCGTGGGCGTCCCCGGCCGTGCGCGCCTCCTCGGGACGACCCCTTCCTGGTCGTACGTTCGGATACGGCGGATAGCATCCGGCCCATGGAGCCGCAGCTGAAGGACAGCGTCACGGACGGGATCGCCACCGTCGTCATCGCCAACCCCGCCAAGCGCAACGCGATGAGCGCCGGCATGTGGCGCGCGCTGCCCGGCGTCCTGGACCGGCTCGCCGCCGACCCCGCCGTCCGGGTCCTGGTGCTGACCGGTGAGGGCGACACCTTCTGCGCCGGGGCCGACATCTCGGCGCTCCGGGAGCCCGGCGACGAGCAGCAGACGCTCGCGGTACGGGCCGAGGAGGCGCTCGCCGCGTTCCCCCGGCCGACCCTGGCGGCCGTCCGCGGCTTCTGTGTCGGCGGCGGCAGCCAGCTCGCCGCCGCCTGCGATCTGCGGTTCGCCGAGGAGGGCGCCCGCTTCGGGATCACCCCGTCGAAGCTCGGCATCGTCTATCCGTCCTCGTCGACCCGGCGGCTCGCCGCCCTGGTGGGTCCTTCGACCGCCAAGTACCTCCTGTTCTCGGGTGAGTTGATCGACGCGGAGCGGGCCCTGCGGACCGGGTTCGTGGACGAGCTGCACCCGGTGGGCGCGTTGGACAAGCGGGTCGCCGAGTTCGCCCGGGTGCTCGCCTCGCGCTCGCTGCTGACCCAGTCGGCGGCCAAGGAGTTCGCCGACGGGCGCCTGGACCGGGACGCCCACTGGGCGGAGCAGGCACGCGGCAGCGGCGACACCGCGGAGGGGGTCGCCGCCTTCCTGGAGCGCAGGACGCCCCGCTTCACGTACGGGAGCTAGGGCAGGGCTCCGGCGGGCGCCGCGGTGACGGCTTCGACCCACCGGACAGCTCCTCGGCCCGGAGGGCCTTCGCTCAGCGCCCCTGAGGGAGGTCCTCCGCCTTCACGCCCCGCCACCGCGCGACGATCTCGGCCGGGGCCTTCTCCGGCGAGCCCGCGTCGTAGGGCGGCTGCGGGTCGTACTCGGTGAGGAGCTGGATGGTCTGGGCGGCCTCGTCCCCGGCGATCCGGCCGATCAGGTGCAGCGCCATGTCGATACCGGAGGAGACCCCGGCGGCGGTGACGTACTTGCCGTCGAAGACGACCCGCTCGCCGGTGGGCTCGACGCCCAGCTGCCGCAGCTCCTCGAAGGCGAGCCAGTGGGTGGTCGCGCGGCGGCCGTCGAGGACGCCCGCCGCGGCCAGGATCAGGGAGCCGGTGCAGACCGAGGTCGTCCAGGTGCTGGTCTCGTCGGCCGTACGGAGCCAGGCGCGGGTCTCCGGGTCGTTCATGGCCTCGCGGGAGTCCGGTCCGCCGGGGACGAGCACGATGTCGGGGCGCGGTACCTCCGCGAGGGTCTTGTCGGCGACGAGGGCGAGGCTGCCCTGGTCGTTGCGGACGGGACCGCTCTCCTTGGCGACGAAGACGGTCTCGGCCCCGGGGATGCGGGCGAGGAGCTCGTACGGGCCGACGGCGTCGAGCGTGGTGAAGCCCGGGTAGAGCAGGACGGCGATCTGCATGCTGCTGCCTTTCAGTTGACGGGCGAGTGGAAGCGACGGCGATAGTCGGCGGGCGCGGTGCCGAGGGTCTTGGTGAAGGCGCGGCGCATCGCCTCGGGCGTGCCGTAGCCGGAGGCGCGGGCGACCTCCTCGACGCCGCGGGAGGTCTCCTCCAGGAGGCGGCGGGCGTGTTCGAGCCGGATCCGGTCGACGTAGCGGCCGGGGGTCGTGCCCGTCTCCGCCTGGAAGGCGCGGGCGAAGTGGCGGGGCGAGAGCCGGGCACGGGCGGCGAGCGCCTCCACGGAGAGGTCTCCTTCGGGGTGCTCGGCGATCCACTGCTGGAGGTCGCGCAGCGGCTCCCGGCGGGCGGTCTGGGCGGCGAGCTGGACGCTGAACTGGGCCTGGTTGCCGGGGCGGCGCAGAAAGACGACCAGGTGGCGTGCGACGGTGAGGGCGACGTCCCGGCCGAGGTCCTCCTCGACCAGCGCGAGGGCCAGGTCGATGCCGGCGGTGACCCCGGCAGAGGTGGAGAGCCGTCCGTCCCGGACGAAGATGGGGTCCGGGTCCACCTCGACCTCGGGGTAGCAGCGGGCCATGTGGTCGCAGGCCACCCAGTGGGTGGTCGCCCGGTGCCCGTCGAGCAGCCCCGCCTCGGCGAGGAGCAGCGCCCCCGTGCAGACGGAGACCAGCCGCCCGGCGCCCGGGGCTCGGCTGCGGAGCCAGTCGATCAGGGCCGGATCGGGTTCCCGGGTTCCCTCGCCGCCGGGGACGACGAGGGTGTGCGGTGCACCGTCGGCGACCGCCTCGGCGAGGGTGGTGTCGGGGAGCAGACGGAGTCCGCTGTGGGTGCGGACGGGTCCGCCGTCCAGGGAGGCGGTGCGGATCGGGTACGCGTCCGGGTCGCCGGAGGCGCGGCCGGCACCGGCGAAGACCTCGTAGGGGCCGGTGACGTCGAGGCTCTGCACGCCGTCGAAGAGGACGACGAGTACGGGTCGCTGCGTCATGCCTCCATCCTGGGAGGGGTGCGGGACGGCCGCAATGACGCTGACCCCACCTTTTCTGCCATCGCGGCGGCGCCACCTGGGCGCGGTACCGGAACGGGTCCCGCCCCTTCCCGGCTGTTCCCGTCGTACCGACCAGTCGGTAACCTTCGGGCATGACGACGACTGCTCTGCCGCCCCGCGCGGGACGCCGCTGCCACAACGCCCTCAACCCGTTGCACTCCACGGTCTACTTCTCGCCCGATCTGGACCGCGAGTTCGGCGCCCTGGGCTTCACCGACCAGAGCGCGATGCGGCTCGCCTCGCGCAGCGCCGCACTCGGCGCGGTGGGCCCCGGCACCGTCGCGGCCACCTTCTACAACTACAACCACGAGCTGCTGGCCCGGCACCTCCCGGCCGTCTGGGACACCGCCTCCCCCGCCCAGGTCCTGGACGCGCGGCTGCGCACCGCCGACGCCACCCTGCGCCGGCTGCTCGGCGAGGAGACGGTCGCCTCCGCGGAGATGGCCGAGGCGGCGGAGCTCGCGCTGCGCGCCACGGAGGCCTGCACCCGGCACGCCCGGCCGCTCTACTCGGCCCACGCGGACCTGCCGGTGCCCGAGGAGCCCCACCTCGCCTACTGGCACGCCGCCACCCTGCTGCGCGAGCACCGGGGCGACGGGCACCTCTCGGCCCTGCTCTCGGCCGGGCTCGACCCCGTCGAGGCCCTGGTCTCCCACACCGCCACCGGCAAGGGCATGGCCCCCCGCTGGGTGCTCGGCTCCCGCGGCTGGCGGCGCGCCGACTGGGACGCCGCGGCGGAGCGGCTGCGCGGCCGCGGGCTGCTCGACGCAGAGGGCGAGCTGACCGAGGCGGGCACGGCCCTCCGTGCCGAGCTCGAGGAGCACACCGACCGGCTCGACGCCGCACCGTACGAGCACCTCGGCGCGGCCGGGGTCGAGCGGCTCACCGAGCTGGGGCGAGGCTTCCTGGTCACGGCCGCCGTCGCGGGCGCCTTCCCCGCGGATCTCGTCGGCAAGGGGTGACCTCGGGGCGCCCGGGACGCGCGCGGGACGGGTCGGTTACCGCGTACGGGTGACCGACCCGGCACAATGCACTCGCAAGCTTGAGGCACGAGAAGGCGAGTCGGGACACCGTGACGACGTCCATCGAAGCAAGGATCGCCGAGGAACTCGGCGTACGCGAGCGACAGGTGAAGGCAGCCGTCGAGCTGCTCGACGGCGGTTCGACCGTGCCGTTCATCGCGCGCTACCGCAAGGAAGCGACGGAGATGCTCGACGACGCGCAGCTCCGCACCCTGGAGGAGCGGCTGCGCTATCTGCGCGAGCTGGAGGACCGCCGGTCGGCGATCCTCGACTCGGTACGCGAGCAGGGCAAGCTGACGGCGGAGCTGGAGGCGAGCATCCGGGCCGCCGACACCAAGGCGCGCCTGGAGGACATCTACCTGCCCTTCAAACCGAAGCGCCGGACGAAGGCCCAGATCGCCCGTGAGGCCGGTCTGGCGCCGTTGGCGGAGGGGCTGCTCGCCGACCCTTCCGTGGAGCCGGCGGCGGCCGCGGCGGCCTTCGTGGACGCGGACAAGGGCGTCGCGGACGCCGCCGCGGCCCTGGAGGGCGCGCGGGCGATCCTCGCCGAGACGTTCTCCGAGGACGCCGACCTCATCGGCGAGCTGCGCGAACGCATGTGGGGCCGGGGCCGGCTGGTGGCGAAGGTGCGGGACGGGCAGGAGGAGGCGGGGGCGAAGTTCGCCGACTACTTCGACTTCACCGAGCCCTTCACGGCCCTGCCCTCGCACCGGATCCTCGCCATGCTGCGCGGTGAGAAGGAGGACGTGCTCAGCCTCGACCTGGAGCCGGAGGAGCCCTCCGAGCTCCCCGGCCCCTCCTCGTACGAGGGGATCGTCGCGGGTCGCTTCGGGGTCGCCGACCGGGGACGCCCCGGGGACAGGTGGCTGCAGGACACGGTCCGTTGGGCCTGGCGGACCCGGATCCTCGTGCACCTCGGGATCGACCTGCGGCTGCGGCTGCGGACGGCCGCCGAGGACGAGGCGGTCCGGGTCTTCGCCTCGAACCTGCGCGACCTGCTGCTCGCCGCACCGGCCGGCACCCGGGCGACCCTGGGCCTCGACCCCGGCTTCCGTACCGGCGTGAAGGTCGCCGTGGTCGACGCGACCGGCAAGGTCGTGGCCACCGACACGATCTACCCGCACGTGCCGGCCAACAAGTGGGACCGGGCACTGGAGAGTCTCGCGCGCCTCGCCAAGGAGCACGCGGTCGAGCTGGTCGCGATCGGCAACGGCACGGCCTCCCGCGAGACCGACAAGCTGGCGGCCGAACTCCTCGCCAAACACCCCGAGTTGAATCTGACCAAGGTGATGGTCTCGGAGGCGGGCGCCTCCGTCTACTCGGCCTCCGCGTTCGCCTCGCAGGAACTCCCGGGCCTGGACGTGTCGTTGCGCGGTGCGGTGTCCATCGCCCGCCGACTCCAGGACCCGCTCGCCGAGCTGGTGAAGATCGACCCGAAGTCCATCGGCGTCGGCCAGTACCAGCACGACCTGGCCGAGGTGAAGCTCTCCCGCTCGCTCGACGCGGTCGTCGAGGACTGTGTGAACGGTGTCGGCGTCGACGTCAACACCGCCTCTGCGCCGCTCCTTTCGCGGGTCTCGGGCATCAGCTCGGGCCTCGCGGAGAACATCGTCGCGCACCGGGACGCCAACGGCCCCTTCCGTTCCCGCCGGGCGCTCAAGGACGTGGCCCGACTGGGCCCGAAGGCGTACGAGCAGTGCGCGGGCTTCCTTCGCATCCGGGGCGGCGACGACCCGCTCGACTCCTCCTCCGTGCACCCGGAGGCGTATCCGGTCGTGCGCCGGATGGTGAAGGCGACGGGCGGCGAGGTCGCGGCGCTCATCGGCGACACGGGGACGCTGCGCTCGCTGCGGGCGAACGACTTCGTGGACGAGACCTTCGGTCTGCCGACCGTGACGGACATCCTGCGCGAGCTGGAGAAGCCGGGCCGCGACCCGCGTCCGGCGTTCCGGACCGCGACCTTCGCGGAGGGAGTCGAGAAGATCGGCGACCTGGCGTCCGGGATGGTGCTGGAGGGCGTCGTCACCAATGTGGCCGCGTTCGGGGCGTTCGTGGACATCGGTGTGCACCAGGACGGTCTGGTGCACGTCTCCGCGATGTCGAAGACCTTCGTCAAGGACCCGCGCGACGTGGTGAAGCCCGGCGACGTGGTCAAGGTGAAGGTCCTCGACGTCGACATCCCGCGCAAGCGGATCTCGCTGACGCTGCGGCTCGACGACCAGTCCGGTGCGGAGACCGCGGACGGGGCGCCCAAGCGCGAGCGCGGCGACCGGGGCGAGCGTTCCGGCCGGCCGCCGCAGCAGCGGCAGGGCGGCGGCGGTGGCGGCGGTGGCCGCCGGGCCGAGCGCGGGGACCGTGGCGGCCAGGGGGACCGCGGCGGCCGGAACGGCCAGGGCGGCCAGGGCGGTCAGGGCGGTCAGGGCGGTCGCGGCGAACAGCCCGAACGGGGTGGGCGTGACCGGTCGTCCGCTCCCGCGCCCGCGAACAGCGCGATGGCCGACGCCCTCCGCAAGGCGGGTCTGCTGGGCGAGGGCGGCGGCAAGCGCCGCTGACCGGACGCGTCGTCGGAGTCGTCCCCGTGTGCCCCGTTCGGGCCGCGGGGACGGCCTCCGCCCGGCGAGCCCGCCGTCGAGTCGCCCGATTCGTCCGGCGACGCGCACACGCCGGACGACCGGGATCGGCCCCGGCCTCCTCGGCGGGGCGGGCGATCCCGCGTGTCAGGCCCCCGGGTCCGTGTCACCGGCTCCTCCGGTGGCACCCGCTACGGCAGGAAGCGCAGGGCCCAGTCGGCGCGGTTGGCGACGGAGAGGTCGCCGTCCTCCGTCAGCGGCTGGAGAAGGTCCCGGGCCGCCTTCGGGTCGGCCTGGACCAGATCGACGATCTCGGCGGCCAGACCGTCCTGGTCGTCACCGAGGTCGACGGCGGAGGCCCGGATCAGGGTCGGCAGGGCCTCCGGGCCGCCGATCGCCGCGAGGACACCGCCGAGGAGCTCACGGGCGTAGGCGTTCCGCTCGGTGAGGGCGCGATCCAGCTCCGCCTGCAGACGCGGCAGGAGGCCGGCGTCACCCGAGGCCGCGATCTCGTCGGCGAGGTCGATCGTCTCGTCCACGTCGGAGTCGAGATCGTCCAGCATCTCGGTCAGCCGGGTCAGTAGGTCGGTCATGGTGCCTCCTGGAATGCGCCGTCCACGAGAACGGGGACGGTCGTCGAGCTGTCGTTCTCGGCGGCCACGGCCACGTCCTGCGGAAAGCCGTACTCGTACAGTTCACGACCCGAGTCACAGCCGTGCAAGGCGGCGACCGGGTCCTCGGTGGCCGCCCACAGCGTGGCCGCCGCGGTCGCCTCCGGGGTGAGGGTGTGCGGGCCCGACGCCCGCAGCCCGGCGAGGACGGCGCCCGCGCCGAGCAGGTCCTCCAGCGCCGGGCGCAGCGAACCGTCCGGCCACCGCTCGCCGGACGCGATGACCGCGACCGGGCGTTCGGCGGAGCCGTAGCCCTGGCGCGCGAGCCAGCGGGCGACGGCCGAGTGGTTGCGCAGGGACGCGGCGACGACGGTCGCGTCACCGGCCTCCGCGGCGATGGTGGAGCCGTTCGGCGAGGGCAGGACCAGGCGCGTCGGCCCCGGGGCGGCGCGCAGGGCCGCCGGGGAGAGCGACCACGGGTGCTCGGGGGTCGCCTCGCGGCGCCCGACGGCGAGGGTCGCGCCGACGCTCTCCGCGTACGCGACGGCCGTCGCGTCCCGCCACCGGTACGGGTGGACGGCCGTGCCGGCCTCGACGGCGACGCCCACGGCGGTGGTGAAGGACAGCACGTCGACGACGACCACGCAGGCGGCCGAGGGGGCGAGGACCCGCGCCTCGACGGGCCCCCAGCCGAACGAGACGGTCACCGCGGGCCCCAGCCGAACGAGACGGTCACCGCGAGACCCGGCCGGCGCACCGAGACGGGCACCGCGAGCCCCGGCCGGAGCGTGAGACGGTCACCGCGAGCCCCGATCGGCGCACGAGCCCGTCATCGCCGGCCCCCGGCGGGCGCTCGGGACCGCCTTCGCGGCCCGCCGCGCCGCGTGTGCGGCCGACGTCGCGCGTCCCCGGCCCGCCGTGTGCGAGGACGCCATCAGAGCTCGGTGACCTTGCCGTCGGCGACCTCGACGCGCCGCGTGGTGCGGACCGCGTCGAGCATCCGCCGGTCGTGGGTGACGAGCAGCAGCGTGCCGGTGTACGAGTCGAGCGCGGACTCCAGCTGCTCGATGGCCGGCAGGTCCAGGTGGTTCGTCGGCTCGTCGAGGACGAGCAGGTTCACGCCCCGGCCCTGGAGCAGGGCGAGCGCGGCGCGGGTCCGCTCGCCCGGGGAGAGCGTGGTGGCCGGCCGCATCACGTGGACGGCCTTGAGGCCGAACTTGGCCAGCAGGGTACGGACCTCGGCGGGCTCGGTCTCCGGCACGGCCGCGCAGAACGCCTCCAGGAGCGTCTCCGTACCGTGGAAGAGCTTGCGGGCCTGGTCGACCTCGCCGACGACGACGCCCGAGCCGAGGACCGCGTCCCCGGAGTCCAGCGGCAGCCGGCCGAGCAGGGCGGCGAGCAGCGTGGACTTCCCGGCGCCGTTGGCACCGGTGACGGCGACCCGGTCGGCCCAGTCGATCTGCAGGGTGACGGGGCCGAAGGAGAAGTCGCCGCGGCGCACCTCGGCCTCGCGGAGGGTCGCGACGACCGAGCCGGAGCGCGGAGCGGCCGCGATCTCCATGCGGAGCTCCCACTCCTTGCGGGGCTCGTCGACGACGTCGAGGCGCTCGATCATGCGCTGGGTCTGGCGGGCCTTCGAGGCCTGCTTCTCACTGGCCTCGCTGCGTGCGTTGCGGCCGAGCTTGTCGCCGTCGGTGGACTTACGGCGGGCGTTCCTGACGCCCTTGTCCATCCAGGACCGCTGCATGTGACCGCGCGCCTCGAGGGCCGCCTTCTTGCCGGCGTACTCCTCGAAGTCCTCGCGCGCGTGCCGCCTGGCCCTGTCGCGCTCCTCCAGGTAGGCCTCGTATCCGCCGCCGTACAGCGTGATCTGCTGCTGGGCGAGGTCGAGTTCGAGGACCTTGGTGACCGTACGGGTGAGGAACTCGCGGTCGTGGCTGATGACGACCGTTCCGGCGCGCAGCCCCTTCACGAAGCCTTCGAGGCGCTCGAGCCCGTCGAGGTCGAGGTCGTTGGTGGGCTCGTCGAGCAGGAAGACGTCGTAGCGGGAGAGCAGGAGGGAGGCGAGACCGGCGCGGGCGGCCTGGCCGCCGGAGAGCGAGGTCATCGGCTGGTCGAGGCCGACGGTGAGACCGAGCGAGTCGGCGACCTCCTCGGCGCGCTCGTCGAGGTCGGCGCCGCCGAGGTTCAGCCAGCGCTCCAGGGTGATCGCGTACGCGTCGTCGGAGCCGGGCGTGCCGTCGACGAGGCCCTGGGTGGCCTCGTCCATCGCCGTCTGGGCGGCGGCGACGCCGGTGCGCCGGGCGAGGAACTCCCGCACGGTCTCCCCCACGCGCCGCTCCGGCTCCTGCGGGAGGTGGCCGACGGCGGCGGTGGGCGGGGAGAGCCGGAGCTCGCCCTCCTCCGGGGTGTCGAGCCCGGCGAGCAGCCGCAGCAGGGTCGACTTGCCGGCGCCGTTGACGCCGACGAGGCCGATGACGTCGCCGGGGGCGACGACGAGGTCGAGCGCGGCGAAGAGGGTGCGTTCGCCGTGGCCGGCGGCGAGGTCCTTGGCGACGAGGGTTGCAGTCATCAGGGTACGAATCCTAGGCGACGGCGGACCGGCTCCGCCCCGGTCAGGGGCGTGGGACGGGCGTCCCCCGGGCAGGACTCCGCCCGGGGACGGGTGCGAGGTCCCCTCAGGGGCTCCGCGGAGACCTCCGCCGGGACTCGGCCCGGGGCCGCGCGGGCCTCTCGTCCGGGACCACCGCGAGCCTGGGTCGGGCACTCCGTCGAGGCCTCCGTCCCAGGAAGGACACAGGCCTCGACGCGAGGCTCCCCGCGGGCCTCCGTCCGGGACTACCTGCGGGCCTCGGTCAGGCGCTCCGCGGACGTCGCGGTCCGGGCCTCGACGCGGGGCTCCCCCGCGGCCTCCGTCGTGGTTACCTGCGGGCCTCGGTCAGGCGCCCCGTGGACGCCGCCGTCCTGGGCTCGGTCGGCGGCCCGGGGCGGCGCTCGGTGGGGGGCTCCGTGCGGGGTTCCGTCACGAGGCGCCCCAGCACGGTCCGGTAGGCCGCCCCGCGGAAGCGGTACGGGCCGACGCCGGGGTAGCCCTCGCGGGCCGGGTCCGCGGTGGGGCCCGTCTGCCAGGCGAAGTCGCGCCAGACGACGTCCTCGCCGTCGTGCTCGACCACGGCGGTCACGGCTCCGCAGCCGAGGTCCTCGCAGTCGGGGCAGGAGTAGATCACCCGGCGGCCGCCCGGGAGCGGGGCCCCGGGGCCGGCGGCCTCGTCCGGTTCGAGGAGCGCGCGGACGTGCTCGGCGCGGAGGGCGGGCGGGAGGTCGCCCGCCAGCGGTGAGACCGTGTCGACGCCCTCGGCCTCGTCGAGCCGGTGGAGCAGCGCCCTGCCGTCGACGACGAGGTCGACGTCCTCGGGGCGGGGGCGGGGGCGGGCGAAGGCCCCGGGATGGACACCGCCACCGTCCGGGAGGACGGCGGGGGCGAGGTCGAGAGTCGTGTACACGGCCGGCATGCCTCCAGCATTCCCCCGTCGGGGTCCTCGTTCCATGGCTGGTCCGTCCCGGAAATGTCCCGGTCCCGGTACGGTCCCGGGCATGGAGAGCGACGTGATCGTGGTGGGTGGCGGGGTCGTCGGTCTGACGACCGCGGTGACGCTGGCGGAGCGCGGCCTTCGGGTGCGGGTCTGGTCGCGGGACGAGGTGTCGGCGACGACCTCGGCGGTGGCGGGAGCGCTGTGGTGGCCCTATCGGATCGAGCCGGTGGAGGAGGCGGGCGCCTGGGCCTCGGTCTCGCTGCGGGTGTACGGGGAACTGGCCGCCGATCCGGAGCGCACGGGGGTGCGGTGGGTGGACGGGGTCCACGCGGACACCGTCCTCGACGGGCTCGGCTCCTGGGCGCGGGAGGTGCCGGGCCTTCGGCAGCTGGCGCCCGACGAGGTGCCGGGGCCGTACGACGTGGGTCTCGCGGCGCGGTTGCCGCTGATCGACATGCCGGTCCATCTGGCGTGGCTGCGGGGCCGGTTCGAGGCGGCGGGCGGGGTCTTCGAGCGGCGTACGGTCACCGGTTTCGGGGAGGCGGCGGCCGGGGCGCGGGTGGTCGTGGACTGCACGGGCGCCGCGGCGCGGGAGCTCGCACCGGATCCCGGACTGCGTCCGGTGCGCGGGCAGTTGGTCCTGGTCGAGAACCCGGGGATCGAGGAGTGGTTCACCTCGGCCGACGCGGGGTCCAGCGAGACGACGTACTTCTTCCCGCAGCCGGGCCGGCTGATCCTGGGCGGGACGGCCGAGGAGGACGACGAGCGGACGGAGCCCGATCCGGCCACGGCGGCGGCGATCGTGGCGCGGTGCGCGCGGGTGCGGCCGGAGATCGCGGGGGCGCGGGTGCTCGGTCACCGGGTGGGCCTGCGGCCTGCGCGGGTGGGCGGGGTCCGGATCGAGGCGGTGCCGCTGCCGGGCGGCGGGCGCCTGGTGCACCACTACGGGCACGGGGGCGCGGGCGTGACGGTGGCCTGGGGCTGCGCGGAGCGGGCGGCGGAGCTCGTGGAGGCGTGAGAACGGCCGCGGGGCGGATGCTGTCGATTCGGACAGCACCCGCCCCGCGTTTGCTCACCGGATCGCTTCCCCGGTGCGTTCTCCTACTTCCAGAGCGGCGGCTTGTTGTTGTTCTCCGCGTCCTCGCACTGGCGGGCGCGCGTCTCCAGGGCGTTGGCGTGGGCGAGGGCCTTGCGGGCCTCCGCGTGGGCGCCGAGGCCCCTGAGCTGCGCGGCGCGGTTGCGCTCCTTGTTGGCGTCGTGCCGCAGCTGGCCGATGTTGCAGGTCATCTTGGCCGCAGCCGCGGGCTCGGCGGTCACCGTCTGGCCGAGCAGCACGCCGCCGGCGAGCAGCGTCGTGGCGAGCACGGACGTGAGGACACGACGTGCGGTCGTGGTGGTGCGCATGGTGTTCTCCAACTTCCAGGCCGTGGGGACCTGTTCGAGGCATGGTCAGTACCAGTGGGTAACTTTACCTCGGCAAACGATCGATTCACGCCACCTCGGTCCGAACGGCACGTGATCGTCAACACTCCTCCGCAGGACTCCCACTGACGAGGTGATAGGTCGCCCGTCCGTCCAGGAGCAGCGGCACGAGCGCGCGCCGCGACTGCGCGAGCGGGACCAGCACTCCCTCGCCCTGGTGCCGCACGGCGACTCCGTGCAGGGCGAGTTCGTCGCCCACCTCCCCGTACTGCGCGGCGGACAGCCGGTAGCCGCAGGGCGGGTCGGCGAGGATCTCCGACGGCTCCGGCGGGTCGTTGTCGGCTCCGCCGAGGAAGACCGGGCCCTGGTCGGCGTATCCGGCGCGCCGGGCCGCGGAGGTGGCCGCCGTGAGGGGTCCGCGCCGCTCGTCGAGGTAGTCGAAGGCACCTTCCAGGGCTGCGTGTTGGGTGGCGACCCGACGTCGGTGGTTGAGGGCCGGGTCGTTCTGCTCGGCCTCGTCGAAGGCGTCCACCCGGGTCTCCACGAGCAGGCCCACGGAGTGCTTGATCCCGACGGTGTTCCGCAGGATCCGCTCCTGCCCGTCGCCCGCGACCTGCTTGATCGGCTTGCCGGTGAGGGGATCGGTCCAGATGCCGTAGACACCGCTGCTGTATCCGGCGAGCCCGGCGGCGGGGCGGACGTACTCCTCGGAGAGGGTCCGGGACTCGTCGTGGACGTGCGGGTCGGCGTCGAGGCTGCGCGGCCAGAGGGCGAGCAGGTCCTTGTCGTAGTACTGGGGAGTGGCACCGTACTCGTGCAGGTCGTAGACGAGTTCGGGGCGCCGGTCGCGGATGACGGCGGCGACCGCGCGCGCCTCGGCTGTGCGCAGGGCGATGTGGTCCCGGTTGATGTCGATGCCGTCGGCGTTGCCCCGGGTGTCGGCCTCCCGGCCGTCGGGGTTGGCGGTGGGCACGACGAGGAGGGTCGTCCGGGCGAGGAAGCGCAGGGTCTCCCGGTCCTGGGCGTGGGCGAGGTCGCGCACCGTGCTCAGACAGGCCTCCCGGCCCGCGGGCTCGTCACCGTGCTGGCTGCAGACGAGCAGCACCGTGGTGCGGCCCGTACCGAGGGTGGCGAGCCGGAGCGGGCGCCCCTGGGCGGTGGTGCCGACGACCCGCATCGAGAGCCGTGCACCGGCCCGGTCGACGGCCGCGAGGAAGTCCCGCTCCTCGGCCTCGGTGGTCCATCGGGCGCCCCCGCTCCTCTCGAACCCGGTGCGCGGCAGCGGCTTCACGGGCGCGCTGTCCGCCGCCTTCGCCGGGACGGTGACGAGCGGCAGCGCGAGGGCGGCGGCGCCCGCCACGAGGGCGAGGGCACGCCGGGAACTCCGGTGTGCGGTACGGGGGTTCATCGGGCGACTCCGATTCCCGGCAGGCGCGGACCGGCGACGGCGGCCGGCGGTGCGGCACCGATCAGCGAGGGGGCGACGGGGGTGAGCGAGGGCACGGCCTGGTACGGACCCGAGGTGGCCCGGCCGAAGGCCGCGGCGCCGCCGACCAGCGGCAGCTTCGCCCAGGTGCGGGCGAGGTCGAGGGTCAGGGTCGGGGTGGTCGACGGAGGGTCGAGCAGGTCCTTGTCGGTGCCGCCGACGATCAGGGCGAGCCGGTGGCCGGCCGGGACGACGTGGTCGGCGGCGGCGAGGTCCAGGGTCATCGCGTACGTCCTGCCGGGGGTCAGCGGGCGTTCCCTGCCCGGGTCGGCCCAGGTCCCGAGGTCGGCCCAGCCACGGCTGACGACCGTGTACTTGACGTCCGTCGTGCGCGCCTCGGTCTCCTTGAAGCAGGCGCTGTCACCGGCGGTGCTCGCGCCCCAGCAGGTGCGGTCGGTGAGGGTGGTGATGCCCTCGCCCGCGGCCCCGTAGTCGCGGATCGTGTCCGGTCCGAGGTCCACGAGAACGGCGGAGAGGTGCGCGGTGGCGGTGGTCGGGGTGGCGGTGACCGTCACCTTCGAGGAGCCGGAGATCCGCAGGTCGCGGGAGAGGGGACGGGTGACGAACCCGGCCTTCTCGGGGGTCGCGCCGTCGATCCCGGCCGCCCAGTCGAGCTCGCCGAGACCGGGGTCGTCGGTGAAGGCGGCGGTGGAGCCGGAGGCGGCGGGCACACGGCCGAGGACGCCGGGCCCGGGCGCCGCGCCGGGGGCGGGGCGCAGGGTGGTGTCGGTGGTGCCGCGCGGCGGCCACTGGCGGTCGGTGGTCCAGCGGTCCGGGGCGCGCTCGATGTCGGCGACCGGTTCGCGGTCGATGCCGTTCTCGTAGCCGAGGAGGTAGTGGTCGAACCAGCGGTGCAGGGTGCGGACCCAGTCGGCGCGCCGGAAGTCGAAGGGGTCGACGTGACCGGTCTGGGAGAGCCAGATCTTCCGCTCGACTCCCTGGGCACCGAGGGCGTCCCACCACCGGCCGAACTGGTTGGCGCGCACGTTGAGGTCCTGTTGGCCGTGCACGACGAAGACGCTCGCCTTCACCCTGGCGGCGTTCCGTACGTGGTCACGCTCGGTCCAGGCGGCCGTGCGGTCGCCGCTGTACGGGGTGCCGGCGGTGATGCGGTCCTGGACGGCCCCGCAGCGGGCCTGCGCCTCGGGGCTGTTGACGTACGCGGAGAGCCAGCTCGGGTTGGCGTCGTACAGCGGGGCGCCCTGGGAGTGGAAGTAGTCGTACCAGGAGGAGATGGCGCCGATCGGGACGATCGTTCTCAGCCCTTCGACGCCGGTGGCGGCGACGCCGTTGGCGATGGTGCCGTCCCAGCTCTTGCCGATCATGCCGACGTTCCCGGTGCTCCACGTGGTGGCGCGGGACCGGGCCTCACCGGTACGGGAGGTGTAGCCGCGGGCCCGGCCGTTCAGCCAGTCGACGACGGCCTTGGCCGACTGGACGTCGGAGCGGCCGCCGACGTCGTCGCAGCCGTCGGAGCGGTTGGTGCCGGCGAGGTCGACCGCGACGAACGCGTACCCGCGCGGGACGAAGAAGTTGTCGTAGAACAGCGGGAACCCGACCGGGTTCCCGTCGGCGTCGTAGGTCTTCTTCTGGCTCTCGTTGCCCCGTCCGCAGCAGGCGTAGTACGGGCTGGCGTCCATGATGACCGGGACCTTCCGGCCGGCTGCGGCGGTCTCCCGGGGGCGGACGATGTCGACGGCGACCCGGTCCGCCCGCCCGTCGCCGTCGCCGTCGAGCCCGGTGTCGACCCAGACGGACTCGCGGACGGCGTCGGAGTACGAGTGGACGGGCCGGGACTCCCGTGCCGCCGTCGCGAGGGTCGCGGGCTGCCCCGCGAACCCGGCGGACGCCACGGACCCGGCGGGCTCCGGCTGCGCGCCGGCGGGCGTGACCAGGGTCGCGAGGAGGGCGGCCGTGGCCGCGGCCACAAGGGTTCCGTACGGCAGTCGGGCTCCGCGGGTTCTCCGCATTCGCATCGGCATGGGCGGGAACGTACCCCGGTCAACTCCCGTGCAAAAGAGTGCCGGAGGCAATCAGGGGTGATTCCGGTTGATTCCAGAGCCGGATGGGTTCATGTCGGCCGAATGGCGATCGTGTGACAGGGGGTCCTCTGGACGTGACGGTGCGTCGGGGCTCTGAATAGTGTCCGGACTAAGGACCGACGACCACCCGCGCGTCTTACTTTCTTATGACTTGGGGAGCACCTGTGCACCGCAGAATCATCGTTCCGAGCGCCCTCGCGGCCTCCCTGCTGCTGGCGATCCCGGCATCGGCGGCCGACTTCACACCTGGGGCCCCGGGCATCGGCGACTCCTACTACCCCACCAGTGGCAACGGCGGCTACGACGTCTCCCACTACGACCTGCGTCTGACGTACCAGCCCGCGACGGACCTGCTGGAGGGCACGGCGACGATCGTCGCCACCACCCGGCAGAACCTCTCCCGGTTCAACCTCGACCTCGGTCTGAAGGTCAGCGAGGTGCGGGTCAACGGCCGCGTGGCGAAGTTCGCCACCTCGGGCTCCCACGAGCTGGAGGTCACCCCGGCCGCCCCGCTGGAGAAGGACAGGTCCCTCTCGATCGTCGTCCGCTACGCGGGCAAGCCCTCCGAGGTGAAGATCGACGGCTGGACCGCCTGGGCCCGCACCCCCGACGGCGGTGTCGCCGCGCAGGAGCCGGACTCGGCCGCCTGGTGGTTCCCGTCCAACGACCACCCGCTGGACAAGGCCACGTTCGACGTCTCCGTCTCGGTGCCGGACGGCACGCAGGCCATCAGCAACGGCGTGCTGCAGTCGCAGTCCTCGCGCCTCGGCTGGACCCGCTTCAACTGGCGTTCCAACAAGCCGCAGGCGACGTACCTGGCCACGCTGGCCGTCGGCAAGTTCGACATCACGACGGACAGGACGGCGAACGGGCTGCCGGTCCTCAACGCGTACAGCAAGGACCTCGGCGACAACGACGGTGCGGCACGCGCCTCGATCGAGCGCACGACCGAGGTCGCGGAGTGGCTGGAGGGGGTCTTCGGGCCGTATCCCTTCAACGCCCTCGGCGGGTACGTGCCGAACGTGACGAGCGGCTTCGCGCTGGAGACGCAGACCCGTCCGTTCTACAGCCCTCGGCAGTTCGCCAACGGCGCCAACGTGTCGGTGGTCGTCCACGAGCTGGCGCACCAGTGGTACGGCGACAGCGTGTCCGTCCGCGACTGGAAGGACATCTGGGTCAACGAGGGCTTCGCCCGCTACAGCCAGTGGCTGTGGTCGGAGAAGGAGGGCGAGGGCACGGCGCAGGAGCTGGCGGACTACGTGTACGCCACGCGGACGGCCGAGGACCCGTTCTGGACGGTGAAGCCGGGTGACCCCGGCCCGGAGAACCAGTTCCACATCGCCGTCTACGACCGGGGCGCGCTGGCCCTCCAGGCGCTGCGCAACGAGATCGGCGACGAGGACTTCTTCGCCGTCCTGAAGGGCTGGCCGCAGAAGTTCGCCCACGGCAACGCGCGGGTCGCCGACTTCGTGCGGTACGCGGAGAAGGTCTCCGGCAAGCCGCTGGCAGAGCTCTTCGACACCTGGCTGTACGAACCGTCGAAGCCGGCCGCGTCGACCGCGGCGGCGGCCGGTCTGTCCGCGCCGGCCGCGCGTGCGGCGGCGCCGCGGGCCGCACAGCCGAAGCCGGCCCAGCCGAAGTCGTGGAAGAAGATCGCGGCGACGAACACGGTCCACGAGTCGGAGCGCCACGGCGGCCACTGAGGAGTGCGGTGACCGGGTCCGTACCGGTCGCGCCGTACGGACCCGGTCATCCCGGCCGTACGGCTTCGACACCCCGGCTCGTACGGTCACCCCGGCCGAGTCGGGCCCGGTCACCGCGGCCGTCCGTCAGCGCCTCGCGCGGCGGGCGGCCGCTCGGGCCTTCCGGGCCTGCGGCAGATAGCGCAGGCGCTCCGGCAGGACGGGGACCACCAGCCGGACCACCCGGGCGAACCGGCGCAGCGCGCGCTCCTGCGCGTCCGTCCAGGTGAGTCCGATGGCCTCCCGGGCGTCCGGCGGCATCATGCCGACGGTGAGGAAGGCGCGCAGCCGCAGGAACGGCCGGCGCAGGACCGGCCAGAGCAGCCGGAGGGCGAGCCGGAGCGGCAGCGGGCCCCGGTCGGGGGCGGGCACGGGCTGGTCGGGGTCCAGCAGCTCGCGGACGACGACGGTCGCCTCCAGCTCGTCCGCGAGGACCTTCCGGTAGTACGGCCAGAACTCCTCGATCGTCTGTGGCATGTCCCGGTCGTGGATGCCGAGGATCCTGCCGACCTGGAGCCACTCGGCGTACAGCTGCCGTTCCTGTGCCTCGGTGAGGGGGCGGGCGAGGAGGCGGAGGCCGTGCGCGTAGACGGGGAAGCCGGTGGCGTGCACCCAGGAGTAGTAGGCGGGGGTCAGCGCGTGGTAGCGGCGCCCGTGGGCGTCGGTGCCCTGGATGTCTCGGTGCAGCTGCCGGAGGCGCCGCCCCTCCCGCGCGGCGTCCTCGCCGCCGTAGATCCACAGCTGGACCGAGCGCAGGGAGCGTTCGCCGCGACCCCAGGGGTCGGTGCGGAAGACCGAGTGGGCGTCGACGCCGGCGCCGATGGCGGGGTGGGCGACCTGCATCGTGAGGGCGGCGGGCAGCATCAGGAGCGCCCGGACGTCTCCGGCGACGCTCCACAGCACGCCGCCGACGGGCGGCGGCACCGGATCGCCGCCGACGGGTACCTGATCGCCTGATGTCACATGCTCCATGGGGCTCTCTCCTCACACTCCAGGCTGCACCCACGACGAAGGGGCCGTCACCGGGGCGTTTCGGCCCCTGGTGACGGCCCCTTCCGGGGAGTACGGGTCAGCCGCGGTCGGCGCCGACCGGCTCGCCGACGATACGGGCGGCGAGGGCGTGGGCCCAGGCGTCGACATCGGCGTTGAGCTCGCGCTCGGCGGCGGCGCGCTCCTCGGCGATCTTCGCGGAACCGGCGGCGATGATCGACTCGCGCTCGGTGTTGCCCTCGGCGCGGGCGGCGGCGATGGCGACCGAGCCCTCCTCGACGGCCTTGGCGCGGATACGGGCGGCCTCGTGGCGGGCCTCGGCCAGCTCCGCCTCGTACTGCTCACGGATCTGCGTGGCCTCGGAGCGCAGGTCGTCGGCGCGCTCGGTGCCGCCGTCGATGGCGTCCTCGCGCTCGTCGAGGGTGCGCCGGATCTTCGGCAGGATGCCCTTCGCCAGGATGAGGAAGGTGAGGGCGAACAGCACCAGGCCGAGGATGAGCTCCGCCCAGACAGGGTTGAGCGGACCAAGGTCCATATTGAAGACAGTCGAGTTCGAAGCGAGGGTCATGCGCGCATTCTACCTGCTAGAAAAAGCGACATTTCGGGCTGCCTGACGAGAGTTGTCGTTTTCGTGCGAACCCGGCCAGATTCCCGGCACCCAAAGGCTACCGGAAGGTAACCACGGCTGATTGTATGTGCCGCGCCAGCACAACCCCCCACACCCTCATGGGAGTTCCTGTGTCGCTCGCCGCGCTCCGCCGCGCCCCTGGCGCCGCCCTGTCCCTGGCCCTCGCCGCCGCCACTCTGGCCGCGACCGCCCCGAGCGCGACCGCCGCCTCCGCCGGGGCGGCCGCCGAGGCCCCACGGCTGAAGGTGCTCACCTACAACGCGTTCCTGTTCTCGAAGACGCTGTACCCGAACTGGGGCCAGGACCACCGGGCCAAGGCGATCCCCGCCGCCCCCTGGTACCAGGGGCAGGACGTCGTCGTCGTCCAGGAGGCCTTCGACAACTCCGCCTCGGACGCTCTCAAGGCGAACTCCGCAGGTCAGTACCCCTACCAGACCCCGATCGTGGGCCGCAGCAAGAGCGGCTGGGACGCCACCGGCGGCTCCTACTCCTCGACCACCCCCGAGGACGGCGGGGTGACGATCCTCAGCAAGTGGCCGATCGTCCGCAAGGAGCAGCACGTCTACAAGGACGCCTGCGGCGCCGACTGGTGGTCGAACAAGGGCTTCGCGTACGCCGTGCTCGACGTGAACGGCAGCAAGGTCCACGTCGTCGGCACCCACGCCCAGTCCACCGACCCGGGCTGCTCGGCGGGCGAGGCGGCGCAGATGCGCAGCCGGCAGTTCAAGGCGATCGACGCCTTCCTCGACGCCCGGAACATCCCGGCGAACGAGCAGGTGATCGTCGCCGGAGACATGAACGTCGACTCGCACACGCCCGAGTACGGCACGATGCTCGCCGACGCGGGCCTGGCGGGGGCCGACGCCCGCACCGGCCACCCGTACTCCTTCGACACCGACCTGAACTCGATCGCCTCCGAGCGCTACCCGGACGACCCCCGCGAGGACCTCGACTACGTCCTCTACCGCTCGGGGAACGCCCGGCCCGCGAACTGGACCAACCACGTGGTCCTGGAGAAGAGCGCCCCGTGGACGGTCTCCAGCTGGGGCACGAGCTACACGTACACCAACCTCAGCGACCACTACCCGGTCACCGGCTTCTGAGCCGACCGGCGGGCGGCGGATACGGACGTCAGTACCCGTATCCGCCGCCGAAGAGGCTGTAGAGCCAGGCACCGAGGACCCCGGCGACACAGAGCAGCACGACGAAGGAACCCAGGCTCGTGTGACGCCCTCTGCGGGGCCGGCCGGGTCTCGCGGCCCGCGCCGCGCGACCCGGCTTTCCCGGCCTGCCGGACCCGACCGTCCGTCCCGCGCGCGCCGTCTGCGCCGGGGCGGGCTCGGCGGCCGCGGCGACCTCGGCGAGCATCCGCCGGCAGACCGCCGCGAGCTCGGCGGTCCCGGCCTTCAGGTCCACGACCACCTCGGTACGGGCAGGCGCGGTGGTGCCCCCGTCGAGCAGCCGCCCGGCACGCAGCAGCGCCTGGTCCTTGCCCCCGGTGGGACCGAGGCTTATCCAGCGGCGCACATGCTCGCCCCGGATGACCACACCGCCGCCCCGCTCCCGGTAGACGGTGTGCTCCCGCCACAGGATTCTGGCCAACTCGTCGGCCGTCTCCCTGATTTGCGTGTACATCTGACTCCCCTGTTCCCGTTCCCCCAGTTCGAACAGCGGCCGACTCTAGCCCCCTGCACCGACGTTCCCCACGACACCCCGCCCCACCGCCCGTTACGCGCCGAAGTCGTACACGGTGACCGGTGTCCCCCGCTCCACGAGCCGCCGGACCACGAGGGGCTCGACCCGCTCCCAGGAGCCTCCCGCGAGCCCGCAGCCGATGCGCGGCATGTGCACGGAGGCGCCCAGGGCGGCCGCCTTGTCGGCGAGCAGCCCGAGGGCGGAGTCGATCGCCTCGTACCGGACGGGCACGCCGGTGCTGCGCCCGGTGCGCATCCCTCGCTGGCCCACCAGGTTGGCCACCCAGATGTACGGCTCGACCTGGACGAACTGCGCGGCGCCGAGGCCGAAGTCGTTGTGCGCGCGCTCGCGGTGCCACCGACGGTAGGCCGTCTCCGGCTCGACCCAGCGGCGTGAGATCGCCAGGACGAAGCCCTTCCCCCAGCCCCCGAGATCGTTGCAGCCGTGCGCGACGATCTTGATGCCCTTGCCGTGCGGCGCGGTCGCGTCCCCCCGGACGTACGTGATCCCGTTCATGACGATCACGCTACGGGGTGGGTCCGACAGCGCCCCGTTCCCGGCCCACGCCGAGGATGTGGCCGACCTCGAGCCGGCGGACGACGACCACGGACGGAACCGTGGACGGAACCGTGAACGGTCTTTTACAGCTCTGGTGAGACAGCAATACTGTCCCGGTCGGCCTCAGCGGCCGGATTCGGCTGTGGATCGGAAGCGAGGCACCTCGGATGGACGTCGGGAGCGACGAGGAGGGCGGGCCCAGCTACACCGTCGACGAGCTGGCCGCACGGGCCGGCGTCACGGTGCGGACCGTACGGTTCTACGGGACCCGCGGACTCCTGCCGCCGCCCGTCATCGGGGCGCGCCGGGTCGGGCACTACGGGCAGGGCCATCTGTCGCGGCTCGCGCTCATCGAGGAGCTCCAGCGGCAGGGGATGACGCTGGCCGCGATCGAGCGGTACCTGGAGCAGCTGCCGCCCGACCTCAGCGCGCAGGACCTGGCGATCCACCGGGCCCTGGTGGCCTCCTGGGCGCCGGAGTCCGCGGAGTCCATCACCCGCCGGGAGCTGGAGCGACGGGCCGGGCGGGAGCTGACCGAGCGGGACGTGGACCGGCTGGCCGCGATGGGGGTGCTCGACCGGACCGCCGACGACGACACCTTCCGTCTCGACGGGGCCCTGCTGAGGCTCGGCGTCGAGCTGCTCGACGTGCCCATCGAGCACGAGACGATCCTCGCCTCCCGCACCGTTCTCCTGGAGCACGCGCGCGCGGCCGCGCAGGAGCTCTCCCGGCTCTTCCGGGACGAGGTGTGGAGCCCGTACCGGGAGAGCGGGGAGGACCCGGACCACCTGAGCGCGATGAGGTCGCTCTCGGCGCACATGCAGCCGATGGTGGTCCAGGCCCTCCTCACGGCCTTCCAGCGCTCGCTGAGCGAGGAGCTGAGGACGGCGTTCAGGCGCCGGTGAGGACGGCGTTCGGGCGCCGGTGAAGGGGTCGGCCGGGCGCCGACCCCGGGGGACGTCACGCGTCGGTGAAGACCTCGCCCCGCTCGGCCTTCTCCACCAGGAGCGCGGGCGGGGTGAACCGCTCGCCGTACGTCTCCGTCAGCTCGCGCGCGCGGGCGACGAAGCCGGGCAGCCCGCCCTCGTAGCCGTTGATGTACTGAAGGATGCCGCCCGTCCAGGCCGGGAAGCCGATACCCATGATGGAGCCGATGTTGGCGTCGGCGACCGAGGCGAGAACGCCCTCCTCCAGGAGCCGGACGGTGTCCAGCGCCTCGGAGAACAGCATCCGCTCCTGCATGTCGCGGAACGGGATCTCGTACCCGGGCTTGGCGAAGTGCTCGCGCAGGCCGGGCCAGAGCTTGCCGCGCCTGCCGTCCTCGCCGTACTCGTAGAACCCCGCGCCGCCGCTGCGTCCGGGCCGCCCGAACTCGTCGACCATGCGGTCGATCACGGCCTCGCCCGGGTGGCTGGTCCAGGTTCCGCCGGCCTCCTCGATCGCCCGCTTCGTCTCGTTGCGGATCTTCCGCGGGAGGGTCAGGGTCAGCTCGTCCATCAGGGAGAGGACCTTGGCCGGGTAGCCGGCCTGCGCGGCGGCCTGCTCGACGGAGGCGGGCTCGATGCCCTCGCCGACCATGGCGACGCCCTCGTTGATGAAGTGGCCGATCACCCGGGAGGTGAAGAAGCCGCGCGAGTCGTTGACGACGATCGGCGTCTTGTTGATCTGCCGGACCAGGTCGAAGGCTCGGGCGAGCGTCGCGTCGCCGGTCCGCTCGCCCTTGATGATCTCGACGAGCGGCATCTTGTCGACGGGCGAGAAGAAGTGCAGCCCGATGAAGTCGCTCTGCCGCTCCACGCCCTCGGCGAGGACGGAGATCGGCAGGGTCGAGGTGTTGGAGCAGAGCAGCGCGTCGGGCTCGACGACGGCCTGGATCTCCTGGAACACCTTGTGCTTGAGCGCCGTGTCCTCGAAGACCGCCTCGATGACCGCGTCACAACCCGCGAGGTCCCGGACCTCCGCGGTCGGGGTGATCCGGGCGAGGAGGGCGTCGGCCTTCTCCTGGGTCGTACGGCCGCGCTTGACCGCCTTGGCGCAGAGCGCCTCGGAGTACGCCCTGCCCTTCGCCGCGGACTCGGCGGAGACGTCCTTGAGGACGACCTCGATGCCGGCGCGGGCGCAGGAGTACGCGATACCGGCGCCCATCATGCCCGCGCCGAGGACGGCGACCTTGCGGACCGGGCGGGGCTCGATGCCCTTCGGGCGGCTGGCGCCGGAGTTGACGGCCTGGAGGTCGAAGAAGAACGCCTGGATCATGTTCTTCGCCGTCTGCCCGACGACGAGCTCGGTGAAGTAGCGGCTCTCGATGACGGCCGCGGTCTCGAAGTCGACCTGGGAGCCCTCGACGGCGGCGGCCATGATGGCGCGCGGCGCCGGGTAGGGCGCCCCGTTGAGCTGCTTGCGCAGGTTGGCGGGGAAGGCGGGGAGGTTGGCGGCGAACTTCGGGTTCGACGGGGTGCCGCCGGGGATCCGGTAGCCGGGCACGTCCCAGGGCTGCCGGGACTCGGGGTGGGCGTCGATGAAGGCGATGGCCTTGGCCATCATCTCCTCGGGGGTGGTGGCCACCTCGTGGACGAGGCCGTTGTCGAGGGCGCGCTTCGGGGCGTACTGGGTGCCCTGGAGCAGCACCTTCAGCAGGGCGTCGGTGATGCCCATGAGGCGGACGGTACGGGTGACGCCGCCACCGCCCGGGAGCAGGCCGAGGGTGACCTCGGGCAGGCCGATCTTGGAGCCGGGGGCGTCGAGGGCGACGCGGTGGTGGGAGGCGAGGGCGATCTCGTAGCCGCCGCCGAGCGCGGCGCCGTTGACGGCGGCGACGACGGGCTTGCCGAGGGTCTCGATGCGGCGCAGCGCGTTCTTCATCTCCAGGGCGCCGTCGAAGATGTCCTGGGCGTGCTCGGGGCCCGCCTGGACCATGTCCTTGAGGTCGCCGCCGGCGAAGAAGGTCTTCTTCGCGGAGGTGTAGATGATGCCGCGGATGGAGTCCTTCTCGGCCTCGATGCGGTCGGCGATCGCGGTGATCGAGGCCCGGAAGGCCTGGTTCATGGTGTTGGCGGACTGGTTCGGGTCGTCGAGGACGAGGGTGACGATCCCGGTCGCGTCCTGCTCCCAGCGGATGGTGGTGCTCTCGCTCATGTCTCTGCTTCTCCGTGGATCCGTGAAGAGGGGTTCGGACGGGACGGTCAGACGCGCTCGACGACGGTGGCGATGCCCATGCCGCCGCCGACGCAGAGGGTGGCCAGGCCGTAGCGCTTGTCCTGCCGCTCCAGCTCGTCGACGAGGGTGCCGAGGATCATCGCGCCGGTGGCGCCGAGGGGGTGGCCGAGCGCGATGGCGCCGCCGTTGACGTTGACCTTGTCCAGGGTGATGCCCATGTCCTTGACGAACCGCAGGACGACGGCGGCGAAGGCCTCGTTGATCTCGACCAGGTCGATGTCGTCGATGGTGAGGCCGGCCTTGGCGAGGGCCTTGCGGGCGGCCGGCGCGGGGCCGGTCAGCATGATGGTCGGCTCGGAGCCGGAGACGGCGGCCGAGACGATCCGCGCGCGCGGGGTCAGGCCGTTGCGCTCGCCGGCCTCCTTCGAGCCGATGGCGACGAGGGAGGCGCCGTCGACGATGCCGGAGGAGTTGCCGGCGTGGTGGACGTGGTCGATCTCCTCGATCCAGTGGTACTTCTGCAGGGCGACGGCGTCGAAGCCGCCGAGCTCGCCGATGTCGGCGAAGGAGGGCTTGAGCCGGGCGAGGGAGTCGGCCGTGGTGCCGGGCCGCAGGAACTCGTCGTGGTCGAGGACGGTCAGTCCGGCACGGTCCTTCACGGGGACGATCGACCGGGTGAAGCGGCCGTCCTTGACGGCGGCCGCGGCACGCTCCTGGGAGAGGGCGGCGTACTCGTCGACGTCGCGGCGGGTGAAGCCCTCGATGGTGGCGATCAGGTCGGCGCCGATGCCCTGCGGGACGAAGTTGGTGTCCAGGTTGGTCATCGGGTCGGCGAACCAGGCGCCGCCGTCGGATGCCATCGGCACCCGGGACATGGACTCGACGCCGCCGGCGAGGACCAGGTCCTCCCAGCCGGAGCGGATCTTCATCGCGGCCATGTTGACCGCTTCGAGGCCGGAGGCACAGAAGCGGTTCTCCTGGACGCCGGCGACGGTGTCGGGGAGTCCTGCGGCGATGGCGGCGATCCGGGCGATGTCGGAGCCCTGGTCTCCGACGGGGCCGACGACGCCGAGGACGATGTCGTCGATGGTGGCCGGGTCGAGGCCGGGGTTCCGGGTCTGGATCTCCCGGATGAGGCCGACGACCAGGTCGATCGGCTTGGTGCCGTGCAGGGAGCCGTTGGCCTTGCCGCGTCCGCGCGGGGTGCGGATCGCGTCGTACACGTACGCTTCGGTGCTCACGGGAAGCCTTTCGCGATGAGGGCGATGAGGGTGGGTGGAACGGGGAGGCGGGACGTCAGCCGAGGAGGGAACGGCCGATGATCTCCTTCATGATCTCGGTCGTGCCGCCGTAGATGGTCTGGATCCGGCCGTCGGTGTAGGCGCGCGCGACCGGGAATTCGCTCATGTAGCCGTACCCGCCGTGCAGTTGCAGACAGCGGTCGGCGACCCGCTTCTGGAGCTCGGTCGCCCACCACTTGGCCATGGAGGCGTGGACGGCGTCGAGTCCGGCCCCGTCCGGATCGCTGTGCTCCTCGATGCAGCGGTCGATGAACGTACGGGTGACGGCGCACTCGGTGGCCATCTCGGCGATCTCGAAGCGGATGTGCTGGAGCCGGGAGAGCGGACGTCCGAAGGCCTCGCGCTCCTTGACGTACGTGGTGGTGATCTCCAGGAGGTGCTCGGCGGCGGCGATGCCGGCGACGGCGATGGCCATCCGTTCCTGGGCGAGGTTGGTCATCAGGTGGACGAACGCGCCGTTGAGCTCGCCGAGCAGGTTCTCCTTGGGGACGCGGACGTCGTTGAAGAAGAGTTCGGCGGTGTCCTGGGACTTCTGGCCGATCTTGTCGAGGTTCCGGCCGCGCTCGAAGCCCTCCGCGCCGCGCTCGACGACGAGGAGCGAGAGGCCGTGGGCGCCGCCCTCGGGGGTGGTCCGGGCGACGACGACCACGAGGTCGGCGAGGATGCCGTTGGAGATGAAGGTCTTGGAACCGTTGAGGATCCAGTGGTCGCCGTGGTCCTCGGCGGTCGTACGGATGCCCTGGAGGTCGGAGCCCGCGCCGGGTTCCGTCATGGCGATGGCGGTGATGGTCTCGCCGGAGCAGAAGCCGGGCAGCCAGCGCCGCTTCTGCTCCTCGGTGCCGAGCGAGGTGAGGTACGGGCCGATGATGTCGTTGTGCAGGCCGATGGCGAACCCGGGGGTGCCGGCCCGGGTGAACTCCTCCGCGAGGACCGACGCGTAGCGGAAGTCGGGGTTGCCGCCGCCCCCGTGCTCCTCGTCGACGGCGAGGCCGAGGAGGCCCTGCCGGCCCGCGGCGAGCCAGACCTCGCGGGAGACGATGCCGTCCTTCTCCCACTGCTCGTAGTGGGGCAGCACCTCCTTCTCCAGGAAGGTGCGGACGGTGGCCCGGAAGGCCTCGTGGTCGGCGGTGTAGAGCTGGCGCTTCATACGGCGGTCTCCTGGGTCTGGGTCGGTCGGTTCACGCGGTGGACTGCCCCGGTAGTCCGGGCCCGGCGGTTCACGCGTCGGACTCCTGGGTCCTGCCCGGGCTCTCGAGGGCGGGTACGGCCCAGTCGCGGGCGACCTCGGCGGTGTCGGCGCCGGGCAGGGCGGGTCCCCTGCGGAGGGTGCCGGGGGTGGCGGAGAAGCGGGGCGCGGGGGCGGGCTGGGCGATGCCGCCGTGCTCGGTGAAGGTGCCCCGGGCGGCGAGGTGGGGGTGGGCCGGGGCCTCGCGCATCGAGAGGACGGGGGCGACGCAGGCGTCGCTGCCCTCGAAGACGGCCGTCCACTCCTCGCGGGTACGGCTCCGGAAACGGTCGGCGACGGCCGTGCGCAGTTCGGGCCAGCGGCCGAAGTCGCGGCGGGCGGGGGCGACCTCCTCGATGCCGAGGAGGCGGACGAACTCCGCGTAGAACTGCTCCTCCAGGGCGCCGACCGCCATGTGTCCGCCGTCGGAGGTCTCGTAGACGCCGTAGAAGGGGCAGCCGCCGTCCAGGAGGTTGACGCCGCGCCTGTCCTGCCAGCCGCCGGCGGCGAGCATGCCGTGGATCATGGTGGTGAGGTGGGCGGTGCCGTCGACGATCGCCGCGTCGACGACCTGGCCCTCGCCGTGCGCGCGGGCGTGCTGGAGGGCGGCGAGGACGCCGACGACGAGGTAGAGGGAGCCGCCCGCGTAGTCGCCGACCAGGTTGGCGGGGATGGTGGGCGGTCCGTCGGGGTCGGGACCGATCATGCCGAGGGCGCCGGTGATCGCGATGTAGCCGATGTCGTGTCCGGCGGTCGCGGCGAGGGGCCCTTCCTGACCCCAGCCGGTCATCCGGCCGTAGACGAGGCGCGGATTGCGGGCGAGGCAGACGTCGGGGCCGACGCCGAGGCGTTCGGCCACGCCGGGCCGGTAGCCCTCGACGAGGATGTCGGCGCGTTCGACGAGGTCGAGGACGGTGGCGGGGCCGTCCGCCGCCTTGAGGTCGACGACGGCCGAGCGCTTGTTCCGGTTGGTGAGGTCGCGGGCCGGGTCGATGCCCAGGCCGGGGCCGCCCGGGCGGTCGACGCGGACGACGTCGGCGCCGAGGTCGGCGAGGAGCATCGCGGCGAAGGGGCCGGGGCCGATGCCGGCGAGTTCGACCACGCGTACCCCGGTGAGCGGGCCGTTCCCGGCGGTGTGCGTCGTGCTCATCGAGCCCCCAGGCCTGTGTGACACCAATGATGTAACACCGGAGATGCTAGGAACGTGTTCCACTCGGCACAAGCCCCCCGGCCGAGCAAGCGCTTGGAAATAACCGGAGCGGGAAGACGGTCGTACTCACGGTTACCCGAGAGGGGTACTCGGGAGTAGGGCGACGGTGAGGGACGGCGTGGGACCCGCTATCCTCCGCCGACGACGAGAACCGCGCACGGCGGCGCGGTACGGCCGAAACGAGGGGCTGTATGGACACAGGGGCGGACGCGGGGCGGGACACAGGAGCGGGGCGGGAAGGCGGAGCCGACGCGGTCAGGGCTCACGACGTGGTCCTCTTCGGCGCGACCGGATTCGTCGGCGAGCTCACCGCCGGGTATCTGGCCGCACACGCGCCGGCGGAGTGCCGCTGGGCGCTCGCGGGGCGCAACCGGGCCGCGCTCACTGCGCTGCGCGAGCGGCTCGCCGCCCGGTGGCCGCACTGCGCCGAGCTGCCGCTGGTCGTCGCGGACGCCGCCGACCCCGGATCGCTGCGTGAACTCGCCGAGTCCGCCCGGGTGGTGGCCACGACGGTCGGCCCCTACATCTGGTACGGCGACGGGCTCGTCGGCGCGTGCGCCGAGGCGGGAACGGACTATCTGGACCTGACCGGCGAGGCCGAGTTCGTCGACCTGACGTATGTGCGGCACGACGCGCGGGCCCGGGAGACCGGCGCCCGCATCGTGCACGCCTGCGGCTTCGACTCCGTCCCGCACGACCTGGGCGCGTACTTCACCGTCCAGCAACTGCCGGAGGACGTACCGCTCCGGGTGGACGGCTTCGTCCGGGCCGGGGCGCAGTTCTCCGGCGGCACCTTCGCGTCCGCACTGACCGCGTTCGGCCGGGGCCGGGAGATTCTGCGGGCGGCACACGAACGGCGGCTGCACGAACCGCGGTTGGTCGGGCGCAGGGCCCGCGCGCCGCTGAGCGGGCCGCGGTTCAGCCGGGAGACCGGGACCTGGGCGCTGCCGCTGCCGACGCTCGACCCGCAGGTCGTGGCCCGTTCGGCGGCGGCCCTCGACCGGTACGGTCCGGACTTCCGCTACCGGCACTACGCCTCCGTGAAGACGCTCCCGATGGCCCTCGGGGGCACCGCGGCCATCGGTGCGAGCGTGGCGGCGGCCCAACTGCCCCCGGTCCGCTCGTGGCTGATGGAGCGATACCAGGCGGGGCAGGGCCCGTCCGCCGAGCGGCGGGCCCGCAGCTGGTTCTCGGTGCGTTTCGTCGGCGAGGGCGGCGGACGCCGGGTGTTCACCGAGGTCTCGGGCGGTGACCCGGGGTACGACGAGACGGCGAAGATGCTCGCCGAGTCGGCGCTCAGCCTCGCCTTCGACCCGCTGCCGAAGACATCGGGCCAGGTGACGACGGCGGTGGCGATGGGCGACGCGCTCATCGAGCGGCTGCGGGCTGCGGGCATCCGCTTCCGGGTGGCGTACCGGGGCTGAGCGGGGCGGGCCGGCTGTACGGGAAGGGGTCAGGGCCGTACGAGACGGAAGGGGTGACCGGCGGGGTCGGCGTAGACCCGCCAGGCCGCGTCATCACCGCCGTCGTCGAGCGGCTCGGCCCCGAGCGCGAGGACGGCCTCGTGCGCGGCGTCGAGGTCGTCGACCCGCACGTCGAGATGGAACTGCTGCTCGGGCGCACCCCAGACGGGCGGCCGGTGGTCGGCCACTCCCTGGAAGGCGAGCACGGGACCGCCGCCGCCACGCAACACGGCGGCCCCCTCGCCGACGGCCCACCGGGGCTCGGGGTCCTCCACCTCTCCACCGATCAACTGCCGGTAGAAGTCGGCGAGTTCCCAGGCGTCGGGACAGTCCAGAACGAGGCACCGCAGACGACCGATCACATCGAGGCCCCGTCCGCGCGTACGTACGGTGTGGGGCCGACCCGGGCGGGGACGGCCGGAACGGCGCCGCCGAGGATCGGGTTCGGGCCGCGGTCGGCGGAACGCGACGAAACGGAAAGGGGTGTTGTCATGCGCCCCACTCTGCCGTTCCCCCGGACGAGCCGACATCCGTACAGGTACTCAGCTTGCCGTTCGACGTACCCGGGAGGTGTGACGTGCGGCCGGGCAGGAGCCCGTGGTGCGCACGGTTCCCGGGCCCGCGTGGTCGCGCGTCCGGCAAGACCCCTCTGAAACCCGCTCACCGGCCCGGCACCGCCCGACAGGGCGCGGGCGACGGCGACCCCTCGGGCGTCAGGCCTCGTCGAGGGCGGCCTTCAGTGCGCTGCGGCACAGGGAGTCCGCGTGACGGGTCGTCTCCGGGATGCGGTAGCGAGGGGTGAGGTGGAGAGCGTGGGCGCAGGCGTTGGGCAGGGAGACCCGGTGGCCTGCGGAGACGAAGACCGGTTTCACCTTGGCCCGGGTGCGCAGGGCGCGGCCGACCTCCTCGCCGGCGGCCAGGAGCGGGGCGAAGTCGCCGCGTTCCGGGCCGGGTTGCTCGTACGTGAAGGTGAACGGGTTCTTCGCGACGCCGATCGACGGCCGGCCCGTGAGCACCCCGAGGTGGCTGGCGAGGCCGAAGCGGCGCGGGTGGGCCAGGCCGTAGCCGTCGCAGACGAGCAGGCCGGGGTCGGCGGTCAGGCGGTCGAGGGCGGCGAGGACCGTCGGGATCTCCCGGAAGGCGAGCAGCCCGGGGACGTACGGGAAGGAGACCCGGCCCACCGCCGTGGCCCGCTCCACCACCTCCAGGGTCCGCGCGTCCAGGACGACGGCCGCGGCGGCGACGAGATCGCGCTCGTCGTCGTAGGCCACGTCGAGCCCCGTGACATGGCCTACGCCGACCGCGGGCCCTTCCTCGTCGCGCACGAGGCGTCCGCGCAACTCCTGCTGGACGGCCCGGGCGGCGGGCTCGTCGGCGGGCCAGCCCGCCGGAATCTCGATGATCGTCATGATGCGGGCCACCCTATGTTCGCCCGTCGCCCCGCTCCCAGCCCCGTGTCGCACCATGCTCGGAGAGCGCGGGGCGACGCGGGGTGGCGCGTTCCGAACGGCGTCCGGGGGCTGGGACGGGCCGCCGGGGGCCGGACCTCCCCCGGTAGCCTGGCGACCATGTTCGTTCTGGAATTGACCTACACCGCGCCGGTCGAGCGCGTGGACGCGCTGCTCGACGCCCACATCGAGTGGCTCGACGCGCAGTACGCCGCCGGCGTCATCGTCGCCTCGGGGCGTAAGAACCCGCGCGACGGCGGCGTGATCCTGGCCGCCGGGGTCGACCGCGCGGAGATCGAGAAGATCGTGGCGGCCGACCCGTTCAGCGTCGAGGGCGTCTGCGCGTACCGGATCACGGAGTTCTACGCGACCAGGACCGCCGAAGAGCTCGCCGCGTTCCGGGAGCAGCTTCCCTCCTGACGGCCTCGCCCCTCAGCGACGGCCGAGTCGGGCGATCCGGCCCTTCTCTCCGGCCGCCCAGCAGGAGCCGTCCGGCGTGCAGTCCACCGTGTCGTACGAGCCGGTGTCGACCGTGCGCCAGGTGCGGCCGCCGTCGGTGGTGAGGTCTGTGCCGGTCGGGCCCACGGCGAGCGCCGCGTTCCTGCTGTGCGGGAGCCAGGCGACGCCGGAGCGGTACGCGGGCGGCGGCGTGTCCGAGGCGCGCCAGCCGCGCCCGCCGTTCCCGGTGACCGCGCCGGCCTGCGGGGACGGCTGGTCCTTGCGGTAGTCGCCGCCGACGGCGATGCCGTGCGCACGGTCGCGGAAGGCGAGGCCGAAGACACCTCGGGCCGGGTCCCCCGCCGGGATCGGCGTGTCGGTGGCGGTCCAGGTCAGCCCACGGTCGGCGGAGTGGAGCACGCGCGCGGTGGCGCCGCCGCCCGTCGCCAGCCATACGTCCCGCGGCCCGGACGACACCAGGCACTGGCCGCTCGCGGCGAAGCCCGCCTCTCCGGGGAGCGCGTCCGGCATCCCGGCGTTCGGCAGCACCTGCCAGGAGCGGCCGCCGTCGCGGGTGGAGAGGATGCGGTACCTGCCGTCGACCGGGTCGCTCATGGCGAGTCCGTGCCGGCGGTCGAAGAAGGTCATGCAGTCGTAGAAGGCGCGCGGATCGGTGTTGCGGAAGGACTCGGTCCAGGTGGCACCGCCGTCCTCGGTGCGCAGCACCCGCGAGGCCTCGCCCTCCCCGATGGCGAGGACGACGGCCCTGCGGGCGTCGAAGGCCTCCACGTCACGGAACTCCAGCTCGGCCGCGCCCGGCGGCGAGACGTCTCGCCAGCTCCGGCCGCCGTCGGTGGTGCGCAGCACCGTGCCCTTGGAGCCTGCGGCCCAGGCGGTTCTGCGGTCGACGGGCGCGAGCCCGCGGAAGCGCGCGTCGGTACCGGTCGGCGTCAGCTGCCAGCCCGCCGTGTTCGTGTCGGCCGCTGCCGTGGGGGTCTCCCCGGCTCGCGCGGGCGCGGCCAGGGTCAGCGCGAGCGCCGCCCCGATCAGTCCCACCGACATCATTCGTCTCGTGTTCCCCATGGACGTCATGGCGCCGGAAGCTAGTCCCCCCGGCCCCTCCCCGTCCAGGGTGCGTCCTCCGCCGGGCGTTCCTAGGCTGGATGCCATGACCGACCGTACGAGCGAGCGGACGCCCGACGAGACGCCGAAGCTCAAGGAGTACGAGGGCGAGGGCATCACCGTCACGTTCGAGCCGCGCCGGTGTCTGCACGCGGCCGAATGTGTCCACGGGCTGCCCGAGGTCTTCGATCTCTCCCGGCGTCCGTGGGTGCTGCCCGACGCCGCCGAGGCCGGTCTGGTGGCGGAGGTCGTCCGTCGTTGCCCCTCCGGGGCGCTGCAGTACCACCCGGCGGACGGCTCCGTCGAACACCCCGACTCCCCCACCTCCGTCCGCCGGTCGCCGCCCGGTCAGCTCGTGATGCGCGGGGACCTGCTCGTGAGCGGCGCGTACGGCGACCGGCACGAGACGCGGGTGATGCTCTGCGGCTGCGGAGCCTCCGGAAACCAGCCGTACTGCGACCACTCCGGTCCCTGCGCCGAGCCGGACGACGGCGAACCCGAAGAGCGCTGACCTCTTCCGGCCATTTCCGGCCTGCGGCGATCCGTTCGGCGCGCCGCCGTGCACGGCCCCCGCCGCCTCCGTGACGCAGCTCACGCACATCCGGAGTGCACGTTCCGGCCGCTCCGCTCGTCTTGTCAGGTGTCAGGTGCCCTGGTGTCGGGGAGACGCATGGGATCCGAAGTCCGCGTGAAAGGAGCCGGTCGTGTCCGCCGTCATCGAGCAGGCCGTCCAGGCCCGTCTGGTCGCATCCGCTCCGCGGATGGAGACCGTCCCCGCCACCCTGCGGTACGACCGCGAGGACCCGTACGCCGTGAGCATGGCGTTCCCTCCTCCGGCGACCCTGGAGGGCGTCGAGGTCTCCTGGGCCTTCGCGCGCGAGCTGCTCGTCCAGGGCGTCGAGCGCCCGGCCGGCGTCGGAGACGTACGCCTCCGTCCGTACGGGTACGACCGCACGGTCGTCGAGTTCCACGCCCCGGAGGGCGTGGCCATGGTCCATGTCCGGACGTCGGAACTGCGCCTCTTCCTGGAGCGCTCGCAGCACCTGGTGCCTGCCGGGCGCGAGCACCAGTACCTGGACTGGGACCAGGATCTGGCGGAGCTGCTGCGCGAGCATCCGTAGCGACTCCCTCGGGGCACCCGGCACCGACATCGGCACCGGCATTGGCACTGCCACCGGCACCGGCACCGGCACCGGCACCGGCACCGGCACCGGCACCAACATCAGCACTTCGGCGCGTCCGTGCGTCAGGACCCAGCGCGTCCATGCGGAGGCACCCGTTCCCGCGCCACCCACGGCCCCGCCCGTAATTCGTTTGCCACTCCCCCGCTCCCGGCCTACCGTTCATCACGTCCACGTCGTCGTCCGATCGGAGAAGGACGTTGCTCGTCTGAGGTTGCGAGACACCGTGCCGCGCGTGCCCCCTGTGCCGCGTGTGCCGATCTCGACCTCGGCGTACGAGCCGTTCTGACGACAGACAGCCCGCGCCCCGGTGTCTCCACGCGTCGCATCACGTCACGTCTGCGCTCACGCATCCGGGAGGCCTCCATGGCGCATCACCCCACGTTCATCACCTGTACCTCGCTCTCCTTCTCCTGGCCCGACGGCACCGAGGTCGTCGACGACTTCCGGCTCGCCGTCGGCCCCGGCCGCACCGGGCTCGTCGGACTCAACGGTTCCGGCAAGTCCACGCTCCTGAAGCTGATCGCCGGCGAGCTGACCCCGGCATCCGGCACGGTCCGGGTGACCGGCGAACTCGGCTACCTCCCCCAGAACCTGGTTCTGGACACCTCCCGGCGCGTGGACGAGATCCTCGGCATCGACGCGAAGCGGGCGGCCCTGCACGCCATCGAGGCGGGCGACGCGGCCGAGGAGCACTTCACCGCCCTCGCCGACGACTGGGACGTCGAGGAACGGGCGCGCGCCACCCTCGACCAGCTCGGGCTCGGCGCCGTCGGTCTCGACCGGACCGTCGGCGAGGTGTCGGGCGGCGAGTCCGTCCTGCTGCGCCTCGCCGCTCTGCTGCTCGCCCGGCCCGATGTGCTGCTCCTCGACGAACCGACCAACAATCTGGACCTGCAGGCCCGCGCACGGCTGTACGAGGCGGTGGAGAACTGGTCCGGCGTCCTGGTCGTGGTCAGCCACGACCGTGAACTCCTGGAGCGCGTCGACCAGATCGCCGATCTCCGCGACGGCGCCGTCACCTGGTACGGCGGCGCCTACTCCGACTACGAGGCCGCGCTCGCCGCCGAACAGGACGCGGCGGAGCGGATGGTCCGCGTCGCCGAGGCGGACGTGCAGCGACAGAAGAGGGAACTCGCCGATTCCCAGATGAAGTTGGCCCGCCGGAAGCGGTACGGGCAGAAGAGCTTCGAGAACAAGGTCGTTCCGAAGATCGTGGCGAACAACCGCAGGAGCGAGGCCCAGGTCTCGGCCGGCAAGCACAAGGCGCTGCACACCGAGCGCCTCTCGGAGGCCCGGGAGCGGCTCGACGCCGCGGTGGAGGCGGTGCGGGACGACGACGAGATCCGCGTCGAACTGCCGCGCACCTCGGTGCCACCGGGTCGTGAGGTGCTGTTCCTGCGGAACCTGGAGCTGCGGTACGGGGCCCGGGTGGCAGGCGGGTTCGAGCTGCGCGGACCGGAGCGGATCGCGCTGGTCGGCAGGAACGGCGCCGGGAAGACGACGCTGCTGCGGACGATCGCCGGGGAGCTCGACCCGGTGTCGGGCGAGACGGAGGCGCGGGTGCCGCTCCGCTTCCTGCCGCAGCGGCTCGACGTCCTCGACGACGGGTTGAGCGTGGTGGAGAACGTGGCACGCTTCGCGCCCACGGCGACGGGGAACACGATCCGGGCGCGGCTGGCACGGTTCCTGTTCCGGGGGACCCGGGCGGATCAGCCCGTCGGCACCCTGTCGGGCGGGGAGCGTTTCCGGGCGACGCTCGCGGCGCTGCTCCTCGCGGAGCCGGCTCCCCAGCTGCTGATGCTGGACGAGCCGACGAACAATCTCGACATGGCGTCGGTACGGAAGCTGACGGCGGCCCTCGACGCGTACGAAGGGGCACTGATCGTGGCGAGCCACGACGTGACGTTCCTGGAGTCGCTGGGGATCACCCGCTGGCTGCTGCTCGACGGCGAGCTGCGGCCGACGACGGCGGAGGACGTGCGGGGTGCGGTGTCGGGCACGCGGTAGGACCGATGCGGAGCCCGTCCCCGAGCCCCGCCCTGGGCTCGGCTCCCCGCCGGAGCTCGTCCCGGCGCGCTCCGAGCGGGTCGAACCGCGCCACGGCGGACCGTCCGCGCCGACCGACGGCTTGCCACCGTCCGAGGGCCGGAAAGCCATCCGCTTCGGGCCGTGAACCACCGTCCGAGCGCCGGAAAGCCATCCGCTTCGGGCCGTGAACCACCGTCCCAGCGCCGGAAAGCCATCCGCTTCGGGCCATCGGCCGACTGCGCCGAGCCGCCGGGCATCCGCTCTGCGTAGTCGTCCGAAGGCCCGAAACACAGCACCCGGGACGTGACCTGCGTCTCCGGCACCCCACCGGAGCAGCGAACATAACGGAACGTAACCGGACATCGCCTGGACGGGCTTGGCCGACGCCTTACGGAGCCTTAACCTACGGTCTCGTAACCTACGGATTCGTAGGTATGCCCGTATGCCCCCTCTCCGTCCCCAGGAGTCCCCGTGACGCTCACCTCTCCCCACCTCGGCAGCTCGACAGGGTGGACCGACGCGCGGCTGCTCTACGCGCTGGAAGAGGTCGTGGAGAAGGAGCTCAACCGGCACCTGAAGGTCACCAAGGACTGGATGCCGCACGAGTACGTGCCGTGGTCCGACGCCCGCAACTTCCCCGGCTTCTTCGAGGACGGGGAGGCCTGGGACCCGGCGCAGTCCAAGGTGACCGACATCGGCAAGATCGCCCTCGTCGTCAACCTGCTGACCGAGGACAACCTCCCGAGCTACCACCACGAGATCGCCAGCCTCTTCGGCCGTGACGGCGCCTGGGGCACCTGGGTGCACCGCTGGACCGCCGAGGAGGGCCGGCACGGCATCGTGATGCGCGACTACCTGCTCGCCTCGCGCGCCGTCGACCCGGACAAGCTGGAGCAGTTCCGGATGGCGCACATGAGCGAGGGCTTCGAGTCCGACAACCGCCACTCGATGCTGCACTCCGTGGCGTACGTCGCCTTCCAGGAGCTCGCCACCCGCATCTCGCACCGGAACACCGGCCACCAGTCCGGCGACCCCGTCTGCGACCGGATGCTGGCCCGGATCGCCACCGACGAGAACCTGCACATGGTCTTCTACCGCAACCTGCTCGGCGCGGCCTTCGAGATCGCCCCCGACCTGACCATGCAGGCCGTGCGGGACGTCGTGGTCAACTTCCGGATGCCCGGACACGGCATGCCCGGCTTCGAGCGGGCGGCGGCGCAGATGGCGATCGGCGAGATCTACAACATGCGCATCCACCACGACGACGTGCTCCAGCCCGTCCTCCGCTTCCTGAAGGTCCTCCAGATCGAGGGCCTCGGGCCGGAGGGCCTGCAGGCGCAGGAGGAGCTGGGGCTGTACATGAACGGCCTGGACTCCGAGGCCAGCAAGTTCGACGAGAAGCTCGCCGCCCGCAAGGCCCGCATGGCCGCCCGCGCGGCGGCCGAGTGATCGGCTGAGTCGTCGGCCGAGCGATCGGCTGAGCGACCCTCCCGGTCGCGAGTGACTTCGACGTGACGAGATGGGCGGGGGGGGGGGGGGGGGGGGGGGGGAGGAGGAGACGTGGCAGCCACCCACTCTTCCCGCCCCATCCTGTCTGTCGGGCCGGTTGTCTCCTGGATGG